>JBJTQX010000095.1:0-22921 GCA_046075855.1 Actinomycetes bacterium
GACACCGTCAACACCGGCGCCGGTGACGACACCGTTGACGGCGAAGCAGGCCTCGACAGGATCTCCGGCTCAACCGGTGATGATGATCTCTCCGGTGGTGGGGGCGCCGACAAGGTGAGCGGCGGACCAGGAAACGACACCCTGGATGGTGGCGCCGGAAGCGACACCATCGCCGGATCCGATGGGATCGACGTCCTCAGCGGCGGGCCCGGTGCAGACACGATGAGCGGCGGCGCCGGAGACGACGGATTTGACGGTGGATGGCTCGACGCCGCACTCCCGGGGTCAGGCGCGGCAGCGTGCTCGGAAGGCAGCAACATCAGCATCGCGTGCGCATATGGAGCAGTCATCGACTCGGTCGAGCATTCCGTAGAGCAGACTGTTGGCGGGTATCGCGTGACCGTCGCAGCGCATGTCATTGACTTCAATGGGGTCGGTGCAACGAAGTTTTCTCTTGCCGAATTCTCTTCTACGTCGCCGACACACAACGCCGATGTAACCGGGAACGCTGTTGATGGTGTTTACCTCAGCGTGGCGCCAGTGCTGGCGAGCGGGACTCCCCGTAACGGCACATACCGAGGTGAATTCCTCGTCCCGAGGGTCCCGGCTTCTGGACTCATAGGCCTGCGGGTCTTTACGCCTGGGTTCAGCATCGACGCGTACTCCGTGTGCGGCAACAACTTCTGCGACGCGCGCTGGCCCCAAACTTCGTGGCCTTGTATTTCGACAATGCAAGGCCAAGACGCCGAATGCGGAGTCAATTCGGGGCTCGGCACTTCCGTCGCCGGCTTCCCGAAGCGGTTCACGTCAATCCGGCTAATCGGCAACGCCGCGCCCGAGCCCCTACTTATCAGCGCTCCCACGCTCCCCGCCACAGGGCCGATCTCTCCGCCTCAGGTAGTAGGGGGCGGCCTGAGTGGCTGGACACTTGTACCAACACAGACCGAAGGCACTGACCGCGCATTCGTGGTATTCACCTCGCTTCCCAACTGCTCCGACCTAGGGCCCGGGGCGTTCGTATTCCGGATCAACGCCTTCACCGTGACGGCAGACGGCTGGTTTCGTTGGTCCGACGGCTCGAAATGGTCAAAAACCTGCAAGGGGACTCCGGGACTCACGGTCGGATTCAGCGGAGTTGGGACAGGCAAGGTTCTGAGCGATCCAAACCGCGCCTACGGCCAGATCGACTGTGAAGGTGACGCAATCAACTCGTGGTCAGGGACGTGTGACCTCGCCGTTCCTGAAGGTCAATTGGTAACGCTGCGAGCTATTGCCAGCTCCGGTTCGACGTTTCTCGGCTGGACCACACCTGAATGCAGCGGTACAGAACCCTGCCAAGTTTCCATGGATCGCGCTCGAACCGTGGTCGCTGAGTTCGGGGGCACACCGCACTCCCTGACGCTCGCCGTGCATAAGACTGGTCCTGGTGCCGGGACAATCTTGAGCTCCACCGTTGGCATCGATTGCGGCTCAGTCTGCTCTACGGCCCTTGCGTCAGTCGTCAAGGTTCGCCTCACGGCATCCGCCGCACCGGGGTCGGTCTTCCAAGGATGGATCGGCGGCGGATGCATCGGCTACGGACCGTGCGACATTTACCAAGACGGGATAGTCGAGGTTTCCGCCCATTTCGGCACGTCGATATCACCAACATCGCTTGATGCCAGCGGTTACCACGCATGCGCACTCGGCGGCGACGGCGTGGTGAAGTGCTGGGGCCTCTACGCTCTGAACGCTGGATACGTTCAGCCGACCGATCAGGCTTCGCTGGGCGGCAACCTCTACACGATTGATCTCGGAGAAGGACGTCGAGCAATCCAACTCAGCGGAGGCTACGACTCTGCTTGCGCACTGCTTGACAACGGATCCGTGAAGTGTTGGGGCTCAAATATCGCGGGGCAATTGGGGCTCGGCGATACAAGTTACCGCGGGGACGACCTTGCCGAACTCGGCGATGACCTGCCTGCGGTTGACCTTGGCTCCGCGCATCAAGCAGTGCAGATCGCAACCGGCGCGAACCACTCCTGCGCGCTACTTGACGATGGAGAGGTCAAGTGCTGGGGTGCGAACGGTGGAAAACTTGGCATCGGCGACACCGCGAATCGCGGCGATGACCCAGGCGAAATGGGCGACAACCTTCCTCCGGTTGACCTCGGAACAGGCCGATCGGCAGTGAAGATCGCCGTTGGTGGCGACAACTCGTGCGCGATTCTCGACGACGCCACGCTGAAATGTTGGGGCGTAAACGACTCCGGGCAACTCGGACAGGGCGACACCGCGACGCGAGGTGACGCGCTCGGCGAAATGGGAGACGCTCTTCCAAGCATTGATGTCGGCTCGGGGCGAACCGTCACAGATCTAGGTATTGGTTGGTCAGGCCACATTTGCGCACTCCTCGACAACGCGACCGTGAAATGCTGGGGAGAAGGCTGGGCAGGCGTGCTCGGGCTCGGAGGAGAACGTGACCGGGGCGACGATCCGGGCGAAATGGGTGACGACCTCCCCGAGGTGAACCTCGGCACAGGACGTTCAGTCCGGCAACTTGCCGTCGGCGATGTACATAACTGCGCGATCCTCGACAACTGGACAGTGAAGTGCTGGGGCTTGAACGAAGCAGGTCAGCTCGGGCTTGGTGACTCGCTCGACCGCGGTGACGGGCCCGGCGAGATGGGCGATCTCCTTCCCGTCGTTGACCTCGGAGACTCCCGTACTCCGGTTCGAATCGTTGCAGGCGAAGGCCCCACTTGTGTGCTGTTTGATGACCACGCGGTGAAGTGTTGGGGGGCTTTTGTGCTCGGCTCGCAGTGGCTCGACGCTCGCTTGGTTGGTATGGACTATTGGGTCGGCGACGGGCCCGGCGAGATGGGCGAAGCACTTCCGGTGATGCCCATCTGAGGTCGTGGGCTTTCGCACGTGAGCCAAGCCGACCCCGAGTTCCGCACCTTTTACGGACTCCGCGTGGGCGTCGAGTCCACCAACGCCCACTGGAAGAACCACCTCATCGGGCGACGCCAGCGCACCGTCGGCCTCACCGCCCAACGCTTCAACGCGAACGGCTACCAGCTCGCCCAAAACCTCAAAGCCGGACTCGCCTGGCACATACGCACCGGCGGTGACCTCTCCTGCATCTGGCGCAACGGGATCCCACCCGGGATCCTGCCGGACCCCGTCGGCCTCGCGGCCTGACGGGCCCTCCCTCCCGGCTCCAAGCCCACACCCACTGGCCCTCGCCGACCCAGAGCGTCCGTATGAATTCATACGAGCGCGGAGGCCCTCAAGGGCCCGCGAGTACCGTCTCCACCGACCGGAACACCGCCCGCTCGGGAGTTTCACGGCAAGTTCCGCGTCATCCCCGCCCTCGTAGCTCAGGGGATAGAGCATCGGTTTCCTAAACCGTGCGTCGCAGGTTCGAATCCTGCCGAGGGCGCCAGCAATCGGCGACCGCTATGAGAAGGCCGCTCAGCAGTCGAGCAGGAGCCCGTAGTCGACGAGCGGCTCAGCGCTGCACGTGTCGACGTCGGGCCCGCCATAGACGAGGTCACTGCCGACGGCGCCGGAGAGCGCGTCGGGACCGTCGCCGCCCGAGACCACGTCGTTCCCGCCGCCGCCATTCACGAAGTCGGCGCCCGAGCCACCGTAGGCGCGATCATCGCCCGGCCCCATCACGATGCGATCGGCGCCAGGTCCACCTCCGAGTTGGTCGTCGCCTGCACCACCACCCTCGCGGTCGTCGCCGGCACCCCCGATCACCGTGTCGTTCCCGCCCGCGCCGTTGAGGACATCGATGCCGTCGCCCCCGAGGATCGAGTCGTTGCCGGCGCCACCGTTGACGGCGTCGCCGCCCGAGCCGGCGTCGATGACGTCGTCGCCCGGCCCGCCGGACACGCGATCGGCCCCATCACCGGCAATCACCACATCAGCACCGTCGCCGGCGATGATGCGGTCATCCCCGCCGAGGCCGCAGATGACGTCGTCGCCCGTCGTGCCCCGCAGCACGTCAGCCCCCTCCGTACCGGTGATCGTGCACGCGGGCGGATCGACGAGGGCCGAACTCTCGTCGGTCGGCGCGTCGAAGGTCACCTCGTTGCAGTACTCGAGCGGCTCGCCGGAGTTCGTCACCCAACTCGCACACATCGGGTAGGTACCGGGGAGGGCAGGGTTACGCATGAGCGCCTTGCCCAGCGGGGCCGTGAAGTGGGAGGTCTGCCGGAAGGAGGCACCGTCGCAGAAGAAGCCGGCCGTCCCTGTCGTGGGAACGAGTGTCTCGTACGTCGGCTGCCCACCGACCTCTCCCGTGAGGAGGATGTCGAAGTGGATGCCGTATGGGCTGTAGTCGAACCACTGACCCGGTGATGTCTCGTACTCCACGCCGAACTCCGCGACCTTCCGAGGATCGGCCGTGCCGTTCCAGGTCGATTCGTGCCAGACGAACCGGTAGATCCGGCTGAACGGAACGCCGCACCCGGCGTAGTTGAACGCCGAGGTGAGGTTGTAGCTGCCGACGACATCACCATCGGTCGGACGGTTGGCGATGGGGCTCGGCGGCACACCGGGGCGCGTGTCGGCGTGCGCCACGACCGCGCCAGGCGGGAACCGGAACCGGATGTCGGTGCCGCCGAAGATTGAGACGGGGCCGGTGCCGGTGAACACCATCCCGGTCTCTGCGCCCGCAACGGTCGAACCCGGCGTGAAGGACCGGTCGCCCACCAGCACGACGGAACCGGACGCCGGACCGATGGCCGCACCGATCCCTGCCGCACTGCACACGGCGACGACCGCGACGAACCTGTGCACCCTGCCCACGGTGGACCCCCAACAGTCTGGGCGCTCCGGCGAGCGCACGGTCTGGAGATTACCCACCTCCGAACCCGACCTCCTGAGGGTGCCGACCGCAAGCGCGCTCCCCCAGGTCCATGTCGACCCGGTATCCTGCGGTCCGACATACCGGAGGGGAGTATCCCCACGCGGTGCTGCCGTCATCACGGGCCTCCGGGTCCCGGCACACCGGTCGCCACACGGCGGGAGAGACCTTCGGCACCGTGACCACCCGGAGCCGAGGAGTACCCCATGGCGTTCAAGAACACCCTGAAGACCACCATTCTGCTCGGGGCGATCGGCGGCCTCTTCGTCGCCGTCGGCTCGATGCTCGGAGGCCGCGGCGGCGCGACGATCGGCCTGCTCTTCGGTCTCGCCATCGTCGGTGGCTCCTACTGGTTCTCGGATCGCCTCGCGATCCGAGCCGCCGGGGCGATCGAGGTCAGCGAAGCCGACGCACCCGAACTCGTGGCGACGGTGCGCGACCTCGCGCAGCGGGCCGGGTTGCCGATGCCGCGGGTCTACGTGGCCCCGTCGCCGCAGCCGAACGCGTTCGCGACCGGCCGAAATCCGGCTCACGCCGCGGTTGCGGTCACCCAGGGCCTGCTGCAGCAGTGCCCGAGTGACGAGGTACGCGGCGTGCTCGCGCACGAGCTGGCGCACGTGCAGCACCGGGACATCCTCATCGGCTCAGTCGCCGCGGCCGTGGCCACCGCCATCTCGTTCCTCGCCAACATGGCGCTCTGGGCCGGGATGTTCGGCGGGGGCGACGACGAGGATTCCCCCAACCCGATCGTGCTGCTGCTGACCGCGATCCTCGCCCCGATGGCGGCGAGCGTGCTGCAGATGGCACTCAGCCGGGCCCGTGAGTTCGAGGCGGATCGGGGCGGCGCCGAGATCCTCGGTGATCCGATGCCGTTGGCCCGTGCGCTGCGACGACTCGACGCCGCGTCATCCGCCATCCCGATGGACGTCTCCCCCCAGCAGGCGACCGCGTACATCGTGAACCCCCTCAGCGGGCGCAAGGTCGAGTTCGGACGGCTGTTCCTCACCCACCCACCGATGGAGGAGCGCATCGCGCGCCTCGAGGCCATGCGCGCGGACGCTGCCTGATGGCCGACCTGCACTCCCCCGTCGACTGGCTGCGCTGGATCGCCCGGAGCGTGAGGCGGCTCGTCGTGCTCGCGGTCGGTGTGGCGTTCGTCGGTGCCGGCCTCGCGATGCTCGTGCTGCCCGGGCCCGGGGTGCTCGTCTGCGTCATCGGGCTCGTCATCCTCGCCACCGAGTTCGCGTGGGCCGAACGCGCGCTCGACCGGGTGCGCGGGCGAGCCGCCGCGGCCGCCGGGGCGCTCAACGAGCAACGGCTCGGTCGAGCCTTCGCCGCACTCACCGGGATCGCCCTCGTCGTGGGGGGCGGGGTCACGGTGGTGCTCGCCGACGACCACCGGCTCATCGGGGCCACCGTGGTGTTCGCCGGCGTCTGTGGCCTCGCCGTGCTCCTGCCCTGGACGGTCCGGTGGCTCGAACCGGGGTCCGGGGACGAGTCCCGCCGTGGGTCCGGAGGCCCCAGGACCGGGCCGAACGCCTGATCCGCACGGGTATCCACCAATAACACGAGCAACACTGGCAACATCTGGCCCTGGCCGCCCGACGTGCGGGCGACAAGGGGGAAACCATGCTCATCGCTGTGCTCGCGCTCGTGCTCTACATCCTGATCGTGATCGCGCACTGGAAGATCTTCACGAAGGCCGGCCAACGCGGCTGGGCCTCGATCATCCCGATCCTCAACCTCTTCGTGCTCGTGAAGTTGGTGAAGCGACCCATGTGGTGGGCCGTCGTCATCACGATCGGGCTGATCGTCGGCGGCGCACCCTCCGACGCGGCTGCGGTGATCCAGGTGGTGACGGGCCTCATCGCGATCCTCGCGGCGATCCTGCTCATCATCACGTTCTTCGATCTCGCCAAGGCGTTCGGACACGGCATCGGCTTCGGCCTCGGCCTCGTGTTCCTCAGCGTGATCTTCGCGCTGATCCTCGGCTTCGGGTCCTCGACCTACCAGCTCGAGCCCGACCCGCTCTTCTAGCCCGACCGTCTCCTGCCGGAGCGAGGCACGCGGCCCGGACGCCACGGCGACCGGGCCGCGTGTCGCGTCCGGATCCGTTCGCGCGCCTACCCCGCGGACACCTCGCGCAGACCCGTCGCGGTCGGCAGCCGCACTTCAGCCTCGGTCACCCTGAGGCGCCCACCGAGGCAGGGCTCCGTGTAGGCCGTCGAGTTCCCTACGATCTGGAGCTCGAGCCGCGACTCCGGCGTCGCGGAGTACGCGATCGCCTCGAGGGGCAGGCTCACCCGGTGACGACGCCCGTCGAGGCGGACGGGCACCGGGGTGATCTGGTTCCCGACGACGACACCGCTCGCGGTGTCGACGATCTGGGCGAACACCCGCCGCAGACGCGTGCAGGCCGGCGTGGTGCCTGCGTACGTCATGGTGAGCCGCGGCGAGCCGACGACGGTCGCTGGACGGGCGACCGCGATCGGCACCCGGACGGCCACCGGGGCCGGACCCGGCGTGATCCGCCAGGCGATCGAGTCCACCACTGCGTTCGGGCCGCCCCCGGCCGGTTGCACGGCGGGCGGACCGGACCCGCCGTCGGCCTGGAGCGGGATCGCTCCCGCACCGCGGGCAGTCACTGCGGGACCTGCGGCGGGCGGGAACTTCGAGGCCCGGAGCACCACGCCGCGCTGGTCGACGAACTCGAAGCCCTCGACGACCGCGGCGCTGCGGTCACGCTTGACGAACCGGTCCATCCAGGCGACCGAGAGTGCACCCGGGTCGACCCCGCCCGGGTCGGTGAGGCAGGTGCCGTGACCCCCGCAGTACCAGGCCATGGCGAGCGGCCGTGCGGTGCCGCGCATGAGGCGGTGGTTCGCCACCGCCTCGGATGGCGTGAACAGGTTGTCGACGGTCCCCTGGATGATGAGCGTCGGTTGGTGGATGCGGGACACGAGGCCGCCGGGTCCGCGGGTGCGGAAGAACTCCACCGTCGCCGGACTCACGCGACCGGTGGCGAGCTGCTCACGGTTCGCCCGCGTCACCCGCGGGTCGACGCGGCCGCCGGCCGAGGCGTTGATGAGGATCTGGCTCCACCCGGCCTTCGGGGTTCCGGACTTGCCGAGGCTCGTGACGAGGGAGTTCCAGGCGATGAGCGGGACGATGGCGTCGACCCGGCAGTCGGTGGCCGCGACCACGTACTGGATGCCACCGCCGTACGAGCCGCCGACCATGCCGAGGCGCGGGTCGCCGGCCGAATCGACGGCGACGCCCTCCTGCTGTGCGACCCACGAGATGATCTGACGCACGTCGCGCCCCTCGAACGCCGCGGCATCGACCGTGGCCCGGCCGCCCGACTGCCCGAAGCCGCGCGGGTCCCAGGTGACCACGTGGTACCCGGCCTGCCAGAGCGCACCGATGCTGAGCGGTGCGCCGAGGATGCCCGTGGCGTTGACGTTGGTGTCGCCCGCCTGGCCCCAGCCCGGGCCCATGAGGACCGTCGGCATCGGCGACGCCGCGGAGGCCCCAGCGTTGGGGAACCAGTTCAGGTTGATCCTCGTACCGTCGAACGAGGTGAGGGTGTGCCGGTAGGAGGAACCGTCGACTGCAGGCGCCTGCACTGCGTCCCAACCGGACGGCGGACGGCAGTCGGCCGCCTTCGCGGCGAGCGGCGTCGCGGTCGCGACCACGAGGCCGGTTGCGCCGAGCGCCGTCGCGAGCGAGGCGGCGAGGACCCGGGTTCGAACGGTACGCAGCACGGTATGACCTCTCGTCGGGAACCCGCGCAGGCTACGCGACGAGGTGGCGGGCGCGACCGGTCGGCGTTACTGTTGACACCGTGACTGTCAATAGTTCTCCGGCCGTCGTGCGGGCCGGCGACGACCGCTTCGTCGGCCTCCCCGACTGGCCGTACGCGCGCCGTGAGGTGCTCGTACCCGCCGGGCCGACGGTGCCCGAGGTGGCAACGCTCTCGGTGGCGTACATCGACGAGGGACCGAGCGACGCCACGCCGGTCGTGATGCTCCACGGCGAACCGACCTGGGGTTACCTCCACCGCCACATGGTGCGCGACCTGCTCGACCTCGGGTACCGCGTGCTCGTCCCCGACCAGATCGGATTCGGGCGCTCCGACCAACCCACCGCCGATGGCGCGTACACGTACGCCGCGCACGTCGCCTGGATGGGCGCGTGGTGGGACGCGGTCGTACCGGACGGCGCGGTGTTCTTCGGGCAGGACTGGGGCAGCCTCGTCGGCCTGGCTGTCGTGACCCAGCGGGCCGACCGGGTGCGGGCCATCGTCATCGGCAACGGGATCCTCGCCCGGAAGTTCAAGGAGCAGACCGGCGCCTTCCGGGCCTGGCAGGACCACGTGGCCGGTCTCGAGATCCTCGAGTGCGGTCGGATGGTCGCGTCGATCCTGCCCGACGGGCTCACGGAGGCCGAGCGCGCGGCCTACGACGCGCCATTCCCCAACCGGGAGCACCAGGCCGGTGCGCGGGTGTTCCCGTCGCTCGTGCCGACCTCGCCCGACATGGAGGCCGCGCACCTCATGCTCGCGGCCTGGGACGTGCTCGACCGCTGGGACAAGCCCTTCGCCACCCGCTACGGCACGCCCGACCCGCTCACCGGACACGGCCAGCGGTACTTCATCGAGCACGTGCCCGGGGCGGCCCGCTCCGAGCACGGGACGATTGAGGGGGCCGGCCACTTCGTGCAGGAGGCCGGCCACGCCGAGCTCGCGGCGACCATCGACCGCACCGCGCGCGCCACCTGACCGCGCGCCGCACCGCGGACCGGCAAGAATCCACGACCTGACCATCCATCCGGGGGGAACCATGCACCGACCGATCCGCCACCGTGCGCTGACCGCCACGGCCGCCGTCCTGGCCGCAGCGACCGGGCTCGCCCTGCTCACGCCCGCAGCCGGCGCAGCCGCGAAGCCCAAGCGCGGATCGATCGTCTACGCGATCCCGGGCAAGACCACCTCGTTCTGCATCCCCCGGGCCCAGCTGAGCGCCTCGGGCATCATGGTCACCCAGAGCCTCTACGACACGCTCACCGTGCCGAACGACAAGGGCGAGTACGTGCCCTACCTCGCGAAGTCGGTGACGCCGAACGCCACCTTCGACGAGTGGACCATCGGGCTGCGCGACGGCGTGACCTTCGCCGACGGCACCCCGGTCGATGCCGCGGCGGTGAAGCAGAACATCGACGCATGGCGCAAGGGCCTGCTCCTGCAGTTCCTCTACGCACCGGTGAGCGACGTGAGCGCCCCGGATTCGAAGACGGTCGTCGTGCGGATCAAGCAGCCGTGGCCAGCGTTCCCGGCGTTCCTCTTCTCCGCCGGCCGCACCGCCATCGCCGCTCCGGCCCAGCTGACCTCGGCGAACTGCGAGACGAACATCATCGGCAGCGGGCCGTTCAAGCTCGACTCCTACGACCCGTCCACCGGCGACATCACCGTGGTGCGCAACCCGGACTACTGGCGCAAGGGCTACCCGCTCCTCAACCGCATCTCGTTCAAGGTGCAGGGCAACACGACCCAGCGCATCAACGGCCTCGAGGGCGGCCAGTTCGACATCACCTTCTTCGGCGGAGGCAAGAACGCCCGGACCGCCCGGTCGGTCGCGGGCGTGACCGTGCTGAAGAACAAGCCGGGCTTCCGGGACATCAACAACATCCTCTTCAACACCCAACGTCCGCCGTTCGATGACCCCAGCGCACGCAAGGCGCTCGCGATGGGACTCGACCTCCAGTCGCTCAACGTCCTCGCGAACCAGGGCGAGGGCGAGATCGCCCAGCAGGTCGTCGACTCGAAGGTGCTCGGCTACTCGAAGCGATCCGGCTTCCCGAAGACCAACGTGGCCAAGGCGAAGAAGTTGGTCGCGGCCTACAAGGCCGATCATGGCGGGGAGTTCGCGTTCGACCTCCAGACCACCTTCGACCCGGGCGTCCAGGATGTGGGGGCCGAGGTGAAGCGGCAAGCCCGCAAACTCGGCATCACCGTGAACCTCCCGGCCCCGGTGGACGAGGCCCAGATCATCAACCTCGCGCTCGCCGGCAAGACCGACGCGTTCCTGTGGCGCAACTACCCGGGCTCCGACCCGGACACCCTCTACATCTGGTTCCACACGGGCTCACCGGTGAACTTCGGCAAGCTGGCCGACCCCGTCATCGACTCGGGCTTCGAGCAGGGCCGGGTCGAGACCGACCCGGTGAAGCGCAAGGCCATCTACGCCTCGCTGTTCCGGCACATGTCGAGCGAAGTCTCGGCCCTGTGGTTCGGGTACAACGACACCTACGTCGCTGCGAGCACGAAGGTCAAGGGCGTGATCGGCCCGAACCTCCCCGGACCGAACGGTCGACCCGGCAGCCAGAAGCCGGTGCAGATCAACGCCGGGTACCACCAGCTCCTCGGGATGTCGAAGGGCTGACACCTCGCTCGTCGAGGGTCGGCGGTCAGCCCCGCAGACCCTCGACGATGAGGACCGCTCCGAACGCGAGGAACAGCGGCGCCGCAACGACTCGGATCGCCCGTTCGGGCAGGCGACGGCCGAGGGCGGCACCGACGACCACCGCGATGGCATCGGCGGCGACCATGCCCGCAGTCGCCCCGATCCAGGTACCGACGATCCCGTTGCGCGCGGCGAGCGTCATGGAGGCGAGCATCGTCTTGTCGCCGAGCTCGGCGAGGAAGAACGCGATGGTCGCGGCGACGAGCGGTGATCGACCCCCGGCGACCTCCGGGTCGTCGTCCCCGTCGTCCTCGCTGCGCAGCGTCCAGATGCCGAACGCAATGAACGCGAGGCCGGCGAGCACCGTGATGAGCCGGGTCGGCAGCACCTCGGCGACCGCGCCCCCGACCAGCACGCTGATGAGGTGGATGAGCGCGGTGGCGACCGTGATCCCGAGGAGCACCTTGAGCGCGGGGAACCGCGTGGCGAGCGTGAGCACCATGAGCTGGCTCTTGTCGCCGAGCTCGGCGACGAACACGACGCCGAAGGCGATGAGGAAGGCGGCGACCACCGCTCAGACGTCGATCACGGTCGAGGCCCGCCACGTGTCGTGGAGCCGCTGGAGATCGAGCCGCTCGATCGCGCGGACCCGCCGCTCCGTCCGGCGTTCGGTGTTGTGGAACCACCAGGGGATCGTGCGCAGGATCCACCGGCGCGCGAGGGCTGCCGAGGAGGTGGTGACCCGCGTGTCGAGATCGGGCGGCCGGGTCGGGTCGAGGTAGACGCTGACCGTCACCGCCCGCACGAGTCCTCGGTCAGCGGGCAGGCCCGCGGTCCGCAGACGCGCGACGAGGAGCGAGGCGAGCACCTGGAGTTCGTGGACCCCGTGCCGGGCCGAGCCGACGAGAGCAGTGGTGGCCGGTACGGCCGCGAGCGCCAGCCTCACACCCCGTCCGCCCGGCGTGACCCGGCCGGCGACCCGGGCGGCCGGGCCGACCCGACGCCAGACCGACAGCGCGATCGGCGCGGCCACGACTGCGAAGCGCGAGAGCCGCTGCCCCACCTCAGCCGAGTCGACGACGAGACGGTCATCGGCGAGCAGGTTGCGCGCGGTCGCACCGTCGGGGACCGAGAGCGGCTCGGCGAACACGCGGTCGAGCGCAGCATCGACGAGGTCCTGGGTGCGCGCCTGCACCTGCGACCGTCGGGCCCGGATCGCTGCGTCGACCCGGCCGATGATGCCGTCAGCGACCATCGCCGCGAGGGAGCCGAACGGTGAAGGTCGCGCCCTGACCGGGTGAGGAGTCGACGGTCACCGAACCACCGTGCTGCTCGACCGCGAGGCGCACGATCGCGAGTCCGAGCCCGGTGCCACCCACCGTGCGGGTCATCGACTGGTCCGCCTGACGGAACGGCTCGAAGATGGCCTCGTGGAGCGCCGGGTCGATGCCCGGGCCCTCGTCGCGCACGGCGATCACCAGGTGATCGGCCTCCGGGCGCACCGAGACCCCGACGCGCGCACCTGCGGGCGAGAAGTCGATGGCGTTGCCGAGGAGGTTCGTCACGACCTGCTCGATCCGTTGCGGATCGACGGAGGCGACCGCGGGCTCGGCGGTGATGGCGACCGTCACCCCGGCCTGCGCGGCGAGCGGGCCGAGCGCCTCGGCGGCCGCGACAACGACCTCGGCGACGTCGACCGGGGCGACCTCGAGCGCCTGGGCCCCCGAGCGGAGCCGGGCCGCGTTGCGTTCGGCCATCGTGATGAGCTCGGCGTCGTCGGACGCGAGCGTTCCCGCCTCGGAGAGGAGGGCCAACGAGCCGGTGATCGCGGCGAGCGGGGTGCGCAGCTCATGGCTCACCGTGCCGATGAGCTCGTCGCGCATGCGGCTCAGCTCCGCCTCGGCCTCGGCCTTGGCCATCTCGGCCCGGTGCGCGCGCACGACCGCGGCGAGCGCCGAGAAGACCGGTTCGAGCCGGGCGAGCAGCGCCTCGTCGTAGCCCTCGGGTCGGTTGGCGAGCCCGAGCATGCCGATGAAGGCGCCCCCGTGGTGCAGGGGCATGCCGAGGAACGCGTCGAGGGGCGGGTGGCCGGTCGGGATCCCGGCCCGGCGGGCGTCGTGGGCCGCGTCGTTGGCGATGACCGGCTCGGCGGTGACGAGGCATCGTCCGAACAGCGTCTCGAGGTTGTGGAACTCGAGGCCCTTGGCGGCCTGCTCGCGGAAGAGGGCGAGGGTCGCGTCGTCCCACGCGAGGTTCGTGAGCGCGTAGGTCTTGAGGAAGGGCGCGCCGGCCTCGTCGTGGAGCACCTCGCCGAGGAAGCCGTACTCGCTGTTCGTGATGGCGAGGAGCCGATCGAGGAGGCGTTCGAAGAACTCGGGTCGCGGCCGTTCGAGGAACTCGCCGTGCACCGCGCCGATGTGGGCGAGGAGCTCGCCGTCGCTCAGGGCCACCGAGGCGGGATCGACGGTCCGTCGTGCCCAGCTCATCGGGCCTCGTCCAGGATCGTGCGTACCTCGTCGACGAGGGTGCGAGGTTCGAAGGGCTTGACGATCACCGAGCGCGCACCGGCGGCCCGGTACCCCTCGACCTCGTGCTGCTGGGCCCGGGCGGTGAGGAAGACCACGGGCAGGCCGGCTCCCGCGGGCAGGTCCCGGATGCGCTCGAGGGTCGCGAGGCCGTCGAGCCCCGGCATCATGACGTCGAGCAGCACGACCTCGGGCGCCGCCGCCTCGATCGCCTCGATCGCCGCCGCGCCCGATCCGACCGCCTCGACCTCGAGGCCGCCCGCCCGTTCGAGCGCGATCCGCACGAGCGTGCGGATGTCGGGTTCGTCGTCGACCACGAGGACGCGGGCCATGTCCCGAGGCTAACCCGGCGTTCCCCGCCGCCCACCGCCCCGGACATCGGTCACACCGGCGGTGGTGCGCACCGCGCCGTCGGGCTGCGCTAGAACCACCGAGCCCCGGGGAGTCCGGGCGCGAGCACCCGGAGGGACCATGCCCGAGGCCGTCATCGTCGCCACTGCCCGCACCCCGATCGGTCGGGCCATGAAGGGGTCGCTCGTCGACTGCCGCCCCGACGACCTCGCGGCCCTCGTCGTGCGCACCGCGGTCGACAAGGTGCCGAACCTCGACCCCGCCGAGATCGAGGACCTCATGCTCGGCAACGCCCAGCCCGCGGGCGAGCACGGCTACAACATGGCCCGCGTCGTGGCCCTGCTGGCCGGACTGCCGACGGTCCCGGGCGCCACGGTCAACCGCTACTGCTCCTCCTCGCTGCAGACGATCCGCATGGCCGCCCACGCCATCCGGGCGGGCGAGGGCGACGTGTTCGTGGCCGCCGGCGTCGAGTGCGTGAGCCGGTTCCCGAAGGGCCGGGCCGACGGCCACCCCGACACGAAGAACCACGGGTTCGACGAGGCCATGGCCCGCACGGCCCTGCGGGCCGAGGGCGGGCAGGGACCGTGGTCGCCGCCGGCCGCCGGGCTGTCCGACATCTACATCGCCATGGGCGAGACCGCTGAGAACGTGGCCGAGTTCACGGGCGTGCCGCGCGAGCGCATGGACGAGTTCGCCGCGCTCTCGCAGCAGCGAGCGGTGGAGTCGCAGCGCAACGGGTTCTTCGAGCGGGAGATCACGCCGGTCACCACCCCGGACGGCACGGTGGTCTCCACCGACGACGGTCCGCGCGACGGCACGACCGTCGAGAAGCTGAGCCAGCTCAAGCCCGTGTTCCGCCCGGACGGTCGCATCACTGCGGGCAACGCGTGCCCGCTCAACGACGGTGCGGCCGCCGTGGTCGTGATGAGCGACACCCGCGCTGCGGCGCTCGGCATCACCCCGCTGGCCCGCATCGTGTCATCGGGCGTGAGCGCGCTCGACCCCGAGATCATGGGGCTCGGGCCGGTCGAGGCCTCGCGGGCCGCACTGGGCCGGGCCGGGCTCACCATCGACGAGATCGACCTCGTCGAGATCAACGAGGCCTTCGCGGCCCAGGTGATCCCGTCGGCCGACCAGCTCGGCATCCCGTGGGAGAAGCTCAACGTGAACGGCGGCGGCATCGCGCTCGGCCATCCGTTCGGCATGACCGGCGCCCGCATCATGACGACCCTGCTCAACGGCCTCGAGGACCGCGGCGGTCGCTACGGCCTCGAGACGATGTGCGTCGGTGGCGGCCAGGGCATGGCCATGGTGGTCGAGCGGCTCGGCTGACCCCCGGCCCGCCGGTCAGGTCGCGTGCAGGCGCCGAGCCAGCACGGCCGGATCGTCGCGGCGCGCGTCGAAGGCCCCCAACGACCACGACCAGGTGAAGCGCCGCCCGCGCACGAGGTACTGCGGCAGCGTGTCGGGACCGCAGGACGCGGTGCCGAGCCCGCGCATGTGCGCATCGACGTGCAGGTGCACGAACCCGTCGGGCACGAGATCGACGTCGTGCTCGGCCGCGTCGAGCGCGGCCACCGAGTGGCCGAGGGCCGAGAAGCCGAAGGGCTGGGCCGCGGTGACGAGCAGGCCACGCACCCCGTCGGTGAGGGTGGCCCAGCGGGTGTCCGTGTGGTGGCCGTGCTCCTGGGGTCGCACGTACGGCACGTACTGCTCGGCCACGGTGGACCGGTAGCGGCCGAGGCCGGCGCCGCGGGCCCGGTCGGGGTACGACTCGTGCGGACCCCGCCCGTACCACTGGAGGTGGTCGAAGGCGCCGGGCAGCAGGAGCGCGACGCCGACCCGGGGCAGGTCGTCGCAGCGCTCGGGGACCCTCAGCTCCTCGTGCACCGCGAGCCGCCCGTCGGCGGTGAGCACGAACCGGCGCTTGTGCGCGAACTCGAGCCCGTCGGCGCCCAACCAGCGGACGGTGTGGCGTACCTGCGCGGTGCCGTCCTCCTCGCGGATGCGCACGCCGGCCTCGGTGAGCGTGAGCGCGTCGAGGCCCCAACGACGCCAGCGGCCCGCCGGGGTCGGCATGCCCTCCATCGGCCGCACGCCGTCGTTGTCGGTCGGAGCCCGGAAGAGGGAGAGGCGCGGCCCCTCCACGATGAGGTCGCGCCCGTCGAGTCGCAGCGCGGTGAGCCCGGCACCGCCGCCCTCGAAGGTCGCCTCGAGCGCGCCGGCCCGCAGGGTGCGTCCGTCGCGGGTGACGCGACCGCGGCTCGCCCGGACCGGTCGGGTCGTGCGCCGGGCGATCGGCACCTGCAGGCGGGCCACCTCGAACCCGCGCTCGGCCCACGCCGAGGCGCGCACCGTGCGGAACCGCAGGTCAAGCACCGCCTCCTGTCCGGGTTCGAGGCCCGGGCTCGTGAACGGGAGGTCCCAGGGCGCCGACGCGCCGGGGGCCACCGCGGGCAGCCGGGTACGACCGTGCGCGACGGTCACACCGTCGACGAGCAGGGCCCACTCGGCCCGAAGGTCGGTGAGGTCGGTGAAGTCCTGCCGGTTCGTGATGCGCAGGCGACCGGTGCGAGCCCCCGATGCCCCGCGGGCCTCAACCCGAACGGGCGACGCGAGGAACCGGTGCTCCTCGAGCGCGGGCTTCGGTGTGCGGTCGGGCCAGACCACCCCGTCGAGGCAGAACGAGTACGCGTCGGTCGGATCGCCGAAGTCGCCGCCGTACGCGTAGCGGGTGGTGCCGTCGGGCATGGTCTGACGCAGCCCGTGGTCCCAGAACTCCCAGATGAACCCGCCCTGCAGGCCGTGGTTCGCCTCGATGGCGTCCCAGTACTCGCCGAGCGTGCCGTTGGAGTTGCCCATGGCGTGGGAGTACTCGCACATGATGAGCGGGAGGTCGCCGTTCACCTTGCAGGCGCCGTCGCGGGCCCAGGCCACGATGTCGGCGATCTCCGGGTACATCGGGCAGAGCAGGTCGGTCACCGTCTGGGGACGGTCCCACCAGCCCATGATCGCCCCCTCGTAGTGCAGCGGACGGCTCGGATCGGTGCGGCGGATCCACGCGGCGAGCGCGTCGTGGTGTGCGCCGTAGCCGCTCTCGTTGCCGAGCGACCAGGCAATGATGCTCGGGTGGTTGCGGTCGCGCTGGACCATGCGTGAGCCGCGGTCCATCCAAGCCGCGAGGTAGCGCGGGTCGTGGCACAGCGACGTGATGAACGCGTGGGTCTCGATGTTGGCCTCGTCGATCACGTAGAGGCCGAGCTCGTCGCAGAGGTCGTAGAACTCGGGCGCGTTCGGCGAGTGCGAGGTGCGCACCGCGTTGAAGCCGAACCGCTTCATGAGCACGAGGTCGGCCCGCATCTGCTCCACCGTGACGACCCGGCCCGTGTCGGGGTCGAAGTCGTGGCGGTTCACCCCGCGGATGAGCACGGGCCGGCCGTTGATCAGCAGCTCGCGATCGCGCACCTCCACCCGTCGGAAGCCCAGGTGCTGGGCCACGACCTCGCGGACCACCCCGTCGCGGTCGAGCAGCGACACGACGAGCCGGTACCGGTCGGGACGTTCGCTCGACCAGGCCCGCACACCCGGCACGGTGGCACCGAGGCGCACGAGTGCACCCTCGTAGAGGTACGGGAAGGTGTGGCCTGGCACATCGCCGACGAGCGGCGTGCGCAGCACCCTCCGACCGTCGAGGGTCTCGAGCAGCGCCTCGACCCGCCAGCCGCCGCGGTCGGCACCCTCCGGGAACCCGACCTCCACCTCGACGTCGAGGGTGCCGGTGGTGAGGTCGTCGCCGAGGCCGGCGGCGATGCGCACGTCGGCGAGGTGGACGGGCGGGGTGGAGCGCAGGCGCACGCTGCGGTGGATGCCGCCGTGCCACCACTGGTCCTGGTCCTCCACGTAGGAGGCGTCCGACCAGCGCACGACCATGGCCGCGAGCGTGTGGCGCTCGCCGGGCCGGACCCGTCCGGTGAGGTCGAACTCGGAGGCGAGGCGCGAGTCCTTGGCGGTGCCGAGCGGTTCGCCGTCGAGCCAGAGCATGAGCACGCTCTCGGCCCCGCCGACCTCGAGCACGATCCGTCGCGCCCGCCAGGCCCGCGGCACCGCGAACTCGGTGCGGTACAGACCGGTCGGGTTGTCGTCGGGAACCTCCGGCGGCTGCAGGTCGAAGGGCATCGCGATGTTCGTGTAGATCGGGGCGGCGAAGCCCTGCATCGTGAAGCAGCCGGGCACCGCGATGTCGCGCCAGCGCGCGTCACGGAAGCCCGGAGCCTCCCAGCCGCGCGGCGCAGCCTCGGGTCGGTCGACGCCGAGGAACCGCCACTGTCCATCGAGGCTGCGCACCCACGGCGAGGCCGCGGGCTCCGCTCCGACGCCGGTCCGGGCCGCCGCGGCGTCCGCGTGGCTCGAGAGCGGCACGTGCATCGGCAGACGGCCGATGCCGGTGAGGGTCGGATCGCGCCAGGGCGCCGGACCGGGAGCCGAGACGGTCACGCGGAGGCGCCGTACACCGGAGCGGGCGCGGGAGCCTCGGCGAGCAGCTCGGCGATGACCGGGCCGAGCTCGGCCGGCTCCCACCGGTCGCCCTTGTCGCGGCGGGGGCCGTGCTGCCAGCCGTCGGCGAGGCTCACGATGCCGCCCTCGACCTCGAAGACGCGCCCCGTCACGCCCGCGCTCTCGGCGCTGCCCAACCACACGACGAGCGGCGCGACGTTCTCGGGGGCCATGACGTCGAACGCATCGTCCTCGGGCTTGGCCATCGTGTCGGCGAAGACCTGCTCGGTCATGCGCGTGCGGGCCGCCGGGGCGATGGCGTTCGCGGTCACGCCGTAGCGCGCGAGCTCGGCCGACTGCACGAGGGTCATGGCGGCGATGCCGGCCTTGGCCGCGCTGTACGCGCCCTGGCCGACGCTGCCCATGAGCCCGGCCCCGCTCGAGGTGTTGATGATGCGCCCCGAAACCGCGACGCCGTTCTTGGACTGCTCGCGCCAGTAGGCGCTCGCGAACCGGGCCGGCGCGAAGTGGCCCTTGAGGTGCACGCGGATCACCGCGTCCCACTCGTCCTCGCCGCTCGAGAAGAGCATGCGGTCGCGCAGGAAGCCCGCGTTGTTCACGAGCACGTCGAGGCCGCCGAAGGTGTCGACCGCGGTGGCGATGAGCGCCTGCGCGCCCTCCCAGTCGGCGACGTCGCTGCCGTTCGCGACGGCCTCGCCGCCCATCGCCCGGATGGCGTCGACGACCTCGCCCGCCGGACCGGTCGACGAGCCGGTGCCGTCGAGTTCGGCCCCGAGGTCGTTCACGACGACCTTGGCCCCCTGCCGGGCGAACTCGAGCGCGTGCCCGCGGCCGATGCCCCGGCCCGCGCCGGTGACGATGACGATGCGGCCCTCGCAGATGCCGGGCATGGGACTCCCTCGTTGGTGACGGTCGACGGTTCGGTCGGGCGCCGGGCGGCGCCGGAGCGGCGGTTACGGTACCCCCATGCAGTACGGCGTCACCATGTTCATGACCGACCGCACGATGGGTCCGGCGGCGCTCGCCCGGGCGGTCGAGGAGCGCGGGCTGCACTCGCTCTACATCCCGGAGCACACCCACATCCCGGTGAGCCGGCGCACGCCCCCGCCAACCGGCGACGCCGAGTTGAAGGACGAGTACAAGCGCACCCTCGACCCGCTCGTGGCCCTCGCGGTGGCCGCCGGGGTCACCGAGCGCATCCTGCTCGGCACCGGCATCGCGCTCATCGCCCAGCGCGAGCCGATCGTGACGGCCAAGGCGATTGCCACCCTCGACCTCGAGTCGCAGGGCCGCTTCGTGCTCGGCATCGGCTTCGGCTGGAACGAGGACGAACTCGAGGACCACGGGTTCTCGATGCCCCAACGCCGCGACGTCACCCGCGAGCGCATGCTGGCCATGCGCGCCCTCTGGACCCAGGACGTGGCCGAGTTCCACGGCGAACACGTCGACTTCGCGCCGTCGTGGTCCTGGCCGAAGCCGTACGGCGCGCCCGAGCGGCCCGGTCCCCCGGTGCTCATCGGCGGCGCGGCCGGCCCGAAGATGTTCGCCCACATTGCGGAGTACGCCGACGGCTGGATCCCGATCGGCGGGGCCGGCGTGCGCAAGGCCCTCCCCGATCTCCACCGGGCGATGGAGGCGCGCGGCCGCGACCCGCAGTCGCTGCGCATCGTGCCGTTCGGGACCCTGCCGGACCCCGGCAAGCTCGACTACTACGAGTCGATCGGCATCACCGAGATCGTGCTGCGGGTCGAGGGCGGCGACGCCGACGCGGTGCTCCCCGTCCTCGACGAGTTCGCCACCCTCGTCGACCGCTGAGGCGAACGCACCCCGTTCGTTCGAGCATCGAGAGTGGCGCGCCCACCGGTGTGCGTGTCGCCCTGATCCTCCGGTCAGGCGCCCCAGCGGGAGACCATCGCGAGCATCGTCACGAGCACCAGCGTCGTGTCGACGACCGCGTCGAGTGCGTACGCCCGGAAGGTGCTCGACGCCGCAGCGTCCTCCCCCGCCCGGGCCGCGGCGGCGAGCCGCCGTCCCGTCGGGACGATGTGGACGATGCCGAGCAGCGCGCCGACGACGAGCGTTGCGAGACCGAGCATCACGAACGGTGTCGTCCAGGCGTACCCGCCGTGCAGGACGAGGAGCACCCCGGTGACGCCGAGCAGCGTTCCGACGACGTTGTAGTACCGCTGTGCGAGCAGCGTGGCCGTGTCGAACCACGCCGCCGCGATCTCGCCGCCGGCCCGCGCGAATCGTCGACCGACGCTCAGTTGCACGAGGTTCGCGCCGAGCCAGCCGCCCGCGGCCGCGATGTGGAGCCAGAGCAGGATGTTCCGGTACACGGCGTGGAGCCTACAGGCGCTCGAGGATCGTGACGTTGGCCTGGCCGCCGCCCTCGCACATGGTCTGGAGGCCGTACCGACCGCCCGTGCGCTCGAGTTCGTGGAGCAGGGTGGTCATCAGCCGGGTGCCGGTCGCGCCGAGCGGATGACCGAGGGCGATCGCCCCGCCGTTCGGGTTCACCTTCGCCGGGTCGGCGCCGGTCTCGGCGAGCCACGCGAGCACGACGCTGGCGAACGCCTCGTTGATCTCGACCGCGTCGATCTGGTCGATGGTCATGCCGGCTTTGCCGAGCGCGTACTCGGTCGCACGGATCGGCGCGGAGAGCATCATGATCGGGTCGTCACCGCGCACCGAGAGGTGGTGGATGCGCGCCCGCGGCGTGAGCCCGTGCTCGGCGAGCGCCCGCTCCGAGACCACGAGCACCGCCGTCGCGGCGTCCGAGATCTGGCTGGCCATCGCGGCGGTGATGCGACCGCCCTCAACGAGCGTCGGGAGCGAACGGATCTTCTCCCAGTTCGGCTCGCGCGGGCCCTCGTCGGCCGAGACACCCGCGAGCGACACGATCTCGCGCTCGAAGAACCCGGCATCACGGGCCCGGATCGCCCGCTCGTGCGACTCGACCGCGAAGGCCTCCATGTCGTCGCGCGTGATGTTCCAACGCTCGGCGATCATCTCGGCCCCACGGAACTGGCTGACCTCCTGGGTGCCGTAGCGCGCGACCCAGCCCTCGGACCCGGTGAACGGGTCGTCGAAGCCCATCGGCTGGGCGACGGTCATGGCCGAGGAGATCGGGATCATCGTCATGTTCTGCACCCCGCCCGCGAGCACGACGTCCTGCGTGCCGCTCATGACGGCCTGGGCAGCGAAGTGCACCGCCTGCTGCGACGAACCGCACTGGCGGTCGACGGTCGTGCCCGGCACCTCCTCGGGCAGCCCGGCGGCGAGCCAGCAGGTGCGGGCGATGTCGCCGGCCTGCGGGCCGATGGCGTCGACGCACCCGAACACCACGTCCTCGACCGCGAGCGGGTCGAGGTCGTTGCGCCCGACGATCTCGCGGATCACGTGCGCGCCGAGGTCGGCCGGGTGGACGCCACCGAGGCCGCCGCCCCGTCGGCCGACCGGGGTTCGCAGTGCATCGACGATGTAGGCCTCGGCCATGGGGACTCCCGGAGGTGGGGCCGGACGAGCCGGCGGTGCGGACTAGAGGATCGCAGCGGCCACGCGGGCGCGGTGCCAGCGTGCGTCGCCCCAGGACGAGGCGAGTGCCCACACCCGCTTCATCCAGAGGTGGAGGTCGTACTCGGAGGAGTAGCCGATGGCCCCGTGGCACTGCAGCGCCGACCGCGCCGCGAGCTCGGCCGCGTCGCCGGCCTGCGCCTTGGCCATGGACACGTGCTCCGGCGCGTCGGGGTCGGCGGTGCTGAGGGAGTACGCGGCGCGGGCCACGAGCGGCTGCGCGAACTCGAGCGCGATGCGGGCGTCGGCGAGGTGGTGCTTCACCGCCTGGAACGACCCGACGGGCACGCCGAACTGCTCGCGGTCCTTCACGTAGTCGGCGGTCATAGCGAGCATGCGGTCGGAGAGCCCGCAGAGCTGGGCCGCGTTGCCGCAGATGCCGCGGATGTAGGCGGCGTGGAGGTCGCCGGGGAAGGGCTCGGCCTCGCCGCGGACCTCGAAGACGCGCCGGGCGCCGTCCACCGACGGGCGGGGCACGAGCTCGACCGCCGCCGGGTCGAAGCGACCGGCCGACGTGAGGATGACGTCGGCGGTGTCGGCCCAGGGCACGAGGGCGTGGGCGGCCGCGACGGTGAGGCCGGCCCCGACGACGGGAGCGCCGAAGGCCGCGGTCTCGACGATCGGCTCGGGCA
>JBJTQX010000096.1:0-14330 GCA_046075855.1 Actinomycetes bacterium
CCTCTGATGTCGCTCCCCACCTCGCACCTCCTGCCCGCCGCGGCGCCCGCGACGGTCTCGGGGGAGTCCACCGCCACGGTGACGCGGGCGGTCTCCGAACGCACGAGGTCCGCGAGCGCGGCGAGGCGGACCGGGTCGACGCACTCGTTCGCGAGGAGGAGGTCGGTGCCGAGCCCGGCCCGTGCCATCCCGAGGACCTCGCGCGGGGTCGCGCAGGTGAAGTGCACGTGGCCGTGCGCGCGTTGGCGGGCTGCGAGCGCCGTGGTCTTGTGCGCCTTCACGTGCGGACGGCAGCGGGGCCCGGGGAGCGCGGCCGCCATCTCGGCGAGGTTGCGCTCGAGCGCGCCCGCGTCGACGACGAGCGCCGGGGTGGGGAGGTCGGCGACGGTGCGGGGCGCGGCGTCCATGCGTGGGAGCATGGCACGACCATGCCGACGCCCGCCGAGCAGCGACCACCGATCACCCACGACGTGCACACCGTCGACCTGCCGCCGACGCCCCAGCGCGACTCGCTCATCCCGGCCGAGCGGTGGATCGAGGCGCCCGAGGCGCTGCGGCCCCTCGGCGCCGACCTCGGGATCGCGCTCGTCGCGTACAAGCGGCGGATCGGGCGGTACCTGCTCTGGCGCGCCGGTCCGGCCCGCGGGGCCGATGCCCGTTACATGGCGATCGACGCGGACGACCTCGAACGTCGCTTCACCTTCCGGCTGCAGCCCGACGGCACCGGCTCGGGCACCGGGCCCGACGGCCTCGACCACCCGCGCTTCCGGGCCTGGAAGGAATCGCTGCGCGACGACGGGTGATGGGCTCGCCTCAGCGCGGCAGGAGGCGGCGCAGCAGCTTGCCGCCGGGGGAGCGCGGGATCTCCTCGACCGTGCGGATCTCGCGGGGCAGCTCCGCGCTCGAGAGCCGGGACTGCGCGAACGCGCGCAGGTCGGCGAGCGAGGGCGGCAGGCCCTTGCGCACCGGCACCACGTAGGCGACGACGCGCTCGCCCCACTCGGGGTCGGGCAGGCCGACCACGCACACGTCGCGGATGGCCGGGTGGAGCAGGAGCACGTGCTCGACCGCGGTCGGCGACACGTTCACTGCGCCGGTGATGATGACGTCCTTGCGGCGGTCCCCGACCTGCACCGATCCGTCGGGGTGCACGCGGCCGAGGTCGCCGGTGCGCAGGAACCCGTCGGGGGTGAACGCCGCGGCGGTGGCCGGTTCGTCGAGGCGGTAGCCGCGCATCGTCACCTGCCCGCGCACGAGCAGCTCGTCGGTGGCCGGATCGGTGGCGACCTCGACCCCGATGAGCGGGCGACCGTCGTGCACGCAGCCGCCGCCGGTCTCGGTGAGCCCGTAGGTCGTGCTCACCCGGGCACCGGCCGCCCGGGCCCGGGCCAGGAGGCCGGGGGGTGCGGGAGCCCCGCCGAGCAGGATGTGCCGGAACCGGTCGACGGGTGCGCCGGCGTCGAGGAGCCGGGCGAGCGTCGTCGGCACGAGCGAGACGAGGGTCGCCCCCTCCTGCGGAGCGCGGGCGACCGACGCGGTGTCGAACCGGTCGTGCACCACCACCTCGGTGCCCGTGTGGAAGCCGCGGGCGAGGATGGCGAGCCCAGCGACGCCGGTGAGCGGCACGCACGCGAGCCACGTGTCGTCGATCGGGTCCGCGCCGAGCGCGGCGTGCACCGCGAAGGCGGAGGCCTCGAGCGCGTGCTCCTCGAGCATCACCCAGCGGGGCTCGGCCGTCGTGCCGCTCGTCGCGACGACGGCCGCCACGCCGGCGGGGACGGGCTCGCCCTCTCCGTCGCGGTCGCGCCACGCGCGTCGACCCTGGGCGTCGAGGATCTCGGTCGGGCGCAATGCACCGAGCCGCTCCTCGATCCGGAACTGCGGGTCGCGGGGATCGACGACGGCGACCGCGTCGCCGATCGCCCACGCGTCCTGCACCGCCGCGGCCGCGGCCATGGGCGGCAGGACGATCGCGAGCAGCGAGGACTCGTTCCCGGTGTGCATCACCCGCTACGGTAACGCCCGTTCCGGAGCCCTCGGAAGTGCCGTTGCCGCTCCGACGACCCCCACCGGAGAGGTGTGAGCGTGGCGACGCCGGCACAGTGGATCCAGGGGGCCCGACCGCGCACCCTCGGGGCGGCGGTGGCCCCGGTGGCGGTGGGCACTGCGGCGGCCAGCACCCTCGGGGCGATCACCTGGTGGCGGGCCGGCGCCGCGCTCACCGTGGCCCTCGCGCTGCAGGTCGGGGTCAACTACGCCAACGACTACTCCGATGGGGTTCGCGGCACCGACGCGGACCGTCGCGGCCCGCTCCGGCTCACCGCCTCGGGGCTCGCCCGGCCGGGTGAGGTGCGGGCCGCGGCGCTGCTCGCGCTCCTCGTCGCCGCGGTGGCCGGCCTCGCGCTGGCCCTCGCGGTCAACCCGTGGCTGCTGCTGCTCGGGGCGGTGCTCCTCGCGGCGGCCGTGCTCTACACCGGCGGTCCGCGGCCCTACGGCTACGCAGGGCTCGGCGAGGTGATGGTGCTCGCCTGCTTCGGGTTCGCGGCGACCGTCGGCTCGGCCTACGTGCAGGGCAACGGGGTGCCCGCCGCCGCGTGGTGGGGATCGCTCGTCACCGGGCTGCCGGCCTGCGCGGTGCTGCTCGCCAACAACGTCCGCGACGTGCGCACCGACGTGGTCGCGGGCAAGCGCACCCTCGCCGTGCGCATCGGTGAGCGCTCAGCGCGGCGGCTCTTCGTGGGTTGCCTCGTCGGGGCCTTCACCGCGGTGCTCCCGATCGCGTGGTCCCAACCGTGGGCCGCGCTCGCGCTGCTGGCCGTCCCGCTCGCGATCCGTCCGAGCCGGGCGATGCTCACCGCGGAGGACGCGCCGGCGCTCATCGCCGCGCTCGTCGGCACGGTGCGGCTCGAACTCGTCGCTGGGGGCTTGCTCGCGCTGGGTCTCGCGCTCGCCTGAGCTCAGGCGAGGTCGTCGAGGAAGGTGCGCAGCGCCGTGGCCACGGCCTCAGGCTGCTCGAGGGGGAGCGCGTGGCCGCCGGGCAGCGTGAACCGCAGGCAGTCGGGGATCGCCGCGAACATGGCCTCGGCGATCTCGTCGTACTTGGGATCGGCCTCGCCGCTCAGCAGCATGACCGGGACGTCGAGCGACCCGAGGTCATCCCAGCGTGGCGGCTGGTCACCCTGGCCGAGCGCGACGAGCTGGTGCTGGAGGGATGCGACGTCATGGGTCGCGGCGCGCTCGGCCACCTGGGCGCGGGCCGGCGGGAGCGTCGCGAAGATCGGTCGCGCGACCCACTCGGCGAGGAACGCCTCGACCCCGAGTTCGGCCACTCGGGCCGCGGTGGCCCGGTCGGCCTCGGCCCGGGCCGCCCGCTCGGTCTCGTCCGCGATGCCCGGGCCGGAGCTCACGAGCACGAGGCCGTCGAGGAGGTCCGGCTCCTGCACGGCGAGTTCGAGGCAGAGCCGCCCGCCCATCGAGTAGCCCAGGTAGACGCCGGGTCCGCCCGCCTCGCCGAGGGCGCGGGCGGTGTCCGCGAAGGTTCGGCCGCGCGGGACCTCGAGCGCGACGATGTCGAGGTCGGGGGCCGCGTCCTGCACGGGACGCCACGCCGACGCCGACTGGGAGAAGCCCGGTACCGCCACGACCCGCACGGGGGCATCCTCGCATGAGCGACGACGCACGCGACGCCACGACTGCGTTCGCCCGCACGCTCGTCGACGAGTGGGTGCGGGGCGGCCTCACCGACGCGGTGGTCGCACCCGGGTCTCGCTCGGCGCCGCTGGCGCTCGCGCTGGCCGCCGACCCTCGGGTCCGGGTGCACGTGCACCTCGATGAGCGCTCGGCCGGGTTCGTCGCGCTCGGGCTCGGTCGGGCCACCGGGCGGCCCGCCGTGGTGCTCTGCACCTCCGGATCCGCGTCGGCGAACCTCCACCCGGCGGTGGTCGAGGCGTTCCACGGCGGTGTGCCGCTCATCGTGGCCACCGCTGACCGTCCGCCGGAGGTGCGCGGCACCGGCGCTGCGCAGACCATCGACCAGGTCGACCTCTACGGCACTGCGGTGCGCTGGGCGGTCGACGTCGCCCCGCCGGTGGATGCGCCCGGAGCCGGGGAGGCCTGGCGCGAGCTCGCGGCCACCAGCCTGCAGCGGACGCTCGGCCCGGTGCCCGGGCCGGTGCACCTCAACCTCGGCTTCCGCGAGCCGCTCATCCCGACGGGAGCGCCGCTCGTCGACGCGCCCGGTCGACCGGACGGTGCTCCGTGGCTCCCGCCGGCACCCGTGGCCGCGGGGCTCGACGGGCTCGCGGTCGATCTCCTCGCAGCCGCGTGCCGCGCGCACCCGCGGGGGCTCATCGTCGCGGGGTGGGGCAGCGAGGTCGCACCGGAGACCGTCGCCGCGCTCTCGCGCACCACCGGCTGGCCGGTGCTCGCCGATCCGATCTCGAACCTGCGACGACCGCCGCACGCGGTGGCGACCTACGACGCGCTGCTGCGCGACGCAGGGTTCGCCGATGCCATGCGGCCGACCTTCGTGCTCCGGCTCGGCGCCCTCCCGAGCGGCAAGGTGCTGGGGCAGTGGTTGGCGGAGGTGCCCGAGATCGTCGCCATCGATCCGACGGGTCGGTGGATCGATCCGGCCCGCACGAACACCGAGGTGATCGTCGCGCCGGGGGATGCGACGCTGCGAGCCCTCGTCGACCGGCTCGACGGGCACGAGCCGGACCCGGACTGGGCGGGCGCGTGGCACCGGGCCGACGACCTCGCCCGTGCTGCGCTCGACACGCACCTCGACGCACTCGAGGAGCTCACCGATCCGCGGGTGGCCCGCGACGTGGTCGCCGCCCTCCCGGCCGGCGCCACGCTCCTCGTGGCCTCCAGCATGCCGGTGCGCGACGTCGAGACCTTCGCGGCCGCCCGCGACGACGTCGAGTTCGTGGCGAACCGCGGCACGAACGGCATCGACGGGACCACGTCGACCGCCGTGGGTCTCGCGCTCGGTTCGTCGGGGCCGACGGTTGCGCTCCTCGGTGACCTCTGCTTCCTCCACGATGCGAACGGGCTGCTCGGAGCGGCGGCGCGGGGGATCGACCTCACCCTCGTCGTCGTGGACAACGGGGGCGGGGCGATCTTCTCGTTCCTGCCGCAGGCCGACCTGCCGGACCACTTCGAGACGCTCTTCGGCACTCCGCAGTCGGTCGACGTGGCCGCGCTGGCCATGGTGCACGGGCTCGGGGTCATCGAGGTCGCATCGCCGGATGCGGTGCGAGCCGCGGTCCACGCGGCGACCGCGACGGGCGGGCTCCACGTGGTGGTGGTCCGCACCGATCGGGCCACGAACGTGGCGGGTCACCGGGCCGCGTTCGCCGCGGTGGCTGCCGCGCTGCGGGGCTGAGGTCCGGTTGACGCCCGACGCCGCCGGCCGGGAGACTGCCGACGCGTGCCGGAGTGGAGGAGTGAGATGACCGGAGCAGTGGAGTCCGACGGGGTCCCCGACCTCGAGTCGATCGTCCCCGTCGACGAGCGCGCCGCCGCAGCCCGCTACATGGGGCGCTTCCAAGCCCGGATCGTCGCCGAGTTCGCCGTGTCCGCCGTGGTCTGGGTCACGGTGATCGTGCTCGGCACGGCCGGCGTCATCCCGCTGTGGCTCGGGTTCATCGTGAACTCGATCGTGGCTGCGACCTTCTACATGCCGATGCACGAGGCCACGCACGGCAACGTGACCGGACGGCCGAAGGGCCAGCGCCGATTCGACGACCTCATCGGGATGCTGTGCTCGGCCCCCGTGGGACTGTCGTACGCGGCTCACCGCTCATCGCACATGCGGCACCACGCGTTCACGAGCGACCCCGATCGTGACCCCGACCGGTTCACGGCCGGCCCGCTCCGCCACCTGGTGGGCAAGTGGCTCATCCAGGTCACGCTGCTGAGCCTGCTGCCGCTCTTCGCGTTCGTGCCGCCGACCCGGCGCCTGCTGCCCGCCTCCATCAAGCGGGCACTCTCCGCCGACTCGGGCAACCGGCGCAGTGGGCTCCTGCAGCTCCGGTTCTGGTTCGTGACGACCGCGGTCCTCGTCCTGGCCTTCGTGTTCGGGTACGGCTGGCCCGCGCTGCTCCTCTGGTACCTGCCCGCGCGGGTCCAGGGATTGTGGCTCCTGCTCGTGTTCGCGTGGTACCCGCACCACCCGGCCGACCGGGTCGGCCGGTACGTGGACACCCGCGTCGCCGTGTTCCCGGGTTCACGTCTGCTCATCCGCGGCCACGACCACCACGCGGTGCACCACCTGTTCCCGCGGGTGCCGCACTACGACCTCCCCGCGCTCTGGGAGGAGATCGCGCCGGACATGGTGGCCAAGGGCGTGCGGGCCGAGGGGCGCGCGGTGGGTGCGACGGGTCCGATCGTCTGGTGACCGGGTCGCGCCGGTGACGGCGCGGCTCAGTCGGCGCCGAGGGCGCGCAGCATCGGCGCGAGCTTGCGTTCCGACTCGGCCCACTCGGCCTCCGGATCGCTGCCTGCGACGATGCCGCAGCCCGCGAAGCACCGGGCCTCGGCCCCGTCGATCGTCGCGCCCCGCAGGGCGATCGCGAACTCGCCGTCGCCCGTGGCGTCGACCCAGCCGACCGGTCCGGCGTACCGGTCGCGGCCCCGTGGCTCGAGGGCCGCGATGAGCGCGAGCGCCGGTGCGGTGGGCGAGCCGCCGACCGCCGGGGTGGGGTGGAGCGCCCGGGCGAGGTCGAGCGCGTTCGGTGCGTCGGCGCGCAGCTTGACGTCGACGCGGGTGACGAGGTGCACGAGGTTCGGCAGTGCGACGACCTCGGGCCCGCGAACCTCGGGGGCCGAGTCCGTGTGGGGCTCGAGCGCGGCCAGCACGGCCTCGACCACGAGGCGGTGCTCACGGGCGTCCTTCGCCGAGTTGGTGAGCGCGTCGATGGAGGCGGGGTCGGTGCCGCGTGCGGTCCCGGCCATCGGGGTCGAGGAGGCGACGCCCGCCCGGCGACGCACGAGGAGTTCGGGGCTCGCGCCGACGAGCCCGCGGTGCGCGTAGATGTAGGTGCCGGCCTGCTGCTCGCAGAGCCGTCCGAGCACCGCTGCGACGTCGAACGGCGCGTCGGCCCTCAGGGTCAGGTCGCGGGCGAGCACGACCTTGTCGACCTGGCCGAGCGCGATCGCATCGAGCGCGACCCCGACCGCGTGCCGCCACTCGTCGACCGTGGTCCCGCCCACCCGCTCGAGGTGGGCCGGCGGTGCCGAGCCCTCGTGCCCACGCTCGCCGAACGGGCCGATCTCGGTGATCCAGGTCCGGCCGTCGACCGTGCGTCCGATGACCCGCGCGGGCACGACGAGCGCCGCGGGCTCGCCGGGATCGAACGGCAGCGCACCGACTGCGATCGCGCCGGTGCCGGACGCGTCGACCTCGTCGTCGACCACGATCCGGTCGAGGAACTCGGCGACCTCGCGAGCGGGCACGGTGGCTGCGACCCCGGAGGCCACGAACCCGACGCCGTCGCGGAGCCACACGAAGTCGTCGGGTCCGACCTCCTCGAGCAGGTCCGGGCCGCCGGGCACGGTGCGGGTGCGGGCGACGAGGCCGAGTTCGGCGGCGGTGCTCACGCCCGGCTCCCGGTGATGAGCTGCACCGCGCCGAGCATCATCGTGCGGCGTGCGAGGTCGGTGAAGCCCGCGCGGCGCAGCATCGCGAGCATCTCGTCGGGCTCGGGCAGGTACGCGGTCGACGCGGGGAGGTAGCGGTAGGCCTCGGCGTCGCCGAGCGCCGCGCCGATGCGCGGCACGATGCGGTGGAACCACAGGTCGTTGCCGACGCGGAACGGCGCGAAGCGGGGGCGGGCCGGGTCGAGGAAGGCGAACCGACCGCCGGGCCGCAGCACCCGGGCGCACTCCGCGAAGAACTCCGGCAGCGACGTGAAGTTGCGGAGGGCGAACCCGCAGGTGACGCCGTCGGCTGCGGCGTCCGGTACGGGCAGGCGGAGTGCATCGCCGCGCACGAGGGGCGCGTCGGTGTGGGCGTGCTCGAGCATGCCGGCCGAGAAGTCGACGCCGACCGGTCGGTGCCCCCCGAGGTCGGCGAGATCGCGGCAGAGGTCGCCCGTGCCACAGGCGAGGTCGAGCACCCGCGAGCCGGGAGCCAGCTCGAGGTCCCGCACGAGGCGGTGGCGCCAGCGCCGGTCCTGCCCGCCGGAGATGAGGTGGTTGAGCCGCTCGTAGGAGGGCGCGACCCGGTCGAACATGGCCTCGACGACCGCCGCCTTCTCCTCGGGTGCGGGCAGCACGCTCACGGTGTCCACCCCTGCTCGAAGGCCCGGGCCGCCTCCTCGCCCGCCGCAGCGAGCTCGGCCGGTTCGCCGACGGCCTCGAGGTGCTCCTGCGCGACCTGGAGCAGCGTGCGTCGGAAGTGGTGGGCCACGAGCGCGGTGACCGCCGGTAGCAGGACCCGGAACGCCTCGACGAGCCGCTCGGCCCGCGCGTCGGCGTCGAGGTCGGAGCCGCGCAGCGGTTCGCGCACGTGCTCGTCGAACATCGACACGGCGGTCTGCGCAATGTCGCGGGTCGCGGCGTGGTGGTCGCGGGCGAGCGCGAGCAGGTCGGGGAGTGGGAAGCCCGCCTCGAGCAGGCGCAGTCCGGCCGCCACGATCTCGACGTCGGCGCTCGTGTAGCACGGCACGCCGTCGTGGAGCCGGGGCACGAGGAGTCCCTCGCGCTCCACCGCCTCGACGAGCGGCAGCGGCACCCCCGAGCGTGCGGCGAGCTCGGCGAGGTCGAGGAACTCCTCCGGCCCACTGCGGTCGTCGTCGCGCACCTCGGCGACCGCGGCGGCCAGCGGCGCGTCGGCCGCGTCGAGCTCCCCGTCGACGAGTCGGCGGATCACCGCGAGGCTGAAGCCGCGGGTCTGCAGGTCGCGGATGCGCCGGAGGCGATCGGCGTGGTCCGGTCCGTACCAGCCGACGCGGCCCTCCCGAACCGGCGGTGGGAGGAGGCGGCGCTTCTGGTAGAAGCGGATGGTGTCGACGCTGAGGTCGACCCGGGCCGCGAGGTCCTCGATCCGCCAGCGCTCGGCGGTGCCCGCCGGGTTCCCGGCCTCGGGGCGATCGGTCGTGGACTGCACGCGCCCACCGTAGGAGCGATCGCTCCCGAGGATCGAAACGGGCCGCCGCGAGGGCTGGGTACCCTCGGCCCGTGGCTCCCACCCCGCCCACCGAACCCGGCTGGTACCCCGACCCCTGGGGCACCGGCGCGCAACGACACTTCGATGGTCGGGCCTGGGGCACCGTGACCCGCCCGGTGGGCGCGACGGGCACCGACCCCGCGGAGGCCCCGCGATCGGGAGGCCTCCCGGCCGCGGCGTGGTACCCCGATCCCGCCGGTTCCGGGGCGTTGCGCTGGTGGGACGGTACCGAGTGGACCGGTCACCTCGTGTCGCCTGCACCGCCGGGTGGCGGGGCATCCACGCGGGCGCCGGTCGGATGGACCGCGGAGGCCGAGGCGGTGCGCCGACGTGCCAGCAGCCTCGCCCGCGCCGCCCGCTCGTTGCTGCTCGTCGCGGGGCCGGCGCTCGCTGCGCAGATCGTGACCACCGCGATCTCGCTCCACCGGATGAGCCCGGAGTTCCTCGACACGATCCGGGACCCGGCGACCCAGCCCGACCTCACGACGACCACGAGCCCGGGGCTGGGCCTCATCTCGAACCTCGCCGGCCTCGTCATGCTCGCCACCGGCATCGTGTTCATCCTCTGGCTCGGCAACGCGGGACGGTACGCGTCGGCCCGCGGCCTGCCGCTGCGCCGCCCGCCGTGGCTGGGCGCGTGGTCGTTGGTCATCCCGGTCGTGCAGTACTGGTTCCCCTACCGGGCCGTGCGGGACCTGCTCCCCGGGGAGCATGCCGGTGTCGCACGCATCGGTCAGTGGTGGACGCTCTGGATCGCCACGACGATCCTCCAGACCGCAACCTTCGTCGCCGCGCTCCTCGGTGGGGCCACGGCGTTCGTGGTCGTGCTGGCCACGGCGGCGGCGCTGCTCGCGCTCGTTGCTGCGTTCGCGGCCCGCGCGGTGATCGCGGTGGTCGAGGCCGCGCATGCCGGCCTCGGGGCCGGTCCGCCTCAGCCCGCGTAGTCGGCGACCGGTTCGTCGATCGCCGTCCGCATCGTCGGTCGGAGGACGAGGAGGCCGACGAGCCCGGCGGCGAGGAGCACCCCGGAGAGCGCGGTGACCCGACGGAGCCCGAACGTGTCCGCGAGGGAGCCCTGGATGATGGCGCCCAGCGGGTACAGCGCACCGAGTGCCATCGTGATGAGCGAGAGCACGCGGCCGCGCACCGCCGCTGGCGCGCGGAGCTGGGCGATGCTCATGAACGAGGACAGCGCGCCGAGGTAGAGCAGCCCCACCGCGAAGAGCGCCGCCGCCGACGTCCAGAGGGTCGGCGCGCCCGCGTACACGACGAGTGAGGCAGGGAGCAGGCCCATCATGGCGAACAGCGTCCGTCGCGAACCGAAGCGGGCCGCCAGCCAGCCGAGCGAGAGCGCCATGACCACCGCGCCGAGTCCCTGCGCCACGGTGAGCACCGAGGTCGCTGCGGCGCCACGGTCGAACACCGTGATGGCCATCGCGGGGACGAGGGCGATGAACGGTGCGGCGAGGAACGAGTTGATGATCACGAGCGTCATCACCGCGCGCAGCCCCGGGTCCCGCCGGGTGTACGCGATCCCCATACGGATCGCGAGCAGGATCGAGGTCCCGTCGTGGTGGGGCGGGGGCAGGCTGAGCGCCGCGATGGCCACGAACACCGCGGCGAACGACAGGGTGTTGAGGCCGAACGCCCACTCGTACCCGCGGAGGCCGATCACGAGGCCGGCGAAGGCGGGGCCGATGACGCGCCCGAGGTTCCACTGGGCGCTCGAGAGCGCGACCGCCCCGACGACATCCTCCGGCGGCACGAGGTCGGGCAGGAGGGTCTGGTAGGTCGGGAACCCGATGGCCGAGGTGCAGCCCGACCCGAGCACGATGAGCGTCACCACCCACGGGGAGGGTGTGCCGGCAGCCGCGAGCAGGGTGAGGAGCGCCGCGAAGCCGGTCTGGATCGTCGTGGTCACGAGGAGCAGGCGCTTGCGGTCGAGGCGATCCGCCAAGGCCCCGCCCACCGGGCCGAGCACCGCCGCGGGCACGAAGCCGGCGGCGGCCACGACGCCGGTCCAGGTCGCCCGGCCGGTGGTGGAGGTGACGAGGATGCCGACCCCGACCGTCTCCATCCACGTACCGATGTTCGAGACGAAGGCCCCGAACCACAGCAGCGCGAACCTCCGGTGGCGCAGCGGGGCGAGCGGCTTCGGCAGTGGCATCCGGGGACCGTACCCCGGCGTGGTGCGCGATCGGGACGGGGATGCGCGAGGCTGCGCGAATGGGCAGGAATCGGACACGGGCCGTTGCCGCCGCGGCACTCGGCCTCGGGCTGCTCGCCGCGTGTGCGGACGGGGGGTCGCCGCTGCGGTCGGCGAGCACCTCGACGAGTGCGCCGCCGCAGTCCGCTCCGAGCACGACGACGACCGGGCCGCCGACGACGACCGCGGCGCCGACCACGACGGTCGCACCGCCGCCCCCGCCGCCGCCCGCTCCCCCCACGCCGACCATCCCGCCGGGGGACGACGTGGAGGTGGCTCGGATCACCGATGGCGACACCATCGTCGTGAGCGGTGAGATCCGGGTCCGACTCATCGGCGTCGACACGCCCGAGATCACCTTCGGCAAGGACGAGTGCCACGGGAAGGAAGCGAAGCAGTACGTCGCCGCGTTGATCCCGCCCGGCACGCCGGTGCGCCTCGTCTACGACGCGAACCGCTTCGACCGCTACGGCCGCACCCTCGCGTACGTGTTCCGCCGGTCCGACGCGCTGCATGTCAACGCGGCGCTGCTCCTCGAGGGCTTCGCCGCGGCCTACCCCTTCGACGACACCCCGGCCCGCCACGCCGAGTTCGCCGAGGACGCGCGGACCGCCTACCGCGCCGGACGTGGCGGCTGGTCGGCCTGCCGTGGCCGTGACGGCCCCCTCGCCGGCCCGCCGGTCAAGACCTGATCGCAGGTGCCAGCGAGCACGTCCAGAACGTGTCGCCGCGCACGGAATGGCGACCGGTTCCCGTCGGACCATGGTGACAGCACCTCAACGTTGGGGGGCACGACGAGAGGAGTCACCATGGGCATCATTCATCGGGTTCGTGCTGCGGCCACTGCGGTCGCGTTCAGCATGTTGGTTGGATCGGCGGGCGTTCTCGCTCTCGCTAATCCCGCAGGTGCCACCATCACCACAGCCAACGGCGCATGGGCGATGGCTCAAGTTGCCTGCGCACCATTCGGCGTATCCGGCACCCCGTTCACCGCTCACCCGAAGCAGGTCAACGTGCAGGTCAACGTCACACCGGAGAAGGGGAAGACTTCTCAGTACGTGACGGGCAGGGCTTACATCTACCGGCGTTCCAATGGCCTCAGCATGACGACGGGCTTCGCACCATCGGCGCTCGCGACCTCGACGCTTGCTGCCAGACTGTGGTTCGACTTCGACGTCAAGAACATCGCTTGGGTGACTGCCAGCGACTTCGAGGTATACGTGCAACTGGGACACTGGACCGGTTCGTCGTGGCGCTACTCGGGCTGGTACTCGGCAAACCAGTTGGCTGGCGTTCCGCTGCGGGACTCCTACGGGTACACGCAGTCCTCGACGGCGCCGTACAGGCAGTACCCGATCAACGACCCGTTTGCCACTGCGTGGAACTGGTCCCGGACGTGCACGGCGTAGTGCACTGATCACTTGCGGCCTTGGGGGCCGACCGGCGCCAACCGTCGGTCGGCCCCGGCGCGTGTGACGGTCCCCTCGCCGGCCCGCCGGTCAAGACCTGATCGGCGCGGTCCTCACTCGCCGAGCGGGGTGGCCCGCGGCGGGTTGAACCGGGGGATCACGAAGGCCTCGGGGGTCGCCGGGCCGTCCCAGTCCCAGGCGGTGATCTCCGCGAACGCCCGCCGACCGACCGCGGCCCGCACGATCTCGAACCGGCTCGTGCACAGCGTGGCTGTCGGTTCGCCCTCACCGAGCAGGTCGGTGCCCGCGTCGTGGACGAGCCGGAGGGCGCCGGCCTCCGATCGGGCCGGTCCGATCACCGTCGAGACCCGGCCGTAGGCGAAGGCGATGGCGTCCGAGTCACGGGCGCCCGGTCGATCGATGGCGTGGCGGATGTCGTGCTCGTGCGTCACGGCGTCGGTGAGGAACATCGTCTGCATGAGCGGGTCGATCCCATCGAGGACCGACTCCACGACCGGGGCACCCCGCTCCCACTCCTCGAGGAGGTCAGCCACCGCGACCCCGCGGCGTCGATCGACCTGCGCCTGGGTCCAGGCGTCGCTGGCCACGCCCTCGAGGTTGCCGTCGACCACGTCGGTGACGTCGCCCACGAGGTGCGCGAGCAGGTCGTGGACCGTCCAGAGCGGGGTCGCCGGGGCAGTGCGCTCCAACGTGGCATCGTCGAGCTCGAGCACGAGCTGGGTGACCCGGCTGCGCACCCCGCGGTAGATGGCGATGAGGTCCTCGGTGGGCATGGGGTCGAACCTAGCCCTCGCCGCGCACGACCGCCGCGGCCGCGAGCGCGTGCGCCCGCACCTCGTCCTCGCCGTCGATCCTGCGGTGACGCATGAGCACGCGGCCATCCACGATCGCGGTGTCGACGGCCGCGCCGGTGGCCGAGTACACGAGGGCCGCATCGGGCGGCGCCGGCGCGAGCTCGGGGGCGTCGAGGTCGAGCAGGAGCAGGTCGGCGGGCTGACCGACCGCGAGCGGGGTCGCGCCGAGGCCCGGTGCCGCCATGCCAGTCGCGATCTCGAGGGCCTCGGCCGCCGGCAGCGTGGCCGGATCGCCGGTCGTGTGCTTCTGGAGGAGCGCGAGCACCTTCACGTCCTGGACGAGGTCGAGGGAGTTGTTCGAGGCGGCGCCGTCGGTGCCGAGACCGATCGCGCACCCCGCGTGCTGCGCCGCGGTGAGGCGGAAGGCACCGCCCACGGCGAGCTTCATGTTCGACACCGGGCAGGTCACGAGCGTCGCGCCGCGGGCCGCCACGAGTGCGAGCTCGTCGTCCTCGAGGTGCACGCCGTGGGCGAGCACCGTGCGCGCGGTGAGGAGGCCGAGCGAGTCGAGGTAGGGGACCGGCCGGAGGCCGTGCTCGGCCACGCACGCGTCGACCTCGCCCGCGGTCTCGGCGAGGTGGATGTGGATGGGTGCGCCGCAACGGGCCGCGACGTCGGCGATCCCGCGCAGCACCGCGGGGCCGACCGTGTAGATCGCGTGCGGC
>JBJTQX010000097.1:0-37972 GCA_046075855.1 Actinomycetes bacterium
CTTCTAATTTTTCCGATTCCGCTCCATTCAATGCCTCTTTGTAAAGCATTTCAGCCTGCGAGAAATTATTATTCTGAAACAATAAGTGCGCTACTTCTGCTTTCACCTCGGCGTACTCGGCGACCTCGTCCACGTCGACGCAGGTCGGGAGCACCGTCGTGAAGTCGGGGCTCGCCAGGATGGCGGCGATGGCGGCCTGGCCCATCGTGCGGCCCGTGCCCTCCCAGAGGAACGACAGCGTGTCGGCCTTGTCGAAGTTGTCGAGCATGTTGTCGCGGTTGCGGTGGGCCCGGTGGTCGCCGGCCGGGAACTTCGTGTCGCGGGTGACCTTGCCGGAGAGGGAGTCGGAGGCGTGGGGCACCCGCGAGATGAGGCCGACCTCGCCGCCCGACTCGCGGGCCTGCGCGGCGAAGGTGCGACCCGGCTCCTGCTCGAGCACGTTGTAGACGGTCTGCAGCGAGCAGATCGGCCGCTGCCGGATCGACTCGAGCCCCTCCTCGACCCAGCTGATGGCCGGACCGAGCGCCACCCCGAGGTGTTGCACCTTGCCCTCGGACCGCAGGTCCTCGAGGCAGGCCCACAGGTCGTCGTCGAGGATCGGCTCGATGCGGGTGTTGTGCAGTTGGTAGAGGTCGATCACGTCGATGCCGAGTCGGCGGAGCGAGTCGTCGCACTGCCGACGGATCGACTCCGGTCGCCAGTCGTGCGGACGCTCCCGCTGCTGGGCCGGCCGGCGTGCGTCGGCCGAGAGGTCGTAGCCGCACTTCGTCGTGAGCACGATCTCATCGCGGTGCGACCGGAGGAAGTCGGCCATGAGCGACTCGCCGAACCCGTCGTCGCCGTAGACCGGTGCCGTGTCGAAGAACGTGATGCCGGCGTCGAGCGCGGCGTCGAGCATGCCGCGCTTGTCGGCGACCTCGCCCAACCAGTTGCTGGCGAGGGTCCAGGTGCCGAACCCGACCTCCGAGACCTCGAGGTCGCTCGTGCCGAACCGCCGGTACCGCATCTCAGTAGACGATCACCGAGCGGGCGATGTTGCCCTGGCCCATGGCGTCCATCGCCTCGTTGACCTGCTCGAGCTTGATGGTGTTCGAGACGAGCTCGTCGAGCTTCAGGCCGCCGCTCCGGTAGAGGTCGACGAGCATCGGCACGTCCTGGTGCACGTTGGCCCCGCCGTACCAGCAGCCCTTGAGGGTCTTCTCCATGATGACGAAGTCCATGCCGGGGTTGAACTCCATCGTCTGGTCGAGCCGGGGCACGCCGACGATGACCGCCTCGCCGCCCTTGCGGGTCATGTCGAAGGCCTGGCGGATCGTGGCGGGGAGGCCGATGACCTCGAAGGCCACGTCGGCGCCCCGTCCCTCGGTGAGCTCGAGCACGGCCGCGCCGGCGTCGGTCTGGGAGGCGTCGATGACGTCGGTGGCCCCCACGCCCTTCGCGTTCTCGAGCTTCCCGGCGACCATGTCGATGGCGATGATCCTCCCGGCGCCCCGGTACTTCGCGCCCTGGATCGTGTTGAGGCCCACGCCGCCGGCCCCGATGACCACCACGTTGTCGCCCTCGCGGATGTTCGCGGTGTTGTAGGCCGCACCGAAGCCGGTGAGCACGCCACAGCCGATGAGCGCGGCGACCGAGAACGGCATGTCGTCCGGGATCTTCACGACCGAGATCGCCGGCACGACGGTCTCCTCGGAGAAGGTGCCGGAGGCCGACATCTGGGCGACGGCGGTGCCGTCGGCCATCGAGAAGCGCGAGGTGAAGTCGAGCATCGAGCCGAACATCGAGGCGTTCGCGCCGGTCTCGCAGAGCTCGCCCTGCCCGCGGCTGCACGTGTAGCAGGTGCCGCACTGGGGCACCCAGGAGATGACCACGTGGTCGCCGACCGCGACGTTGGTGACGCCCTCGCCGACGGCCACGACCGTGCCGGCGCCCTCGTGGCCGAGCACGGCGGGCGGCGCGATCGGCAGGGTGCCGTTGATCACCGAGATGTCGGAGTGGCAGACCCCGGATGCGCCGAGCGCGATGCGGACCTCACCGGCCTGCGGGTCCATGAGGTTGAGGTCCATCAACTCGAGCGGCGAGTCGTTGGCGGTGAAGACGGCGGCCTTGGTCACGGGGGCTCCCTTGCGCGGTGGTCGACGCCTCGGCTGAGGCGTGGGCAATCTAGACGGCGGTGCGGTCCTCACGCTCAGCGGCGCGGATGCCGTAACCGATGATGATGGGCAGCGGCAGGACCACGACGGCGACGAGCAGCGACACCACGCACACCCACACCCAGAACCCGGCGAACCCGGTGGTGAGGGCGATGGTGAACGCCACGATCGCGAGCAGCAGCAGGGAGTACCCGAGGCGCTTGATGGCCTTGACGACGCGGGCGATCCGGGCCCGGCGCAGGCGCACGGCGTCGGGCGCGCTCGGCGTGGGGGGTTCCGCGGTCACGTCGGTATCCTGCCCGCCCGTGAGCCCGCAGGAGGAGCCGGCGCGACCCGGCCCGATCTTCGCCCCCGACGTGACCCACGTCATGGCGGTCGTGAACCTGTCGCCGGAGTCGCGGGTGCGCCAGGCCGTCGTGGATTCACCGGAGGCTGCGCTCGCGCGGGCCCGCTGGGCCCGCGACCTCGGTGCCTCGATCATCGACCTCGGTGCGCAGTCCAGCCACTTCGAGAACCGCGAGCTGACCCCCGCCGAGGAGCTCGAACGGCTCCTGCCCGCGCTCGACCTGCTCGTGGCCGACGGGTTCGTGGTGTCCTGCGACTCGTGGAAGCCGGAGGTGGCCCGCGTCGCGGTGGAGCACGGAGCCGCCATCGTGAACGACACCGGCGGGATGCAGCAGGCCGCGATGCGCGAGGTCGTGCGCGACGCGGGCACCTGGTGCGTGGCCATGCACATCGAGGGGGACAACCCGCTCGCCGTCGAGATGCGCGAGCTCGAGGGCGACCGCCCGGCCGCGGTGGCCGCGGGGCTCGGACGCCTCGTGGCCGAGCTCGCGGCGGAGGGCATCGATCGGGTGATCGTCGACCCGGGCCTCTCGATCAACTACCGCAGCGACTACGCGCGCTACGGGCAGCTGCAGCTCGAGACGATCCGACGCATGACCGAGCTGCGGGCCTCGGGCGCGCCCGTGCTGCTGCCGGTGCCCCGCAAGGCCGAGGACCACCGCATGCACGCGTACCTCGTGCTCTCGATCGAGTACGGGGCCGACGTCATCCGGGTGCACGACGTCGAGGCGGCCTGCGACCTCGTGCCGCTGCTGGGTCGACGCCTCGGCGCCGACTCGATCGCGCGCTGAGGCGTCAGGAGACGACGGCGAGGCGACGGTTCGTCGCGTCGAGCACGGCGCGGGCGATCGCCGCGGACTCGTCGTGGCGTCGCACGACGGCCGAGCCGGAGAGCACCTGCTCGCCGGTGGGCAGCACGAATGTCGCGGTGACCACCGCGACATCCTCGGCGCCGACGCGCAGGATCTGCGCGGCGTCCACGTCGCAGCACTCGGCCGCAGGCTGCACCTGCCGGAGTGCGTCGAGCGTCGCGGCGGCGACGAGCCGGTGCCGCGCGCTCGAGGCGACGGAACCCTCGGCGAAGCCGACCGCCTCTCGGTCGCCGTGGGCGAGCGTGACCCGTACGAGCGAGCGCAGCCCGTTCGCCTCGGCGTTCACGTGCCGCAGCACCGCGCGCTCCTCGGCCCGCACCGGGTTCTCGAGGTCCTGGGTCGGGACCCCGCCGGGCTGACCGCCGAGCTGGACGACCGAGACGATCCGCCGGTCGACCTCGATGCCGAAGGAGGCCAGCGCCACCGACTGCACGTCGCGCACCACCTGCTTCGGATGCTTCGAGCCCTGGGCGAGGATGTGGATCTCGGTGGGCCGGCCGACCCGGTCGGCCACGATCCGGGCCGCCGAGACCTCGGGGAGTCGGCAGAGTTCCCGCTCGAGCTCGATGATCTCAGCCTCGATCGGGTCGAGGGCCTCGTCCTGGACCTCGCCGCCCCCGTCATCCATGGCGGCGAGGTTACGGGCGGGATGGCACCGCTGCGTGGCAATCGGCCGGGTCCGGCGGGGCCGCTGGTCACCGAGGGTGGATCCCGGCCGCCTGACCGCCCCGGTGACCACCCGAAGTGGCGGCTTCCCACGCACCGGGAGGGGCGGGATGAGGCCCCGAATCGCCCGAATCGCCCCGAACAATCCGTGGATCCGCCGTGTTGCCGGTGTTACGGTTGTGACTCCTGTTGCTCACAGAGAGCGGTGGGACCAGTGTGAAACTCGGGTCCGTGGCGGTCGGGTCGTCGGGCGCCGGGGGATGAGACGAGAAGGGGGACGGGCGAGGGGAACGAACCACGACGGAGACGGCAGGGTCCCGGCCACGGAGCCGGACGTGAGAGTCCTGAGCGGAGCGAATACCTGCGGGCCACTAGCGGACGCCCGTGGAGTTGAACCGTGAAGGGGGAATCTCCCGATGAAGAAGACCTTCGTCCGTGTGACGCTGCTCGTCTCTGGTGCGGCTGCGCTGCTGCTCAGCGGTGGCGCTGGCATGGGTTGGAAGTAAGCCCACGCGCAAGTCTTGCCGGGGCTCTGCCGCCTCCGTCGTGGAACGTCGAACCGGACCCGCACACCAGCGTGCAGGCTGCAGCGGCGACGCGAACCCACCGCAGGGCCATCGACGGCCTGACCGCGTTCTGCCTCGTGCTGGGCGCCGTCACCGTGGGGGTCGGCGTGCTGCTGGCCCGTTCCTCGCCGATGCCCGCCGTCGAGGCGGTGCTCGTGTTCGCGGCGCTGTTCGCGTTGGCCGAGAACCAGGTCGCGGTGCTGCCGAACCGGGCGAGCGCGAGCGCCTCCTTCATGCTCGCCATGGCCGCGATCGTCGCGTTCCAAGGGCAGGGGCCGGTGCTCGGGGCGCTGCTCGTGGGCGTGGCCGGCGGGCTCTACTGGCCCCACCTGCGCAGCGGTGACTGGCGCAAGATCCTCTTCAACTCCTCGAACTTCGCGCTCTCCTCGGCTGCGGCCGCCGCGGCGTTCACCCCCCTCGTGCACGGCTCGGGCGAGGCGCGATCCACGGTCCTGCTGCTCGCATCGCTGCCCGCCGCACTCGCGTTCAGCGTGGTGAACCTCGTGCTGCTGGCCGGTGTGGTGTCGCGGGCCACGGACTCCACCTTCTCGGAGGTGCTGCGCGAGCTGCGGCCCCGGTTCGTGCAGATCCTGCCGTTCGCGCTGCTCGGCGTGTTCATGGGCCGGCTCTACCTCGACTACGGCGCGATCATCATCCCGCTCTTCGTCGTGCCGATCCTCGTGGCCCGTCAGGCCTTCGCGTCGTACGTCGCGCTCAAGGACTCGCACCACGCGACGGTGCGCATCCTCATCGGCGCGCTCGAGGCCAAGGACCCGTACACCGCCGGTCACGCCGAGCGCGTCGCGGACTACGCGGTGCTCGTCGGACGCGAGCTGCGCTTCACGCCGCCCCGTCTCGAGCGGCTCCGCTTCGCCGCGCTCATGCACGACGTGGGCAAGCTCGTCGTGCCGAACCACCTGTTGAACAAGCCGGGCAAGCTCACGGCCGAGGAGTTCGACATCGTGCGTCGCCACGAGGCGGTCTCGGTCGAGATCCTCACCCGCATCGACTTCCTCGAGCCGGTGGCCCCGTCGGCCACCAGCGAAGCCCACGCGATGCCTGCCGACGCCGAGGACACCGACCGGCCGATCGAGCCGTTCATCGTGGCCGTGGTCGACGCGTACGACGCCATGACCTCGACCCGCTCGTACCGCAAGGCGTTGCCGCAGGAGACGGCCTTCGAGGAGCTCCGCAAGAACGCGGGTCGGCAGTTCCACCCGGTGGTGGTCGAGGCGCTCATCGCCGCGCTCACCCGCGCGGGTGCACGCCACGGTGCCGGATTCGAGGCGGAACCCCACGCGTTCGCGGTCGAGCCGCCCACGGTCGGCACGGGTTCGGCCGGACTCGGGGACCTCGCGGAGGCGCCGGGGGTGGCGTCGTGAGTCGCCGGTCCCGCCTCGCCGTCCCGGTGCTGCTCGGGGCGATCGGCGCGGCGCTGGTCGCGCTGCTCGATCCGCAGGGCCCGTGGCTGGTGCTCGTGCTGCTCGGTGCGGCGATCGCGCTGGGGGAGCTGCTGCAGCTGCGTCCGAGCGGACGGGTGGCACTGCCGCTCAGCTACGCGTTCTTCCTCGTGGCGGTGCGCGCGGGCACGCCGACCGAGGTGATCGTCACGGTCGTCCTCGCGCTGGTGCTCGGCGCGCTCCTCAGCACCGAGCCGGACCCGTGGACTCGGATCTACACCCTCGCAGTGCGCATCGGTGCGTTCATCGCGGCGCTCAGCGTCTACCGGTTCGCGATCGACCACCTCGCGGCCGGCGACCCCCGGTGGAACACGCTCATGGCTCTCCTGCTGTCCGGCGCGGCGGCGATCCTCGCCTCCGACCTCCTCACGGCGATCCGGCATCCGGGTACGCCGCTCGGGTGGCGCGGGCGCACCGCCGACCTCGCGATCGTCACCACCGGGGCGCTCATGGCGATCTCCTACGACGGCATCGCGGGCCATCCGGGCATGGGCATGTGGGGACCGGTGCTCTTCGCCATCCCGCTGCTCGCTGCGTGGTTCGCGTTCGAGCAGGTCGCAGCGATCCGGCGCACCCACGACCAGACCATCGCCGCGCTCTCGGTCGTGCCGGAGCTCGCAGGCCTCGTGCGCGCCGGCCACGCCATGCGGGTGGCCGACCTCGCCGAGCGCCTGGCCCGGGAGCTCGGCTTCGAGGACGACCGGGTCGTGCCGCTGCGCAGCGCGTCGCTGCTCCACCATCTCGGCCACCTGTGCCTCGACGTGGATGAGACCCACCCGCAGGCGATCGAGCCGTGGGAGGTGGCGACGAAGGGCGCCGAGATCCTCCGGCAGACCGAGGAGCTCACGCCGGCCGCGGCGATCCTCGACGGCAGCGACGGGTCGATGGCCGGGCACATCCTGCGGGTCGCGAGCGCGTTCGACGAACTCTGCGAGGGCGATCACACGAAGCGGGATGCTGCGATCGAGGCGCTCCACCTCGGCCCCGGCTACGTCTACGACGTGCGGGTGCTCGCGGCCCTCGAGCGGGTCTGACCCCGCGGCCTCCGGCTGCCGCGGTAGCAGAGGTCGACGAGGCCGACCGCGATGATGAGGTCGCCGAAGGAGATGGAGACCCGCAGCGGTGGGATGACGATCCGGTCGGAGAGGATCGTGGCGACGTCGTCGGCCCGTTCGGGCCGGTGCTTCACGGTGCTCGCCACCGCGTGGCCGGCCGGTGCGCGGTAGGGCATCCCGAGGTTGAGCGCGATCACCGCCGCGTTGAGGGCGATGCCGATCGTGATGACCCCCATGCCATCGATGCGCAGGTTCGTCAGCCCGAACCCGAGCAGCAGCGCGTAGGACGCGAGCAGCAGCCCGATGCCGAGGTCGTCCTGCCGGGCCGCCGGGAGGTCCACGACCTCGAGCGCGATCTGCAGCGCGAGCCCGGCGAACAGCATCCAGAGCCGGCGGAACGGCAGGTCGGCGATGCGGGTGAGGTCGCCCCGGGTCGCGACCGCCACGCCGAGCGCGACCACGAGGGTGACGATCGTGAAGGCCACGCCGCCACGATAGGGCGGCGCCCGGGCGGAGCGGTGGCCATCGGTCCTAGATTGCGCGTCGTGGATGCCGCACGCTCCTTCCCCGGTGAACCCGAGGGCGACGGTCGGGTCGTGCTCGCGGTCCGCGACGGGATCGGGACCATCACGATCGATCGGCCGGAACGTCGCAACGCGATGTCGTTCCCGATCATGCGGGGTCTGCGCGAGGCGGTGGCCGCAGCCCGGGCCGACGACGCCGTGCGCGTGGTGGTGCTCACGGGTGCGGGGGACCGGGCGTTCTGCGCCGGGGCCGACCTGGGTGGCATCGGGGACGACGCGGCCGATGCGCACGCGGCACGCGGGGTGCTGGCCGACCTCTTCCGGGACCTCTGGGCGCTCGGGAAGCCGACCATCGCCCGGGTGCGCGGGTACGCCCTCGCCGGCGGGCTCGGACTCGCGCTGGCCTGCGACATCGTGGTGGCGGCCGAGGACGCGGTGTTCGGGACGCCGGAGGTGGACGTGGGCCTCTGGCCGTACATGATCACCGTGCCGATGCTGCGCTCCATGCCGCCCAAAGTGGTGCTCGAGCTGCAGATGACGGGCCGCCGGGTCGACGCGGCCGAGGCGCTCCGGCTCGGGTTCGTGAGCCGGGTCGTGCCGGTCGACGCGCTCGACGGGACGGTCACCGAGATCGCGGCCGGGCTCGCTGCGAAGTCGCCGCTCGTGCTGCGCCTCGGACGGGATGCGTTCCACCAGGTGCTCGAGCTCGACGCGGATCCCGCGCTCGACCTGCTCCACGCGGCCCTCTCGCGCCACGTCGAGACCGAGGACGCACGCGAGGGACTCGCGGCCTTCGCCGAGAAGCGCCCGCCCCGCTGGACCGGCCGGTGAGCGACGAGCGTCACGACTGGGGACCGCTGCTCGCGGACCTCGCGGCTCGACGTGAACGCGCGCGGGCCATGGGCGGGGCGGACCTCGTCGAACGGCAGCACGCGCTCGGCAAGCTCACGGTGCGGGAGCGGCTCGACCTGCTCCTCGATCCGGGCACCTGGGTGGAGTACGGCCTGCTCGCCGACCACATGGACCCGGGCCTCGGCGACCGCTACCTCGCGGCCGACGGCGCGGTGACCGGCATCGGGGAGATCGACGGCCGACCCGTCGCGGTGGCGGCCTACGACTTCACGGTGATGGCCGGGTCGATGGGCACCGTGGGCGAGCTGAAGATCGCCCGCCTGCGCGAGCACGCGCTGCGTCAGCGGATCCCCATGGTGTGGCTGCTCGACAGCGCGGGCGCCCGGCTGCAGTCATCGAGCGGTTCGACGTTCGCCGGGCAGGGCGCGCTGTTCCGTGAGCAGGTCGCGATGAGCGGCGTCGTGCCGATGGTCGCCGCGGTCATGGGGCACTGTGCCGCGGGCACCGCGTACATCCCGGCGCTCGCCGACTTCGTGCCGATGGTGCGGGGCACCTCCTCGATGGCCCTCGGGGGTCGCCACCTCGTGAAGGCCGCGGTGGGGGAGGACGTCACCGAGGAGGAGATGGGGGGATCGGCGGTGCACACGAAGGTGAGCGGCGTCGCCGACCTCGAGGTGGAGGACGACGCGGCCTGCCTCGCCGCAGTGCGCGAGTACCTCTCCTTCCTGCCGTCCCACCACGGGGGGAGCGTGCCGCGCGCGGTGAGCAGCGACCCGGCGGACCGCCGGGTGGAGGAGCTCTACGACATCGTGCCGACCGCGCCCCGTCGGGCCTACGACATGCGGCGGGTCGTGACCGCGCTGGTCGACGACGGGCACGTGTTCTGGATGAAGCCCGAGTGGGCACGCAACCTGCTCACCGGCTTCGCCCGCATCGACGGCCGTCCGGTGGGCATCGTCGCGAACCAGCCGATGGTGCTCGGCGGTGCCCTCGACGTGAACGCGGCCGACAAGGCCGCGCGGTTCGTGTGGCTCTGCGACGCGTTCGACGTGCCGCTCGTGTTCCTCCACGACGTGCCCGGCTTCATCGTCGGCTCGGCCGTCGAGGCCCAGGGGATCATCCGGCACGGGGCCAAGATGCTGTTCGCGGTGAGCGAGGCCAACGTGCCGAAGGTGAGCGTCGTGCTCCGCAAGTCCTACGGGGCCGGCTACTTCGTCATGAACGGCCTCGCCTACGAGGCCGACCACATCGTGGCCTGGCCGACCGCCGAGATCGCGGTGATGGGCCCCGACGGTGTCGTCAACATCATCCACCGACGCGAGCTCGAGGCCACCCCGGAGGACGCGCGCGACGCGCGTCGACTCGAACTGGCCGAGGAGGTGCGGGCCAACATCGACCCGTACGTCGCGGCCGGCCACGCGCTGGTGGACGACGTCATCGATCCGGCCGACACCCGGGCGGCCATCGCCCGCGGGCTGCGGATCTCCGCGGCGAAGCGGGTGGAGCGCCCGGCCCGCAAGCACGGGGTGCTCCCGGTCTGACCTCGTGGGTCAGTCGGCGAGGAGTTCGGCCACGGCCTCGCCGAACACCTCGGTGTGGCGATCCACGTCGGCCTCGCTCGTGGCCGGCGACATGAGCGCCATGTTGTGGAACGGCGTGAGCAGCACCCCGCGGTTGATGGCGTGCAGGTGCATGAAGGCGTCGAGCGCGTGGTCGACGCCGGCTGCCGCGGTGCGTCCGTCGCGGGGCCGCTCGGCCACGAACCAGTACTCGGCTCGCGCGCCGAGTCGGGTCACGCTCCACCCGAGCCCGTGCGCGTCGATGACCCCCTGCACGCCGGCGGTCCAGCGTTCGGCGAGCGGCACCATCCGGGCGAAGGCCTCCTCCGTGAGCACCTCGCCGAGGGTCGCCCGCATGGCGGCCAGCGTGAGCGCGTTACCGGCGAGCGTGCCGCCGATGCCGCTCACGTCGCAGTCCTCGCCGGTGGCCGACCCGAGGATCCGCTCGGCCACCGCGTCGGAGAGCCCGTAGGCCGCGGCCGGGATCCCGCCGGCCAACGGCTTGCCGATCGTGAGCAGGTCGGGCTCGAGGCCGTGCGCGGCGGTGTAGCCGCCGGGCCCGGTGCAGATCGTGTGGGTCTCGTCGATGATGAGCAGCGTGCCGGTGCGGCGGGTCAGGTCGCGCAGGGCCGCGTGGTACCCGGGGTCCGGGTGGATGATGCCGATGTTCGTCATGGCGGGCTCGGCGAGGACGCAGGCGATCTCGCCGGTGGCCAGCGCGCGCTCGAGCGCGCCGAGGTCGTTGAACTCCACGACGCTCGTGGTGAGTGCGGGGTCGACGGGTGGTCCGATGTGGCCCTCGCGGGCGCGCAGCGAGCCATCGGGTTGCAGGGTCACGAGCGTCTCGTCGACCGTGCCGTGGTAGCACCAGTTGAAGACGAGCACCTTCGGTCGACCCGTGACGGCCCGGGCGATGCGCAGCGCGAACCGGTTGGCATCGGTCGCGCTCGTCGCGAACTGCCAGTGGGGCAGGCCGAAGCGCCGACCCATCTCCCGGCCGACCCACGCGGCGTCCTCGGTCGGCAGCATCATCGAGATGCCGCGGGCCGCGCGGTCCGCGATCGCGCGCACCGAGGGGCCCGGCGAGTGACCGGTCATGGCGCCGGTGTCCCCGAGGCAGAGGTCCACGTAGGTGTTGCCGTCCACGTCGGCGATGTGCGCGCCCTCGGCCCGCTCGGCGAACACCGGGAACCGCCCGGGCCACCGGGCCATCCAGTTCATCGGCACGCCGCCGAGCAGCGCGCCGCGGGCCTCCTCGGCGAGCGCGGCCGAGCGGGGGTGGGTCTCGGCGAAGGTGCGCTCCTCCCGGGCGTGGAGGTCGGCGAGGCGCTGGCGGTCGATCGTCGGCATGCTGCGAGGCTAGGCGGGAGCCGACGGATGCCGGGGCTAGGGTGCGCGGCCATGGCTGAGATCCGCGCGGAGATCACCGCGAACGTGTGGAAGATCGTGGTCGAGGAGGGGCAGGCCGTCGCGGCGGGCGACGAGATCGCCATCCTCGAGTCCATGAAGATGGAGATCCCCGTGGTGACCGAGACGGCCGGCACGGTGCGCACCCTCCACGTCGAGGAGGGTCAGACGGTGCGCGAGGGCGACCTCATCGCCACCGTCGTCGAGCCATGATCCGCTTCGAGGTCCGCGGTCGGGTTGCGGTGGCGACCATCGATCGCCCCGAGCGCCGCAACGCGCTCAACGCCGAGCTCTGCGACGCGCTGCGCGACCACCTCGCGGGCATCGACGTCGAGACGGTCGGCGCGGTCGTCATCACCGGTGCCGGCAGCGCGTTCTGCTCGGGGGCCGACCTGGCCCGGCGGGCCGCCGACACCGGCGGCGACGGCGGGGGCATCGAGCACGGGGGCAGCGACTCGTTCCGCCCGGCGTTCGACCGGGTGCTGCAGGCCATCGTCGAGCACCCGCTGCCGGTGATCGCCGCGATCAACGGCCCGGCGATGGGCGCCGGGATGCAGCTGGCCGTGGCCTGCGACTTCCGGGTGGCCGGTCCGACCGCGGTGTTCGGCATCCCGGCGGCCAAGCTCGGGGTCGTGCTGTCCTCGGCGAACATCGCCCGGCTCGAGCGCCTCGTCGGCCCCGGGGTGGCCCGCGACGTGCTGCTGGCTGCCCGCACCCTCGACCTCGAGGAGGCCGACCGGGTCGGCCTCGTGCACCGGCGGGCCGAGGAGGCCGAGGCGGCTGCGGTGGTCTGGGCCGAGGAGCTCGCCGCGCTCGCGTCCATCACCGTGCGCGGCCACAAGCACGCGCTCGTGCTCGTCGAGCGCGGGCTCACCCCCGAGGCGGTCGTCGAGCTGCGCGAGCTCGAGACGCTCGCCTTCACGAGCGACGACCTGCAGGAGGGCCTCGCCGCGTTCGCCGAGAAGCGACCGCCGGAGTTCCGCGGCCGCTGAGGCGTCGGGCTACGCGGCGAACCAGTTGCCGTGGAAGCCGAAGGGCACCCGTCGGGGCATGTGGACCCGGGCGATCGGACCGGCCGCCACCGCGTGTGCGTCGAGGATGCAGAGGTCGCTCGCCGTGCCACCGGGTGCGTGCACGAAGCCGACGAGCCAGCCGTCGTCCTCGGCCGTGCCGTCCGGGTCGGGGGCGAAGGAGAACTCGCCGACCGTGCAGCCCGGGAACACGTACTCCTCGCTGGTGCCGGTGACGAGGTCGTACTTCACGAGCGCGTCGAAGCCGTTCTCGGTCGCGCCTCCGGCGTACCAGGCCACGTAGCCGTAGCGGTTGGGGAGGCCGTTGCGGTCATCGTTGATCCGCGGGAAGTCGCCGACCCGGTCGTCGAGCGCCTACCGGGTGACCCGACCCGCGTCGAGGTCGATGGTGATGCGGGACAGCACGCCCTCGGCGGCTGCGGGCCGATCGTCGAGGTCGAACCCGAAGTTGAACTCGTCCATGGCGCAGCCGTCGACGACGATGTGGCCGTCCACCTCGAAGGCGTTGAGGAAGTGGGCGACCCAGGTGCTGTCCATGTCGAACCACTGCACGTCCGCACTCCCGCCCTCCCGGGGCATGACCCCGATGCGGGTGCCGTGTTCGGGCTGCCAGGACGCGAGCGGTCCGCCCTCGAGGTAACGACCGAAGTCCATGACCGCCGGCGCGTCGAGGAACACGACGTGGTCGCGGGTCGTCACGAAGTCGTGCATCATCGTGGGCCGCGGGGTGGCGATGGGCTCGGAGCGCACGAGCCGACCGGTGGCATCCACCACGTGGTACGTGAGCGACGGCACGTAGCCGAAGAACAGCATCTCGCCGGTCTCGGGGTCGAACTTCGGGTGCGCAGTGAACGACCCGCGCAGTGCGCCGTCGAAGTCGTACTCGTCGACGGTCGAGAGATCCTCCGCGATGCGGATCGGCTTGGCCGCCTCCATGAGCGCGTAGATCTGCCCGGCGTGGCGCACGACGTGGGTGTTGCCGGTGTTCTTCATGGCGCCGGCGTCGCCGACCTCCTCGGGGGAGGGGAAGACGAGCTCGAGCATGCCGCCGTAGACCGCACGCCCCGCTCGCTCCTCGGCGACGAGTCCCTTCGAACGGATCCAGCGGTTGCGGTACGACGCCCGGCCGTCGGCCAACGTCACCGCGTGCAGCATCCCGTCGCCGTCGAAGATGTGGTAGCGGCCGATCGGCTCGAAGCGCGGGTTCGGGCCGGTGCGCACGTAGGCGCCGCGCAGGGCCGAGGGGATCGCCCCCGTCACCGCGAGGTCGGCCACCTCGAGTTCGTCGGCGACGGGGGCGAACACCCCGTCGAGCCAGTGCTGCTGCAGGTGGTTCACGACGCCGGTCATGGCCGCTGAGGTTAGGCGCGCATGCTCAGAAGTTGCCCGGCAGCGCACGGTCGAGGTGGCCGAACCACACGAAGCAGACCGCAGCGAACGGCAGGAAGCCGATCACCCAGGTGGTCCAGTGGCGCCGGCGGTGGAAGGCGGCCCACCACGCGAGCCCCACCGCGAGGGTGGCCACGCCCCAGACGATCGCCCCGGTCGTGTCCGGGCTCCCGTGCGGTCCGTCGAGGGTGGACGGATCGGGGGCGACGGCCGCCGCCGGGGTGCCGACCGGGCCGCTCTCGGTCGGCACGAGCGCGGCGTGCACCACGAGGCGCTGGCGTGCGGAGAACTTCGGGTGGCAGGTGGTGAGCGTGAGGGTGGCGGTCGGCGTCGGGTCGAGCACGGCGAGGTCGGTCGGCTTCACGATGCGCTGCTCGGTCACCGCGTAGCGGTAGTCACCGGCGACGGTGCGCACCTCGATCGTGTCGCCGACCTGCAGCTCGTCGAGCCGGTTGAACGGGGCGCCGTAGGTCGTGCGGTGCCCGGCGATCGCCGCGTTGCCGAGTTCCCCGGGCAGGGGGGTCGACGGGTAGTGCCCGGGACCCTTGCGCAGGTCGGCCCGCCCCACGCCCTGCACGACCGCCCGGTCCACCCCGATGCGCGGGATGCGGATGATCGCCACGGCCTCCCCGGTCGGGGCCGGGGGTGGCGCGGGCACCGTCGTCGACGAGGTGCTCGGGGAGGTCGGACGCGTGGTGGTCGTCGTGGCGAGGGAGCGCTCGAGGTCGGCCCGCAGGCCCCGCTGGGCACGAGCCTCGTACAGGCCGGTGCCCCAGAGCTGGAACGCGGCGAAGGCGAGCATGAGCAGGCCCAGGGTCACGAGGACCCGCCCGACGGCGCCGACGACCCGCATCACCCCCGCGAGCCTAGGGGGAGGCGGGTTCGCTCCCGACCGCGGGGCGTCCGTACCCTTGTCCCCGGTGTCCAGCGTGGTCCGACTCCGTGCCGCCGTCTGCCTCCTCGGACGGTTCCCCGCGCTCGCCGGCCTCGACCTCGACCTCGACGCCGGCGGGGTGACGCTGCTGTCCGGACCGAACGGGGCCTGCAAGACCACGCTGCTCCGCCTGCTCGCCGGCCTGCTCCCGCTCCACTCGGGCGAGGCCGAGGTGCTCGGCACCGATCTCGCCCGCGACCGGCGGGCCCACCGGCGCCGGCTCGCGCTCGTCGGCCACGACACCGCCTGCTACGACGACCTCAGCGTCCGGGAGAACCTCACCTTCGCCCTCCGGGCCTCGGGTCGCCCGGCCGACGCGGCCGATGCCGCGCTCGATCGCCTCGGACTGGTCCCGATCGCGGACGTCGCGCACGCGCGCCTCTCGGCCGGGCAGCGCCGTCGGCTCGCGCTGGCGGTGGCACTCGGGCGCGAGCCGGAGCTCCTCCTGCTCGACGAGCCGCACGCCGGCCTCGACGAGACCGGTCGCGAGGTGCTCGACGCGCTCCTGCGCTCCGCCCGCGACGAGGGCCGCACGGTGGTCGTGGCGAGCCACGAACTCGAGCGGACCCGGGCGCTGGCCGACCGCGAGGTCGAGGTGCGCGGCGGTCGCGCCTACCCGGTGGGGGCGGCGTGAGCATCCCCGCCGAGATCCGGCTCATCGCGGCCAAGGACCTGCGCATCGAGGCGCGGGCCAAGGTGCTGCTCGCGCAGGTCCTGCCGTTCGGCGCGATCGTGGTGCTGCTCTTCGCCTTCGCGCTCGATCCGGACCGTGGAGTCCTCGCCCGGGTCGCCCCGGGGCTCTTCTGGATCTCGGTGCTGCTCGTGGCCCTCCTGGCCATCGGGCGGGCGTTCGCGGTCGAGCAGCAGCACGGGGCCCGGGACGGACTGCGGCTCGCCGCGGTCGACCCGGCTTCGGTGTTCCTCGGCAAGGCCCTCGCCATCGCGGTGCAGCTCATCGTCGTGGAGGCGGTCCTCGGGGTCGCGGTGGCAGCCCTGTACGGGGTCGAGGTCCGCGGCGTCCTCGTGCTCGCCGCGGCTGCGCTGGCCGCGACGGTCGGATTGGCGTCGACCGGTACCTTGTACGGCGTGCTCGCGGCCGGTCTGCGGGCACGCGAGACCCTGCTGCCGTTGCTGCTCCTCCCGGTGCTCGCACCGGTGATGCTCGGCGCCACCCGGGCCTTCGAGGACGCCCTCGACGGTGCCACCGGTGACGCCTGGCCTTGGGTCGCGCTGCTCGTCGTGTTCGCACTGCTCTACACGGGAGTCGGAATGCTCGCCTTCGGGCCGCTCTGGGAGGACGCATGAACGCGGCGGCCGACGCGCGCACCCGCCTGCTCCCGCGGGCCGTGGCCCGGGGGCTCGACCTCGTCACGCTCGTCGCGCTCGGGGCACTCGTGCTGTTCGGCCTCTGGGCGGCACCGCCCGACGCGGTCCAGGGGGACGCGCAGCGCATCATGTACCTGCACGTGCCCGCGGCCTGGGCCATGTACCTCGCGTTCGGTGTGACCACGCTCGCCTCGGTGCTCTGGCTCGTGCCGCGGACGCGCTCGGTGGTGTGGGACCGCCTCGCCGGGGCCTCGGCCGAGGTCGGTGTGCTCTTCACCGGTCTGACCCTCGCGCTCGGTTCCCTCTGGGGCCGACCGGTCTGGGGTGTCTGGTGGGCCTGGGACGCCCGCCTCGTCACCACGGCCGTGTTGTTCTTCCTCTACCTCGGGTACCTCGCGCTGCGCGCGGTGCCGGCGGATCCGGTGGTGCGGGCCCGGCGGAGCGCGATCACTGCGCTCGTGGTGTCGGTCGACATCCCGATCGAGCACTTCTCGGTGAACTGGTGGCGCACGCTGCACCAGCAGGCGACGGTGTTCACCCCGGACCTCGATCCGGAGATCGACGGGGTCATGGCCCTGACGCTGTGGCTCGGGGTCCTCGCGTTCACCCTGCTGTTCGTGGCTCTGCTGGACCGGCGCTACCGGCTCGCCGCGCTCGAGGAGGGGCTCGAGGAGCGCACGCTCGACGAGGCCATCGCGGCGCGCGTCGCAGGGGGTGCACGGTGAACGACGCAGGGTTCGTCCTCACCGCGTGGATCGGCACCGGCGTGGTGCTCGTCGTCTACTTGGCCCGCATCGCTCGACGCACCCGCCGGGCCGAGCGGCTCGCGGACGAGGCGGAGCGGTGAGCCGACGGGCCTGGGTCGCGGTCGCGCTGTGCGCCACCGCGCTCGTGGCGGTCGTGGCGCTCGCCGTGCAGCTCTCGGGCAACGTCGTCTACTACCGCACGGTCTCCGAGGCGCTGGATCGCCGGTCCGACACCGCGCGGTTCCGGCTCGCCGGCGCAGTGGTGCCGGACTCCATCGTGGAGACCCGGAACGGGGTTCGCTTCGAGGTCACCGACGGACGACGCACCGTCGTCATCGCGCACCGCGGAGATCCGCCCCAGCTCTTCAAGGCCGGCGCACCCGTGCTCTGCGAGGGGCGGTGGGCCGAGGGGTCGGCCGCGCGGTTCGACTCCGATCGGATCATGATCAAGCACGGCGAGGAGTACACGCCGCCGAAGGTCCGCGTCACCACGACGACGACCCTCCCGGTCGGGTGAGGTCGTGAGGGCCGCCCTCGGCACCCTCGCGGTCGCCATCGGCGCGGGCGCGGCGATCGTCGGCATCTCGGCGCTGCTCCTCGGGTTGCGGCGCGACGATGCCTCGCTGCTCTCGCTCGGGCGGCGCTGCGTGTGGGTGGTGCTCGTGGCGGCGGTGGCCGCGGTCGGGGTCATGGAGTGGGCGCTCATCACCCACGACTTCTCGTTGCAGTACGTGGCGGAGAACAACGCGCGCTCGACGCCCCTGCTGTTCACGATCACCGGGCTCTGGGCGGCATTGGCCGGCTCGATCCTGCTGTGGGTGCTGATCCTCGCGGGCTACCTCGCGGTGACGGTCCGCGCCTTCCGGGATCGGGCCCACGAGCCCCTCGTGGTCTGGGCGACCGTGGTCATGCTCGGGGTGGCGCTGTTCTTCCTGCTGCTCGTGCTCGGCCCGGCCAACCCGTTCCGCCTCACGCCGGGCGGTGCGCCCATCGACGGGCGCGGGCCGAACCCGCTGCTCCAGAACCACCCGCTCATGGCGTTCCACCCGCCGATGCTCTACCTCGGGTACGTCGGCTTCACCGTGCCGTTCGCGTTCGCGATGGCCTCCCTCATCACTGGCAGCGTGGGGGAGGGCTGGCTCGCCGCGACGCGTCGCACGACGCTCATCGCCTGGGGCTTCCTCTCGGTGGGCATCGTGCTCGGCGCGTGGTGGTCCTACGAGGTGCTCGGCTGGGGCGGGTACTGGGCCTGGGATCCCGTGGAGAACGCGTCCCTGCTCCCGTGGCTCACCGCGACCGCCTTCATCCACTCGGTCATGGTGCAGGAACGCCGGGCGATGCTGCGGGTGTGGAACCTCTCGCTCGTGATCGCGACGTTCTGCCTCACGATCCTCGGCACGTTCCTCACGCGTTCAGGCGTCGTGAACTCGGTGCACGCGTTCTCGGAGTCCTCGATCGGCGCGTGGCTGCTCGCGTTCCTCGCGCTGAGCGCGGGGTCGGGCCTCGGCCTCATCGCGTGGCGCGGCGACCGTCTGCGCGCGCCCGGGCACATCGACTCGGCCCTGTCACGGGAGGCCGCGTTCCTCGGCAACAACCTGCTCTTCACCGCGTTCGCGTTCGTGGTGCTGCTCGGCACGGTGTTCCCGCTCATCGCCGAGGCGGTGCGCGGCACGCAGCTCTCGGTGGGGAGCCCGTACTTCGACCGCATGACCGTGCCGCTCGGGCTCGCGCTGCTGTTCCTCATGGCGGTCGCCCCGGTCCTGCCGTGGCGTGCTGCGAGCGGTGAGGTGCTGCGGCGCCGGCTGCTCGGACCCGCGTGGTGCGGGGCGGCCGTGCTCGTGGCGACCCTCGTGCTGCTCACCCGGTCGGTCCCGACCGCGCTGGCCTTCGGGCTGGGTGCGTTCGCGCTGGTCGCGATCGGCCGCGAGACCGGCATCGCCGTGCGGGCCCGGCACGGAGCGGACGGGTGCGGGTGGGGTCGGGCCACGGCCCGGGTGCTCGCCGGCAACCCGCGGCGCTACGGGGGCCTCACGGTGCACGTCGGCGTGGTGCTCATCGCGGTGGCCATCGCCGCGTCGCACACCTTCGGGTCGCGGGCCGAGGTGCGGCTGCGCCGCGGTGAGTCGCGCGAGGTCGCGGGCCACACCTTCACCTACCTGGGGAGCCGGACCTCGAGCACCGGGCAACGGACCACGGTCGCCGCCGACGTGCGCATCGAGCGGGGCCGCGCGGTCCTCGGCGTGTACGCACCGGCGGTGTCGACCTTCCCGAACTCCAACCAGGCGATCGGCACGCCGTCGGTGCACACGGGTCCGCTGCGCGACGTGTACCTGACCCTCGTGTCCTCGCCGAACCGGCGGGGCCGGATCACGCTCGGTGTGGGCGTGAACCCGATGGTGGTGTGGATCTGGATCGGCGGTGGCCTCATCGCGCTCGGCACGCTCGCTGCGCTCGCGCCGGCCGCCCGTCGACGGGTCCGGCCCGTCGCCACGGACGAACCGGTCGGGAGCCGGTCGTGAGCCGGGTGCGCATCGTGGCGGTGGCCGTGGGGGTCGTCCTGACCGCGCTCGCCGTGGTGCTCGCGGTGAACGTCGGGCGCGACCCGCGGGCCGACGCCAACACCTCGCGCCTCCTCGGTGATCCGGCCCCGGAGTTCGACGTGCCCCTGCTCGACGGGGGCCGGGCCTCCAACGACTCGCTCGCCGGGCGCACGGTGGTCGTGAACTTCTGGAACTCCTGGTGCATCCCGTGCCGTCAGGAGCACCCGGCGCTCGTCGAGTGGTGGAGTCGGCACCGTGACGATCCGGCGGTCACGATGCTCGGCATCGTCCGCGAGGACACGGCCCGGGCCGCGCGCCGCTACGTGGCGGCCGAGGGGGTCGGTTGGCCGATCGCCACCGACCCGGGCGGTGCCGCCTCGCTGGCCTTCGCGACCCGCGGCCAACCCGAGACCTACGTCATCTCGCCGAGCGGGGTGGTCGTCGCGTCCCAGTACGGACCGGTGACGGTGCGCAGCCTCGACGCCATGGTCGCCGCGGCCGGCAGGGTCGGCTGAGGTGGCCGCCGCGACGTCGGCGCGTCGCACGCGCCTCGGGTGGGTACTGCTCGCCATCGTCGTGCTCGGCGCGCTGGGCTGGGCGCTCTGGCCGCGCTCGGGACCGGAGTCGGTGGCCGCGCATACCCGGCGCCTCGCCCGCGAGTTCCGCTGCGTCGACTGCGAGGGGCTCTCGGTCGCCGAGAGCGCGACCGCCTCGGCCCGTGCGGCGCGGGCCGACATCCGGCGGCGCATCGAGGCGGGCGAATCCGACGCCGACATCCGCGGGGTCTTCGTCGCCCGGTACGGCGAGTCGGTGCTGCTCAACCCGCAGGGTCGCGGCATCGGGCTCATCGTCTGGGCGCTGCCCGTGCTCCTCGTGCTGCTCGGCGCCGCGGGCATCGCGGCGGCCGTCCGTCGGGGTCGCACCCCGCGGCTCGCCGCGACCGCCGAGGACGAGGCGATCGTGGCGCGCGCCCGCGACCGCGGGGAGGGTCCGTGAGCGACCTCGCTGACGAACGGGAGTTCCTGCTGCGCTCCCTCGACGACCTCGACCGGGAGCGGGCCGAGGGCAACCTCGACGAGGATCGCTACGCGCTGCTGCACGCCGACTACACGGCCCGGGCGGCTGCGGTGCTGCGCGCCATGGAGGCCGGCGGCCCCGCCCCCGCCGGACCCGTCCGCGACCCGCGTGCGACCCGCCGCCGGTTGCTCACCTGGATCGGGATCGTCGGCTTCGCCGCGGTGAGCGCAGTGGTGCTGTCGTTGGCGGTGGGCGCGCGCCTGCCGGGCCAGCTCGCGAGCGGCAACGTCGGCGACTCGGGCGGCGGCACCTCGCCGGTGGCCCGGCTCGAGGCGGCCGTGCGGGCGCGCCCCGACGACCCGGCCCCGCACCGCGCGCTGGCCCGCGCCTACCTCGCGCAGCAGGCCTACGCGAAGGCGCTCGAGCAGTTCGACGTGGTGCTGCGGCTCGTGCCCGACGACGTCGAGGCCCACGCGTACGGGGGCTGGATCGTCCGGCTCGCCGGGCTGCCCGACGAGGGCCTCGCCCGCATCCAGCGCGCGGTCGACCTCGACGCCGCGTACCCCGACGCCCGGTTCTTCCGCGGGATCATCTACCTGCGCGACCGGGGCGACCCGGCCGCGGCCATCCCCGAGTTCCAGCTCTACCTCGCCGCCCGTCCCGACGGCCCGCAGTCGGATGCCGTGCGCCAGCTCCTCGCCGGGGCGGTCGCCGCGACCTCGGGTGACGTACCCTCCAGCACGTCCGCCCCCCGATGACAGGAGCCCCCGTGCCCCAGCAGCCCGAGTTCGCCATCGACGAGTCCAAGATCTACGTGGCCACCATCACGACGAACCGCGGCGAGATCGTCATGCACCTCGACCCCCAGCTCGCACCGCGCACGGTGAACAACTTCGTCGGCCTCGCCCGCCAGGGTTTCTACGACGGGCTCACGTTCCACCGGGTCGTCCCCGGGTTCGTCATCCAGGGCGGCTGCCCCGAGGGCTCGGGTCGCGGCGGTCCCGGCTACCGGTTCGAGGACGAGCCGGTACAGGGCGAGTACACGCTCGGCGCGGTGGCCATGGCCAACGCCGGTCCGAACACGAACGGTTCGCAGTTCTTCATCTGCATCGCGGACAACCGCTCCCTGCCCAAGCAGTACAACCTGTTCGGCACGGTGGAGGCCGGGATGCATGTGGCGCTCGAGACGAAGCAGGGCGACACGATGGCGACCGTCGTGATCGAGGAGATCGACCGGTAGCCGTGCGGTCGGCCGACCGACTGGCGCGCCGACGCGCCATCCTGCTCGCGATCACCGCAGTGCTCTGCGGGGTCGCGCTGCTCACGCTGTACGTGCTCTTCGTGCGCACCCGGTGGGGTCAGCACCTCGACGACATCGCGTACCAGGGTCGCGACGCGTCCGCGACCCGGGCCGGGAGGCGCAGCGAGCGTATGCTGCGTTCGGTCACAGGGTCGTCGCTGGCGCTCCTCACCCTCGCCTTCATGCTCATCTCGCTGGCGCGGCGACGCTGGCGGCTCGCGGCCGCGGTGGTGGTCGCCATCGGCGGCGCCATCGTGACCACCGAGGTGCTCAAGCACATCGTGTTCGTCCGGCCGGTGTACCCCGGGATCGGCGGGTTCGACGTCAACTCGTACCCGAGCGGGCACGCGACGATCGGCACCTCCCTCGGCCTCGCCCTCGTCATGGTCGCCCCGCAGCGGTGGCGGTGGCTCGCCGGGATCGCGGGCGCGCTCGTGACCGCGGTGTTCGGCTTCGCGGTGCTCGTCACCGGATGGCACCGGCCGAGCGACGTGCTCGGCGCCTACTCGGTGGCGCTCGGCTGGTTCGCGGTTCTGACCGCAGTGCTGCTCGCGTGGCGGGGCAGCGGTCGCCACGACATGGCGGCGCGGATCGAGGACCGCGCGACTCCCGGCGTGGAGGCGGTCGCGGGCCTGCTCGTCCTCGGTTCGCTCGTCGCCGTGTTCGTCGCCGGCCTCGACGTCGGCCAGGCCTCGGGGGTGAGCCTCCGGTTCGCCTACGTCGCCGCGGTCGGTGCCATCGACGCGCTCGGCATCCTCACGGTCGCGTGGTACTTCGGGGCGATCAAGGACTGCTCGCTCGACGCGCCGCCCCCGCCCCGGCTGGCCGGGTAGCGGGCTCCGCTCGGTACCATCGGGGGATCACCCCCCAGTCGTCGCCGGAGATCCCCATGCCCGCAGAGCCCGTCGGTCCGTCCACCCCCACCGCCCTCGTCGAGGGGGTGTACCGACGGTTCGCCGAGCGGCTGCCGGTGGTGCGCGAGCGGCTCGGCCGGCCACTGACCTTCGGCGAGAAGGTCATGTTCGCCCACGCCGACGACGCGGGGACGATCGGGCTGGTTCGGGGACAGGACTACGGCGACTACCGCCCGGACCGGGTGGCCATGCAGGACGCCACCGCGCAGATGGCGCTGCTGCAGTTCATGCTCGCCGAGCTGCCGACCACCGCGGTGCCGAGCACGGTGCACTGCGACCACCTCATCCAGGCCCGGGTCGGCGCGGCCACTGACCTCGCGGTGGCGAACGACCAGAACGCCGAGGTCTACGAGTTCCTCCGGACCGTGAGCGCGAAGTACGGCATCGGCTTCTGGAAGCCCGGCTCCGGCATCATCCACCAGGTCGTGCTCGAGAATTACGCGTTCCCCGGCGGGATGATGGTCGGCACCGACTCGCACACGCCGAACGCCGGCGGACTCGGCATGGTCGCCATCGGAGTCGGTGGCGCCGATGCCGTCGACGTGATGGCGGGCTGGCCCTTCAACACCCGGGTGCCCAAGCACATCGGCGTGCGCCTCACCGGCACGCTCTCGGGTTGGACCTCCCCGAAGGACGTCATCCTCAAGGTCGCCGGCATCCTCACGGTGAAGGGCGGCACCGGCGCCATCGTCGAGTACTTCGGCCCCGGTGCGGCGAGCATCTCGGCCACCGGCAAGGCCACCATCTGCAACATGGGCGCGGAGATCGGCGCGACCTGCTCGTTGTTCGAGTTCGACCCGAAGATGGCCGCCTACCTGCGGGCCACCGGTCGGGACGCGGTCGCCGCCCTCGCCGAGGCCAACGCGGACTCGCTGCGCAACGACCCGGAGGTGGATGCCGATCCCGAGCGCTTCTACGACCGGGTCATCGAGATCGATCTCGACACGCTCGTGCCGCACCTCGTCGGCCCGCACACGCCCGACCTCGACCGGCCCATCGCGGCCATGCGCGAGGCGGTGGCGACCGAGGGGTACCCGGAGACGATCTCGGCCGCGCTCGTCGGTTCCTGCACCAACTCCTCCTACGAGGACATCGGGCGGGCCGCGAACCTGGCTCGGCAGGCCTCGGCCCAGGGCCTGCGGGTCAAGGCGCCGCTGCTCATCACCCCGGGTTCGGAGCAGGTGCGCGCGACAATCGAGCGCGACGGGCTGCTCGCCGACCTCGAGGCCATCGGCGCGACGGTGCTCGCCAACGCGTGCGGTCCGTGCATCGGGCAGTGGCAGCGCGACGACATCGAGCCGGGCGAGGTGAACGCCATCGTCTCCTCGTTCAACCGCAACTTCCCGAAGCGCAACGACGGCAACGCCGGCACGCTGTCGTTCATCGGATCGCCGGAGACGGTCGTGGCCATGGCCCTCACCGGTCGCCTCGACGTCGACTTCACCCGTGAGCCAGTGGTGGGGGAGGACGGCACCGAGGTGCTCCTCGCTGCGCCGAGCGCGGACGAGCTGCCGAGCCGCGGCTTCGACCCGGGTGAGTCGGGCTTCATCGCGCCGGCCGCCGACGGCGGATCGGTCGACGTCGCGATCCGACCCGGCTCGGACCGGCTCGAGGCCCTCGCCCCGTTCCCGGCCTGGGACGGCCGTGACGTCACGGGCCTGCGCGTGCTCATGAAGGCCACGGGCAAGTGCACGACCGACCACATCTCGCCGGCCGGTCCGTGGCTCAAGTACCGCGGGCACCTCACGAACATCTCGGGCAACCTGTTCATCGGCGCCAACAACGCGTTCGCGCTCGAGCCCTCGGGCACCGGGGTCGACGTGCGCGACGGCTCGCACGTGCCGCTGCCCGAGCTGGCCAAGCGGTACAAGGACGCAGGCATCGCGTGGCTCGCGGTCGGCGACGAGAACTACGGCGAGGGGTCGTCGCGGGAGCACGCGGCGATGGAGCCGCGCTACATGGGAGGCCGGGCGATCCTCGTGCGGTCCTTCGCCCGCATCCACGAGGCCAACCTCAAGAAGCAGGGCGTGCTGCCGCTGACCTTCGCGGACCCGGCCGACTACGAGCGGGTCCGGGTCGACGACACGGTCGACGTGATCGGGGTCACCGACCTCGCCCCGGACGTCCCGCTCACGGTGGTGCTCCACCACGCCGACGGCACCGAGGAGTCGTTCCCGGTCCTGCACACGATGTCGGAGGAGCACATCGGCTGGTTCCGTGCGGGCTCGGCCCTCAACCTCCTCGCCGCGCAGGGCTGACGGGAATCCCATCCGACGCTGCGGCGTTGGCTCCCGTACCATGAGTGACATGACGCAGATCCTCACCATCACCGACGCCGCCCTCACCAAGATCCTCGAGGTGCGGGCCGACGAGCCGGACCCCGCGAACCAGGCCCTCTGGGTCGAGATCTCCGGGGTGTCGGGCGCCGCCTACACCTACGACATGTACTTCCGGGCGGTGGGCGACGTCGGCCAGGGCGACGTGGTGGAGCACCACGGCGACCTCCCGGTCGTGGTGGTGGCCGAGTCGGCGGAGCAGCTCGCCGGTGCGACCCTCGACTTCGGCATCGCCGGCATGGTGATGCAGAACCCGAACACCCCGCCGGTCGCCGAGCCCGGGGCCGACCTCCCCGAGCTCGACCGCGAGCACCCGGTGGTCGTGAAGATCCTCACCGTGCTCGAGCAGAGCGTGAACCCGGCGATCGCGTCTCACGGCGGCCGGGCGGACCTCGTGGCCATCGAGGACGACGTGGCCTACCTGCGCCTCTCCGGAGGTTGCCAGGGCTGCGGCATGGCCGCGGCGACCCTGCGCGAGGGCATCGAGGTCGCCATCCTCGAGGCCGTCCCCGAGATCACCCGCGTCGCCGACGTCACCGACCACGCGAACGGCGCCAACCCGTACTACACGGCCTCCCACTGACCCGCCGGGCGGGCCGGGCGTTCAGGCCCGGAGCGCGCGCAGGGTCGTGACGGCGTCGGCGAAGGCCGGGCCGAAGGCGGTGGCGTCGGCCGCGGTGCTCGACCAGCCGACGGAGACGCGCACCGACCGCTCGGCGTCGGCCCCCATGGCCGCGAGCACCGGCGAGGGCTCGAGCACCTCGGAGGAGCAGGCCGAGCCCGAGTGCACCGCGATGCCGCGCTGATCGAGGGCCAGCAGGATCGGCTCGGCCTCCACCCCCTCGACGGTGAGGCAGACGAGGTGGGGGAGTCGACGCGCCGGATCCCCCGGCCCGACGCGGACCACGCCGGGCACTGCGGTGGCCGCAGCCGCGATCCCATCGGTGAGCCTGCGGTGCATCGCGGTCTCGTCGGCGAGGCGGTCGGCGACCTCGGCGGCCGCCGCACCGAACCCGACCATGGCCGGCAGGTCCTCGAGCCCGCCGCGCCGGGCGCGCTCCTGGGCGCCGCCGAGGAGCAGCGGGTCGAACCGCAGTCCTCGACGCACGAACATCGCGCCGGCACCCTTCGGCCCACCGAACTTGTGCGCGCTCACGACCGCGAGGTCGACGCCGAGCGCGCCGAGGTCCACGGGCAGGTGCCCGATGGCGCTCGCAGCGTCCGTGAGCACGAGCGGTTCGGCGCCGACCGACCCGGCGGCGTCGCGCACCGCGGCAACCGTCGCGCCGACGGGCTGGATCGTCCCCACCTCGTGGTTCGCGAGCTGTACGGCCACGAGGGTGGTCTCGGCGCGCACGGCCGCGGCGACGTCGGCGGGTGTGACGGTGCCGTCCGGACCGCAGCCGATGACCGTGACCGTGCCGCCGCACCGGGCCACCGCGCGCTCGATCGACTCGAGCACACAGGAGTGCTCGACTGCGCCGACCACGACGTGCGGCGTCGCACCCCGCTCGGGCGCACGGGCGATCGCACCGTGCACCGCGGCGTTGGCCGCCTCGGTCCCGCCGCTCGTGAACACGACCTCGCGGGGTCGGGCCCCGACGAGCGCGGCGAGTTGCTCCCGTGCGATCTCGAGCGCGACCCGCGTGGCGCGGCCCTCGGCGTGGAGGCGTCCCGGGTCGGCCTGGTGCTCGGTGAGGAAGGGCAGCATCGCCTCGAGGGCGGCCGGACGCAGCGGCGAGGTCGACGCGTGGTCGAGGTAGTGGCGGGTCACCGGGTTCAGCCGACGCGCGTGACGCAGTGGTCGCCGCCGAGCGCCCGGGTGGTCTCCGGCGTCGGGGTGGTCTCCCCGTAGAGGCCGGCCATGAGGCCGCGGATCATGCCGTGGTCGACCGCGCAGACCACGTGCGGGTAGCGCTGCGCGGCCACGCCGAACGGGCACTCGTCGGCCACGATCGTGAGCTCGGAGCCTCGGGCCTCGGCGTGCGCGGCGAACCCGTGCGCGGTGAGCGCCTCGGCGACGGTGGCCACCGCAGCCTGCACGCTGCGCTGCTGCTCGTCGGGGGCCATGCGGTCCGCCAGGCTGCGGCCGTACTCGTAGCCGACCGCGCTGGCCATCGCCTCGGCCTCGTCGGGCGGCAGCAGGTCGAGGGCCCGGGCCAGCAGCGTGCCGATGAGGTCGTCACGGCGCACGGGGGACGCGAGGTCGGCCTCGGCCGCCGTGACGCGGTAGCGCTTCGACGGGCGACCGGCCGGGCGGGCGTCGCCGGACGGTCGAGCCGTGCCGGCCTCCACGTAGCCCGCGGCGACGAGCTTCTCGAGGTGGTGCCGGGCGACGTTCGGGTGGAGGTCGAAGGCCTGGGCGACCTCGCCCGCGGTGAGCCCGTCGCGGGTCCCCCGGACGCGCAGGTAGATCTCGCGGCGGGTCGGGTCGCCGAACGCGCTCGTCACCGCGTGCACCTGCGCGTTGAACTCGGCGGGGTCGAACCGGGGCAGCGCGGGCACCGCGCCCGCGGAGGCGGGGGAGACCGGGGCCGGATCGGGGGCGCTCGCGGGCATCTGCGTATTCTACCTACGTCCGTAGTGGAAATCCCCGGGAGGGTGCATGGCCGGCCAGGCCGAGGTGAGCGCGGCGCTCGCCACCGTCGTCGACCCCGAGCTGCGTCGGCCCGTCGTCGACCTCGCCATCGCCCGGGGCGTCGCCGTCGACGGCGACCTCGCCGTCGTCACCCTCGTGCCGCCGCTCGAGGACCTCGGCTACCGCGGCCGCCTCACCGGCGCCATCACCGACGCGCTCACCGCCGTCGACGGCATCGGCAGGGTCGAGTTCGACGTGCGCGAGCCCTCCGAGACCGAGCTCACCGCGTTGGCCGCGGCCCTGCGCGGTGAGCCCGCCCCGAACCCGCTCGCGGTCACCGACGCCTCCGCCCCGCAGGCCCCGCGCTCGCGGCCCAACCCGTTCACCAACACCAACACCCGCGTGCTGGCCATCGCCTCGGGCAAGGGCGGGGTCGGCAAGTCCTCGGTCACCACGAACCTCGCCATCGCGCTGGCCCAGCGCGGGCACCGCGTCGCCGCGGTGGACGCCGACGTGTGGGGCTTCTCGATGCCGCGCATGCTCGGCATTTCCCGGCCGCCGGAGGTGATCGACGACCTCATCATCCCGCCGAGCGCGCACGGCGTGCACCTCATCTCGATGGGCTACTTCGCACGCGAGGACCAGGCTGTCGTGTGGCGCGGCCCGATGCTGCACAAGGCGCTCGAGCAGTTCCTCACCGACGTCTTCTGGGACGAGCCCGACTACCTGCTCGTCGACATGCCGCCGGGCACCGGCGACGTCTCGCTCTCCATCGCACAGTTCCTGCCGCGGGCCGAGATGGTCATCGTCACCACCCCGCAGCCCGCCGCGCAGAAGGTGGCCCAGCGGGCCGCCGCGATGGCCGACAAGGTGGACCTCAAGGTCACCGCGGTCATCGAGAACATGTCGTGGTTCCGGGGCGACGACGGTCAGGAGTACGAGATCTTCGGATCGGGCGGGGGCGAGGAGCTCGCCACCTCCCTCGGCGTGCCGCTCATCGGACGCATCCCGCTCGTGCCGGTGCTGCGCGAGGGCGGCGACGACGGGCACCCCATCACCGTCGCCCACCCCGACGACGAGGCGGCCGTGCGCTTCCGCGAGGCGGCCGAACGCATCGACACCGAGCTCGCGCCCCGCCAGGTCCGGCGACCCGAACTCCGCATCAATCCGTCCTGACGCCCCGCCGCTACGATGCGGCGACCGTCCACCCCCGCGAGAGGTTGCGTGCCATGGAAGTCAAGATCGGCGTCGTCTACTCGGCCAAGGAGCACCAGCTCGAGGTCGAGGGCACCGAGGAGTCCGTGGCCGCCTGCATCGAGGCGGGCCTCGGGGGCGCGATGCTCTGGCTCACCGACACGAAGGGCCGGCGCGTCGGCGTGCCGACCGACAAGATCGCGTACATCGAGATCCTCGGCGAGGACGCGGCCAAGAAGGTCGGCTTCGGCCGCTGATCCGATGACCGCCGCGCCCGACCTCCTGGCGCGGCGCCTGCTCGTCGTCACCGGCAAGGGCGGGGTCGGCAAGAGCACCGTCACCGCGGGACTCGCGCTGCTCGCCGCCGAGCTCGGCCAGCGGGTGCTCGTCGTCGAGGTCGACGGCAAGGGCGACGTCTGCGCCAAGTTCGAGCACCCGCGGGTCGGCTTCGAACCGGTCGAGGTGCACCCGAACGTCTCGGTGCTCGCCATGGACACCGAGGCCTCGTTGCGCGAGTACCTGCGGCTCAACCTGCGGGTGCCCGTCCTCGGCCGCCTCGGCCCGGTGGCCCGGGTCTTCGACTTCGTGGCCACCGCGGCGCCCGGGGTGAAGGAGGTCCTCACGATCGGCAAGGTCGCGTGGGAGGTGCGCGAGTCGATCGAGGGGCGCGCACCCTGGGACCTCGTCCTCGTCGACGCTGCGGCCACCGGCCACGTGGTCGCGCAGATGGGTGCCCCCGAGGCCATCCGCGACCTCGTGAGCGTCGGGCCGATCCGATCGCAGACCGAGTGGATGACCGACCTGCTCTCCGACCCGGCCGTCACCGCGCTCAACGTGGTGACGACGCCCGAGGAGATGCCGGTCAGCGAGACCATCGACCTCGTCACCCGGGCTCGCTCCGAACTCGACGTCCCGCTCGGCACGGTGTTCGTGAACCGGGTGCTGCCCGAGCTCTTCGCCCGGGCCGAGGAGGCCGCGTTCGGCGCGCTCGACGACCCGGGGGCCCGCGGCGTGCTCGAGGCGAGCGTGGGGGAGGGGCCCGCCCTCGACGAGGTGCTGCGCGGCGCGCGCCTCGCGGTCGCGCTGCGTCGCACCCGGGCGGTCCACCTCGCCCACCTGCGCGAGGCGGTCGACCTGCCGACCCTGCACCTGCCCTACCTGTTCACCCGGAGCCACGGCCTGCGCGAGACCCGCATGGTCGCCGAGGCCCTCGGCGCGGAGTTCGGGCTGTGACCCCCGGTTCGCTCGACGCGCTCGTCGCCGCCAAGGAGATCATCGTGCTCTGCGGATCCGGAGGGGTCGGCAAGACGAGCGTCGCCGCGGCCACCGCGCTCGGTGCGGCGAGCCGCGTGGGCGGGAAGGTGCTCGTGCTCACCATCGACCCGGCCCGGCGGCTCGCCGATGCGCTCGGCCTCGCCGAGATCGGCAACGTCGAGACCCGGGTGCCCGACGAGGCCTTCGCGGCGGCCGGCCTCACGCCCCGGGGTGAGCTGTGGGCCGCGATGCTCGACACGAAGCAGTCCTGGGACGCGCTCGTCCGCCGCCACGCGCCCGACCCCGAGACGGCCGAGCGCATCCTCGACAACCGCCTCTACACGAACATCACCGGGCGGTTCGTGCAGAGCCACGACTACATCGCGATGGAGCGCCTCTTCGAGGTGCACGCGACCGGGGCGTACGACCTCATCGTCATCGACACCCCGCCCACCCGCAACGCGCTCGACTTCCTCGAGGCCCCGCACCGTATGGCCGAGTTCTTCGGGGGTCGGCTGCTGCGCTGGCTCACCGCGCCCTACCGGCTCGGCGGCGGCCGGGGCGCGCGCCTCGTCAACCTCGCGAGCCGGCCCTTCTACCAGGTGGCCGATCGCATCCTCGGCAGCCAGTTCCTCGAGGACATCGCCGAGTTCTTCCTCAACTTCCAGTCGATGTACGACGGGTTCGTCGAGCGGGCCCGCGCGGTCGAGCGGCTCCTCCACGACCGACGCACGAGCTTCGTGGTCGTCACCACCCTCGAGGCGTCGCCGCTGGCCGAGGCCGAGGTGTTCTGCCGCGAGCTCGTGGAGCGCGGCTTCCCGTTCGGCGCGCTCGTCCTCAACAAGACCCTGCCCGCCGCGTTCACCGACCCGGCGGCCGGGCGCGTCGCGACGACGCTGCTCGACGAGGCCACGACGCTCGCCGCGGGGCTGGCGGCAACGGGCCAGCCGGCGCTGGCCGACGCGGCCATCGACTCCCGGGTGCTGCGCACGGTGGCCGAGTCGTTCCGGAACTTCGCGGTGGTGGCGGCCCGGGAGTCTGAGCTGCGCCACGAGCTGGCCCGCCTGCCCGACACGGTGGTCGACGTGCCGAACCTCGACGCCGACGTGCACGACCTCGGCGGCCTCGCCCGGATCGCCGAGTCCCTCTTCGTCGCCGGCCCCTGAGCGGTTCGGGCCGGGAGGTGATCCGGCCACCGGGCCGGCGCCGAAGACCACCCGTGGCATCGCACCCTTCGTCCGACCGGCGTCCCCTGCGCGTGCTGGTGGCCGGAGCCACCGGCTACATCGGCCGTCGCCTCGTCGGTGAGCTCGTGGCCGAGGGCCACGAAGTCCGCTGCGTGGCCCGCACCCCCGGCAAGCTCGACGGCGAGCCGTGGCGCGACGCGGTCGAGGTGGTGCGCGGCGACGTGCTCGACCCGGAGAGCACGGCGGAGGCCTGCCGTGACGTGGACGCGGTCTACTACCTCGTCCACTCGATCGGGGCCGATGAGGACTGGGAGGAGCGCGACCGACGCGCCGCGTCCAACGTGCGTGACGCCGCGGCCGCCGCGGGCGTGCGCCAGATCGTCTACCTCGGTGGGCTCGGTGACGACACGGGCACGAGCCTGTCGCCGCACCTCGCAAGCCGGCACGACGTCGGTGCGGTGCTGCGCGGCGGTTCGGTGCCGGTCACCGAGCTGCGGGCCGCGGTCATCATCGGGTCGGGCTCGGCGAGCTTCGAGATGCTGCGGTACCTCGTCGAGGTGCTGCCCATCATGACGACGCCGCGCTGGGTCGAGACCAAGGTGCAGCCCATCGGCGTGCAGGACGTGCTGCGGTACCTCGTCGGCGTGCTCCTCGAGCCGCGGGCCATGGGCCGCACCCTCGAGATCGGTGGGGCGGACGTCCTCACCTACCACCGCATGATGGACCTCTACGCGGAGGAGGCCGGGCTGCGACGCCGCATCATCATCCCCGTGCCCGTGCTGTCCCCGCGCCTGTCGAGCCTCTGGGTCGGCCTCGTCACGCCCGTGCCGGCCAACCTCGCTCGTCCGCTCATCGACTCCCTCGTCAACGAGGTCGTGGTGCGCGATGACACGATCCGCAGCATCGTGCCGTTCACGCCGATCGAAGCGCGCGAGTCGATCCGTCGTGCGCTCACCCGTGTGCGTGACCTCGACGTGTCGACCCGCTGGACCGACGCCGAACTCTTCGGGCGCACCCCGGCCGAGCCCATGCCGAACGACCCGTCCTGGGCGGGCGGCGTCGTGTTCTCCGACCACCAGCGGGTCGAGGCCGAGGTCGACCCCGACGCGCTCTTCGCCGAGGTCACGCGCCTCGGCGGAGAACGGGGCTGGCTCGTCGGCAACTGGCTGTGGAGCATCCGTGGCGTGTTCGACCTGCTCTTCGGTGGGGTCGGCATGCGACGCGGTCGTCGCCACCCGACTGATCTGCGCACCGGTGACGTCGTCGACTTCTGGCGGGTCGAGGCGGTGGAGCCGGGTCGCCTGCTGCGGCTGCGGGCCGAGATGCGCCTGCCCGGCGAGGCCTGGCTGGAGTGGGAGATCACGCCGACCGCCACGGGTGCGCGCCTCGACCAACGGGCGAGGTTCCAGCCGCGGGGCCTGTGGGGTCGCGCCTACGGGTACGGGGTCGCGCCGTTCCACCGGTTCATCTTCCGGCCGCTGGCGCGTCGCCTCGCGCGCGAGGCCGCGCTCGCCCGGGCGGTCGCCCGCACCGCCTGACGGGGCGCGCCGATCCCGGGGTCGTGCTCCCGGTGCGGCCGGTACGCTCTCCGGCGTGTCCACGCTCGAGGAGTTGACGCAGCTCCACACCGCGGTCGAGGGCGAGTCGCTCGAGCACCTCCAGCGGCTCCTCGTCGCGTGGCGGCTGCTCGCCGACCTCTCGTTCTCCGACCTGCTGCTGCTCGTACCCATCGACGGCGAGGACGGCGGCCGCTTCGTGGTGGTCGGCCAGGTGCGGCCCACCACCGGTCAGACCCTGTACGCCGCCGACCTCGTCGGCAGGTCGTCGGTGAGGCGGAGCGGCCCGCCGCCACCCGGGTGCTTCGCCGGGGCGAGGTGGTGGAGGTCGCCGCCGCCCACCTGGCCGACGGATCACCGATCCACGTCGAGGCGATCCCGGTGAACTTCCGGCACCACACCATCGCCGTGCTGTGCCGCGAGTACGACACGCTCGTCGGCCGCCGGGTCGGCGACCTCGAGCGGTGTTACACCGAGGTGTACGACGACCTCGTGCAGATGGTGGTCGACGGCACGTTCCCGTTCGCCCGCGAGGACCTCGAGATCGAGGGTGCCCCGCGGGTCGGCGACGGTGTGGTCGTGCTCGACGCCGACGCGCGCATCCGGTACGCCTCGCCGAACGCGGTGAGCGCCCTCCACCGGCTCGGCATCCACGCGTACACGACCGGCGTCGGCATCGATCAGCTCGGCTTCGACGAGGGTGCGGTCGACACCGCCTGGCGCGGCCGGCTCCCGGTGCTCCAGGAGGTCGAGCGGGGCGACTCGGCGGTGCTGATGCGGGTGGTGCCGCTCCTCGATGAGCGCACGCCGGTGGGCGCGCTCATCCTCGTGCGGGACGTCACCGACCTGCGGCGGCGTGACCGCATGCTCATGTCGAAGGACGCGACGATCCGTGAGGTCCACCACCGGGTGAAGAACAACCTCCAGACCATCGCTGCGCTCCTGCGCCTGCAGGGCCGGCGCATGGCCTCCGGGGAGGCGAAGGCGGCGATCGAGGAGTCCGAGCGGCGCATCCGGTCCATCGCCATCGTGCACGAGACGCTCTCGCGGGAGGCCCGCGAGGAGGTCGACTTCACCGCCGTGGTCAAGCCGCTCGTGCGGGTGGTGGAGGAGACGGTGGCCGACCGCGAGGGGGGATTGCGGTTCGACGTCACCGGCGAGGCCGGGTACGTGCCGGGGGAGACCGCCACCCCGCTGGCCGTGGTGCTCAACGAGCTCCTGCAGAACGCGGTGGACCATGCCTACCCGCGCGAGGGCGACGAACCGCTCGAGGGCACGGTGCGGGTGCACCTGCACCGCGACGACGCGATGCTCGAGGTGATCGTGACCGACGACGGCGTCGGGCTGCCGCCGGGCTTCGACGTGGCCACGACCCCGGGCCTCGGCACCTCGATCGTGCACGCGCTCGTCACCGGGGAGCTGGCCGGGTCGATCACGATGGAGGCGGCCCGTGACGGGGAGCGTCCGGGCACCCGGGTCCGGGTGCGGATCCCCGTGCCGGTGGCCGGTCGCACCGTCGAACCCCCGGGCTGAGCCCATCCGGGTGGCCCCGCGGGTCCGAACCGGGGGCATGTCCACGGAACCCGAGACCCCGAGCGCGGCGCGGGCCCGACGCCCCGCCGTTGCGGCGGCCAGCGAGGCCAGCGTCCTCATCACGGTCGTTGCGGCCCTGGCCCTGTTCGTGACCGCCGCTGTCACCTTCGTGTGGGGTGCGGCCGAGGCGTGGTCCCTCGTGCGCCTGCTGCTCGAGGACGGACCGGGTGCGTCCCTCGCGGTGGTCGAGCTGCTCGAGGTGATCGACACCTACCTGCTCGGGACGGTGACGCTCATCCTCGCGGTGGGTCTCGTCGAACTGTTCATCACCCCGCTCCGGCTCCCTGAGTGGTTGGTGATCGAGGACCTCGGTGACCTCAAGGGCAAGGTGATCGACGGCGTCATCCTCGTCGCTGCGATCAAGTTCCTCGAGAAGCTCGTGGTCGGGCGCGACGCGCTCGACGTCCTCTGGTACGGGCTCGCGGTGGCGGTGGTGAGCGCAGTGCTGCTCGCGGTGCGCTGGGTCGGCAACGCGACCCGCCACTGAGGCGGGCCGGTCGCGTCAGACCGCAGCGGCAGCCGGTGCGCGCTTGAGGGCGCGGCGCTCGTCCTCGGTGAGCCCGCCCCAGACGCCGGCCTCCTGGTTCGTCTCCATGGCGAACTCGAGGCAGGCCTCGGCGACCGGGCAGATGCCGCAGATCTCCTTGGCGGCCTCGATCTGGTCGGCTGCGAGCCCGGTGGCCCCGATGGGGAAGAACAGGTCGGGGTTCGAGCTCCGGCAGAGCGCGTCGCGGCGCCAGGCCGAGGCGTCCCAGTCGTGGGTGCGGATCCAGGTCAGGGTCACGGGGAAGTCCTCATGCAGGGGAGTCACCTGTTGCTGATGTTGCTGATGTGACTCGATTGGTGGCTGTCCCCGGAGGTGGGTCTCGGGGCAGATGAGGAGGATAGGGGTGGGAGCGAACCGTGACAAGGGGCTTTTTCGGGATTCCCGGGACCGCCCGGTCCGTTCGGGCGCAAGGCCGCCACGCTCCGTAGGCTCAGCGGCCATGGCGACCACGCCACGCATCCTCGGCCACCGTGGTGCGCCCCGGGCGGCCCGTGAGAACACCCTCGAGGCCTTCGCCGCCGCCCTCGCCGAGGGGGCCGACGGGGTCGAGCTCGACGTGCACGCGACCGCCGACGGGGTGCTCGTCTGCCACCACGACTGCGAGGTGCCCGAGGTCGGGCTCATCGAGTCCCTCGACTGGGCGGCCCTGCGGGCCGCTGCGCCGTCCGTGCCGACCCTCGACGCGGTGCTCGACCTCTGCGCCGGCACCCTCGTGAACATCGAGGTCAAGAACTCCGACGGCGATCCGGGCTACGACCCGACCGAGACCGCGGCCGCCGCGGTCGTGGCGCTGCTCGCCGTCCGTGGCGGGCGCGATGAGGTCGTCGTGTCGTCGTTCTCGCTCGCCTCCATCGACCGGGTGCGGGCCCTCGACCCGAACGTCCCCACCGGCCTGCTCTACGCGCCTGACCTCGCGAACACCGACGCGCTCTTCGCCGCCCGGGTCGGTGGGCACGGCTCGCTCCACCCGCACTGGGTGTCGCTCGCCGGCGACGAGGGCGCCGCCTTCGTCGCCGAGTGCCACGCCGCCGGCATCACCGTGAACGTCTGGACGGTGAACGACGAGCCCGTCGCCACCTCGCTCGCGGCGGCCGGCGTCGACGCACTCATCACCGACACCCCGGCGATCCTGCGCACCTGGCTCTGAGCGCGCTCAGTCGCCGCGTCAGGCGGTGGGCAGGACGATGGTGAGGCAGTCCGGGTGGTGCTCGAAGCGCAGGCTCGTGGCCTCGCCGAGGTACTCGCCGTCGGCCTGGTGGGGGATCGGGGCCCCGGCGGTGATCGTGAACCCGGTGAGGCCGTCCCGGACCGTCGCGGCGTGGGTGCGCCCGAGGCCGTGCTGGCCGATGATGGCCCGGCCCGCGAGCCCGAGCATCGGCACGGCCCGGTGGGCCCGGATCACCGCGAGCGAGAGCGGGCGGTCGAGGCCGGCGTTCGGCGTCACGACGATGGGTCGGCTCCCCACGTAGGTGTAGGGGCTCGTCTCGGCCGCGATCGCCATCGTGCCGCCCTCGATGCGGGTCCCGTCGTCGAGGGTGACCGTGAAGCGGCCCCGCTTGTGGTCGTAGGTGCGCAGCCACGCGTCGAAGGCCGTGGCCGCGAACACCGGGTGCGGGGCGAGGCGCTTGAGGTTGCGGCGGGCCTCGACCCGTTCCACGACCGCCGCGTCGAAACCGACCCCGCAGTGGAACAGGAAGAAGCGGTCCTCGACCTTGCCGAGCCCCACCCGGCGCAGCGACTCCCGCTCGAGCGAAGCGAGGAGCTGGCCGGTCGCCTCGACCGCGTCGTTCGCGACGCCGATCGTGCGCGCGTAGACGTTGGTGGATCCTCCCGGCAGCGGGGCCAGCGCGGTCTGCGTGCCGACGAGGCCGTTGGCCGCCTCGTTGAGGGTGCCGTCGCCCCCGAGGACGGCCACGACCTCGACGCCCTCGTGTGCCGCGGCCCGGGCGAGGCGCGACGCGTGTCCGCCGCGCACGGTCTCGACCACCTCGACCTCGTGGTCGGAGGACAGTGCCTTCTGGATCACGACGCGCTTGCGGGCGGTGAACGACGAGGCCGCGGTGTTGACGATGAGCAGGATCCGCACGGTGCGCCTCAGCCCCGGGCGAGGGCGATGACCTCGCCGGTCGCGTAGATGACCGCGACGATGCCCAGGCAGATGCCGACGGCCCGGCGCAGCACGTGCTCGGCGCTCGTGATCGCGAGGTGCGCACCGACCCGGGCGCCCGGGATCACCGCGAGGCACAGCGGCGCTGCGTAGAGCCAGTTGATGTCGCCCTGGATCTGGTGCACGACGAAGGAGGGCACCGCGAGGATGCCCACGCAGGCCAACGAGGTGCCGATGGCGTTCCTGATCGGCATGTGGAGCCACTGCACGAACAGCGGCACCATGAGGATCCCACCGCCGACCCCGAGCAGCCCCGAGAGCAGTCCGGCACCGAGGCCGATGGTGGCGAGCCGCCACCAGGAGTCACGGCGGGCCGCGTGCGCGTCGAGGTCGCGGGACGCGTCCGAGCCGCGGGCGGTCTGGAACGCGCTGTAGGCGACGAGGCCGGCGGTGAGCAGCATGAGCAGGTGGCCGTCGCCGGGTACGACCCGGGTGAGGCGGGCACCGCCAACCGCGGCCACCACGCCGGGGCCGGCCACCCAGGCCACGGTGTCGAGGTGCACGTAGCCCTCGCGCAGGTAGCGCAGGGTGCCGCTGATCGCGCCGGGGATGATGGCGGGGATCGTCGAGCCGACCGCCTCGAACGGCGTCGCGCCGAGTGCACGGATCGCCGGGGTCGAGACCACGGCGCCGCCGATGCCGAACATCCCGGAGAGCACGCCGGTGCCGAACCCGACGCCGATGCCGAGGAGGATGACGAGCCAGTCGGGCACGGTTCGGCAGGCTAGCGCCGGGCCCCGGCGGCTACCGTGAGGGCGTGCCGAGCGACCTCGACCTCCGGGGCGTCCACGTCCCGCTCATCACCCCGTTCGCCGCCGACGACTCGGTGGCCGTCGACGCGATCGAGCGCCTCTCGCACCACTACCTCGACGCCGGCGCGGCCGGCATCGTCGCGCTCGGCACG
>JBJTQX010000098.1:0-3828 GCA_046075855.1 Actinomycetes bacterium
GCTCGACGCCGACGAGCAGCACGCAGTGATCGCCGCGACCTCGCGGGTCTGCGCCGAGCGAGGGGCGCCGCTCACCGTCGGGATCGGCTCGTACAACACCCGCACCACGATCGCGAAGGCTGAGGCGCTCGCGGGTACCCCGGGCCTCGCCGCGGTGCTCGTGGTCACGCCGTACTACGTGCGCCCGAGCGAGGCGGGCATCGTCGCCCACCTCGCGGCGGTGGCCGACGCGAGCCCGGTGCCGGTCATCGTCTACAACATCCCGTACCGCACGGGCCGGGTGCTCGGTGCGTCCGGGATCCTCGAGATCGCCGCGCACCCCAACGTCGCGGGCATCAAGCAGTCGGTGGGCGCGCTCGAGGCCGACACCCTCGAGGTGCTCGCAGCTGCGCCCGACGGCTTCTCGGTGTTGAGCGGCGAGGACCCGTACATCCTCCCGATCCTGCTGCTCGGCGGGCTCGGGGCGATCGCGGCTTCTGCGCACGTGTGCACGGATCGCTTCGTGGCGCTCGTGGAGGCGGGGCTCAAGGGTCGTCTCGACGAGGCCCGTGCCCACCACGAGGCGTTGCTGCCGGTGATCCGCGCGGGGTTCGCCGAGCCGAACCCCGCGGTGTTCAAGGGTGTGCTCCACGCCCAGGGCCTCATCCCGACGCCCGACCTGCGCCTGCCGATGACCCCGGCGAGTCCGTCGGCCATCGCGGCGGCCCTCGCGGCCATCGACGCCGCGTCCTGATCGCCGCGCGGGGCGGCGACGACGGGCGACCGAGGTCACACCCCTGCGTGCCGCGTCCGGCGCAGGGTGGTCACTAGCCTTACGGTTTCCCCACAGCCCTCGGAGATCCCATGGCCGCGCCGTCCGCGCCCTCGCAGCACGAGCTGCACATCCAGCAGGAGGCGTACCACCGGCGCTGGCTCATCCTGGCGGTGCTGTGCTTCAGCCTGCTGGTGATCGTCCTCGACAACTCGATCCTCAACGTCGCCATCCCGACGATCGTGCGGGACCTCGACGCCAGCACCAGCCAGATCCATTGGATCGTCGACTCGTACACCCTCGTCTTCGCCGGGCTGCTGCTCGTGGCCGGCTCCCTCGGTGACCGCTACGGCCGACGCGGTGCCCTGCAGTTCGGGCTCATCGTCTTCGGCGTCGGCTCACTGTCCGCCTCGTTCGTGCACAGCGCGTCGGCCCTCATCGCGGTGCGGGCGTTCATGGGCATCGGCGGTGCGTTCATCATGCCGGCGACGCTCTCGATCATCACGAACGTCTTCCCCGCGCACGAGCGCGGCAAGGCCATCGGTATCTGGGCGGGCGCCTCCGGGATCGGCGGTTCGCTCGGGCCGCTCCTCGGCGGCAGCCTTCTCACGCACTTTTCGTGGCAGTCGGTGTTCCTCGTCAACGTGCCGATCGTGGCCATCGGCGTCATCGCCGGACTCTCGATCATCCCGACCTCGAAGGACCCCTCAGCGCCCCGACTCGACCCGCTCGGTGCACTGCTCTCGATCGCCGGGCTCACCGCGCTGCTGTGGGGCCTCATCGAGGCGCCCGGCAAGGGCTGGACCGACTCGCAGGTGCTCGGGGCGATCGGGGTGGGCCTCGGCCTCATCGGAGCGTTCATCGCGTGGGAGCTCCACACCGACCACCCGATGCTCGACATGCGCTTCTTCAAGAACCCGCGGTTCAGCGCGGCGAGCGGCTCCATCACCTTCGTGTTCTTCGCCATGTTCGGCTCGATGTTCCTCATCGGCCAGTACCTGCAGTTCGTGCTCGGCTACACGCCGCTGCAGACCGGCGTGCGCTTCATGCCGTTCTCGCTCGTCATGCTGCTCATCGCCCCGAACAGCGCGCGCATCGTCGCCAAGTTCGGCACGAAGGTCACGGTGGCCGCCGGGCTCACGGTCGTGACGATCGGGCTGTTCCTGCTCTCCACGATGACCGTCGACACGCCGTACCTCTGGATCATGCTGCGGATGATGTGCCTCGCCGGCGGCATGGCGCTCGTCATGGCGCCGGCCACCGAGAGCGTGATGAGCGCGCTGCCGCTCGCCAAGGCCGGCGTGGGCTCGGCGGTCAACGACACGACCCGGCAGGTCGGCGGGGCGCTCGGCGTCGCGGTGATCGGCTCGTTGCTGGCCTCCGGCTACACCTCGAGCCTGCGTCCCTGGATCGAGACCACTCGCATCCCGGCGCCCCTCAAGGATCTGGCCCTCGACGGGGTCGGGACCGCCGGCATCGTGGCCGAGAAGCTGAGTCAGGGCCCGGCCTTCGCCCAGCGGCTCGCCGGCGAGCTCATCACCCGGTCGCACCTCGCCTACGTGCACGGCATGCGCACGGGCTTCCTCGTCGCCGGGTTCGTCTCGATCTTCGGGATCATCGTGGCCGCGGTCTTCCTGCCTGCCCGTCCCGAGGACGCCGACGCGCAGCGAGTCGTCGACGAACTCGAGACCGAGTACTCCGAGATGGGCCTCGACCCCAAGCTCGCCGACTGAGGGTCTGCGCCGCGTCAACCGACCGTGTAGTCGGTGTCGTCGCGAACCATGTCGTAGTCCCGGGAATCGAGCCAGTGGCACCACAGGCCCGGGAGTGAGAGGCGTGGAGCGCCGACACCGGGTGAGCGCCACGCCGCAACTTCGCACCGCTTGCCCGCACTCCTGACCCGCTCGACGACCGGGATCAGATCTGTGTCGGCCGACACCAGGATCGCCACGTCGTACTCGTCGAGCAGTGCCCCGGTCGCCATGTCGAGCGCGATCAGCACGTCGATGCCCTTCTCCCGGCCTAAGAGACGCGAGGCGCCGGCACCGGTGGCGGACCGCTGGTACGCGAGTGGACGAGTGACGCACCGAACGCGGTTCGCTCGTCGCCAGACCTCGAGTTGCCGTTCGCAGGCTGCATGTCCGATGGGCGAGTGGTGCGGTGACGGAACGCCCCGGTAGACCGTCACACGATCGAGCCGTCGTGATGGATCGACGGTCAGGCCGCGTGTGGTCAACAACTCACCGAGGTGGTGGGGCGCCACCTGTCCTTCGACGGGCACTGCATCGGTCGTCCCGAACGTCCGTCGAGCCCCCATGTACGTGTTCTGGTAGTCGATGAAGACGGCGACCCTGGTCAGGGAGTCCCTCCTTGGACGAGTTGACCGGGAACGAATAAGCCCCGCCATTCCGGTCCGGCCGAGGCCGTTCCGAAAGGCGGGGAGGATTCGGTGGGGAGTATGGCATGGGCCGCTCGCCCCGCCAAGCCCCGATGCGCCTCAGGCGCGGAGGAGTTCGGCGACCTGGAAGGCGAGGTCGAGCGACTGGCGCGCGTTGAGGCGCGGGTCGCACATCGTCTCGTAGCGCTCCTCGAGCTGCTCGCCGAGGATCTCCTCGGAACCGCCGAGGCACTCGGTGACGTCCTCGCCGGTGAGCTCGATGTGCGCGCCGCCCGGCCACACGCCGGCGGCCTTGCAGGCCCCGAAGAAGCCGCGCAGCTCGCGCATGACCGCCGAGAAGTCGCGGGTCTTGTAGCCGGAGGCGTGCTGGTAGGTGTTGCCGTGCATCGGGTCGCAGGTCCACACGACCGGGTGACCCGAGTCGCGCACCGCCTCGAGGAGCGCGGGGAGCGTGTCCTCGACGGTGTCGGCGCCCATGCGCGAGATGAGGGTGAGACGGCCCGGGGTGTGGTCGGGGTCGAGCGCGTCGCAGAGGGCGAGCACGTCGGCGGGCGCGGCCTTCGGGCCGACCTTCACGCCGAGCGGGTTGCCGACGCCGCGCAGGAACTCGACGTGCGCGCCGTCGACCTGCCGGGTGCGCTCGCCGATCCAGAGCATGTGGGCCGAGGTGTCGTACCAG
>JBJTQX010000099.1:0-64135 GCA_046075855.1 Actinomycetes bacterium
CGGGCTCCGGCCGGCCAAACGCTGAGGGGTCCACGCCCTCCCCGCGCGCGCTCCGTACGCTCTGCGGACCAGCACACCGTCCAGGGGGTCCCATGAAGAGCCTGTGGTCCGACTTCAAGAAGTTCCTCGTGCAGGGCGACCTCGTCGCCGTCGCCGTCGCCTTCGTGATCGGCGCCGCGTTCAAGACCCTCGTCGACGCGTTCGTCGGCGCGATCATGATGCCGCTCGTCGGCGCGATCTTCGGACAGCCCTCGTTCACCGACCTCACGTTCAAGGTCGGGGACGGCGTCGTGGCCTACGGCCTCTTCATCAACGCGGTCATCAACTTCCTCATCATCGCCGCGACGCTGTTCGTGATCGTCCAGTCCTACGAGAAGTTGCGGAACATGCGCTCGAGCGAGGAGAAGGCGGCCGACCCGACCGAGCTCGACGTGCTCATCGAGATCCGCGACTCGCTCGCCCAGCGCCAGGGCTGAGCGGGGATCAGCCGAGTTCGATCGCCCGGGCGTCGGCCACGCCCGGCTCGGCCCGCACGCGCTCGACCACCTCGACCGGGACGGCCTCGGCCAGCGAGGTCACCATGAGCGCCGCGTCCCCGTGCGGTCCGGTGCCCACGTCCATGTCGGAGATGTTGAGGCCGGCCTCGCCGAGGATGGTGCCGACCCGCCCGATCATGCCGGGCACGTCGTCGTTGCGGACCACGAGCATGTGGCTCGAGGGGGGCAGGTCGACGATGTGCTCGTCGAGCCCGACGATCCGCGGCGAGGACTGCTTGCCGTAGAGCGTGCCCGCGACGTGGGTGTCGCGGCCCGCAACGGTGCCCCGGATCTCCACGAGGTTCACGTAGTCGCGGGCCGAGGTGCGCTTGGTCTCTCGCAGGGTGATGCCCCGGCGCTCCGCGATCTGCGGAGCGTTCACGAACGACACGGGCTCGTCCACCACCGGGCCGAGCACGCCCTTGAGCACCCCGAGGTTCAGCACGCGGCAGTCGTAGTCGGCGATCGCCCCCTCGTAGGAGATCTCGAGGAGTTCCGGCGTTCCGCCGGCCAGGCCGGTGAAGAGCCGGCCCAGCCGCTCGACGAGTGGGAGGAACGGCTGCACGGTGGCGTTGGCCTCGTTGGCGGCGAGGTTCACCGCGAACGGCACGAACTCCCCGCGCAGCGCGAGCACGACCATCTCGGCGATGGTGACGCCGGCCTTGTCCTGGGCCTCGACCGTGGAGGCGCCGAGGTGCGGCGCGACGACGACCTGCGGCAGGTCGAACAGCGGGGACTCGGTGGTCGGCTCCTTGGCGAACACGTCGAGCCCGGCCCCGGCCACCCGACCCGAGCGGATCGCGTCGGCGAGCGCCTGCTCGTCGATGATGCCGCCACGAGCCGTGTTGATGATGCGGATCCCCGGCTTGACCCGGGCCAGCAGGTCGGCGCCGAAGAGCCCGACCGTCTCCGGGGTCTTCGGCAGGTGGATGCTCACGAAATCCGCGACGCCGACGAGCTCCTCGACCGTCGGGATGAGCTCCACCCCGAGCTGCCGGGCCCGTTCCGGGCTCACGAACGGGTCGTAGGCCACGAGCCGCATGCCGAAGGCGAGGCACCGCTGGGCCACCAGCACGCCGACCCGCCCGAGGCCGACCACGCCGAGCGTCTTGCCGTGCAGTTCGACGCCGGTCCAGCGGGCCCGGTTCCACTCGCCGTGCACGAGGTCGTGGTGGGCCTGCGGGATGTTGCGGGCCTGCGCGAGCAGCAGGGCCATGGCCTGCTCGGCCGCGCTCACCACGTTCGACTGCGGGGCGTTCACGACCATCACGCCGCGCCCGGTCGCCGCAGCCACGTCGACGTTGTCGAGGCCGATGCCCGCACGACCCACCACCACGAGGTCGGTGCCGGCCGCGAGCACCTCGGCCGTGACCTGGGTCGCGCTGCGGATGACGAGCGCCCGGGCGCCGACCACCGCGTCGAGCAGGGCCTCGGGGCTCAGGTCCAGGCGCACGTCGACCTCGAACCCGGCGGCGCGCATGGCCGCGAGGCCCGTCTCGGCGAGCTCTTCGGTGACGAGGACGCGGGGGGCCACGGCGGGGACGCTACCCGCGCCCTCCGGGGTGCTCATGCGAGGAACGCGGCGATGCGCGCCACGCCCTCCTCGAGGTCCGCGTCGGCGAGCGCGAAGGACAGCCGGGCGTAACCCGGAGCGCCGAAGGCCTCCCCGGGCACGATCGCGACCTTGGCCTCGTCGAGCAGCACCCCGGCGAGGTCCATGGTGGAGGTGATCTCGCGACCCGCCAGCGTCCGCCCGATGACCCCCTCGAACGAGGGGAAGCAGTAGAAGGCGCCCTCGGGTTCGAGGCAGCGGACGCCCGGGATCTCCGAGAGCATCCGGTGCATGGTCCGGCCCCGCCGCTCGAAGGCCACCCGCATCTCGTGCACGGCGTCGAGCGGGCCGGCCACCGCGGCGAGCGCGGCACGTTGGGCGACGTTCGAGATGTTGGAGGTCGACTGGGACTGGAGGTTCGTGGCCGCGGCGATGACGTCGGCCGGACCGATCATCCAACCCACGCGCCACCCGGTCATGGCGTAGGTCTTGGCCACGCCGTTCAGCACGATGCAGGTGTCGGCCAACTCGGGGACGAGCGTCGGCATCGAGGTGAACCGGTGGTCGCCGAACACGAGGTGCTCGTAGATCTCGTCGGTGATGACCCAGATGCCGTGCTCGAGCGCCCAGCGTCCGATCGCCTCCACCTCCTCGGGGCGGTAGACCGCACCCGTCGGGTTCGAGGGCGAGACGAACACGATCGCCTTCGTCCGCTCGGTGCGGGCGGCCTCGAGTTGCTCGACCGTGACCCGGAACCCCTGCGCGTCGGTGGTCGCGACCTCGACCGGAACCCCGCCGGCGAGCGTGATCGCCTCGGGGTAGGTGGTCCAGTACGGGGCGGGGAGGATGACCTCATCGCCCTCGGCCACGATGGTCTGGAACGCGGTGTACACCGCGTGCTTGCCGCCCGCGGTGACGAGCACCTGCGCGGCCGGGACGCTGAAGCCCGAGTCGCGCTCGGTCTTCGCCGCGATCGCCGCGCGCAGTTCGGGCAGACCCGGCGTCGGCGAGTACCGGTGGTTGGCCGGGTTGCGGCAGGCCTCCACCGCCGCCTCCACGATCGCCTCCGGGGTCGGGAAGTCGGGCTCCCCCGCCCCGAAGCCGATGACCGGCTCACCGGCCGCCTTGAGCGCCTTGGCCCGGGCGTCGACGGCGAGCGTCGCGGACTCGGCGATGGCGGCGATGCGGGGGGAGATCCGAGGCTTGGTCACGCCGGCCATCGTGGCACGCGACCCCGACCACCGACGAAGCGTTTCACCACGGTGACGCGTCCGCGGGTCCAACCGCCCGTAGCCTTGTCGGGCCATGGCTTCCCCGGGCCCCACTCCCCTCGGCCGCGCCGCGCGCGGCGTGCTCACGGCGCTCGTCGCCGTGGCCGCGAGCGCCACCCCAACCGCGGCCCTCCCGCCCCCGGCCGGCCCCGAACCGGCGGCGTTCATCCTCGTGGACCTCGATCGCGGCGTCGTGCTCGAGGCTCGGGACCCGCACACCCCCCGGGACCCGGCGAGCATGGTGAAGGTGCTCACCGCGCTCACGGCCGTGGAGCACCTGCGTCCCGGCACGCCGATCCCCGTGAGTTCCCGCGCCGCCGCCGAGCCGCCCATGCGCATCGGCATGCCGGCCGGTGAGGCCTGGCCCCGGGAGCAGATGCTCGACGCCCTCCTCATGGTCTCGGCCAACGATGCCGCGTGGGCCCTGGCCGAGTGCTCCGGAGGCAGCGTGGCCGGGTTCGCCGCGCAGGGCGGCGCGCTCATGCGGCGCCTCGGGGCGACCGACGGTCGGTTCGCCGACCCTGCGGGCCTCAGCGACCGGAGTGCGTTCGGCGGGGGCAGCGCGCTCAGCCCGTGGGACCTCGCCGTCCTCGGGCGCAACGCGCTCGCGGTGCCAGCGCTCGCCGGTCCCGTCGGGACCGTCGAGCGGCGGTTCACCGACGTGGCCGGACGGCCCCACCGGTTCGTGAACCACAACGCGACGGTGCTGCGGGGTTACGTCGGCGCGAACGGGCTCAAGACCGGGTTCACCGACAACGCCGGACGCACCCTCGTCGCGTCGGCGCGCCGCGACGGCCGCTCCATGCTCGCCGTCGTGTTCGGCACCTGGGACACCGCGGGCTGGGCCGGCGCGCTGCTCGACCGGGGCTTCGCCAGCCGCGCCGATTCGCCCGGCCTCGCCGAGCTCCCGCCCGTGCGCGTCCGACCCGCCCGCGCCGACGGACCCGCGACCTGCGGAGCCCCGGTGGGCCGAGGCGATACGGCCGACGCATCGGCGGCCCCCGGCGGCGCGTCCCGCGGCGATGCGGCGGGGCGCACCGGGACCCCGGGGTCCCCACGCGACGCCCGGCCGTTCTCGGCGAGGATCCCCTGGGCTGCGGTCGCGCTCGGCGTGGGCGCGGCCCTCGCCCTGCTCATGGTGCTCGTGCTCGCCCGGCGGGCGGTGGTGATCCGCCGTCGTCGTCGCCGCGCCGCTCGACGACGGGCCGTGGCCCGGGCGCACCGCCGTGGCACGATCCACGTGGTCGACGCAGTGCCGCCCCGTCCCAACGCGGACCACCGCCGCACGAGCCGGGCGACGCGCACCGGCCCGGGCGTCACCGCCCGCAGCACCCGCGGCGACCGCTAGGCCACCTCCGGGTCAGGCGCCCGTCGGGTCCCAGCCCCGCAGGTCGGCGAGCCGCGGGTCGTTCGAGAACACCTCGACGATCGGCTGGTCGAGCCGGAGCCGGCGCATCACGACACGGACCTCGTTCTCCTGGTTGTAGAGCATGAGCGTCACCGCGACGCCCTGCTCGCCGGCCCGGGCCGTCCGCCCGGATCGGTGCAGGTAGTCCTTGTGGTCGTGCGACGGGTCGTAGTGGATCACCACGTCGCCCCAGTCGACGTGGATGCCCCGGGCCGCCACGTCGGTGGCCACGAGCACGTGGAGCCGACCGGCCGCGAAGTCGGCCAGCGCCTGCTCGCGGGCGGCCTGCCGGAGGTCCCCGTGGATCGCGCCGGCCCGAACCCCCTCGCGCAGGAGCTGCTCGACGAGCTTGTCCGCACCGCGCTTGGTGCTGCGGAAGATCATCGTGCGATCGACCCCCCGAGCGATCGCCGCGGCGACCTTCACCTTGTCGAGCTGGTGCACGTGGAGGAAGTGGTGGCGCATCTGCTCCACGGTCGGCTCGTCCGAGGCGACCTCGTGGAACACCGGATCCACCATGTACTTCTGCACGAGCCGATCGACCGCGCCGTCGAGCGTCGCGGAGAACAGCATCGTCTGGTGGGGTCCGGTCGTGCGGTACAGGATCTTCTGGACCTGCGGCATGAAGCCCATGTCGGCCATGCGGTCGGCCTCGTCGAGCACCATGATCTCGATCGAGCCGAGTTCCATCTCGCCCCGCTCGAGCAGATCGATGAGGCGACCCGGGGTGCCGACGATGATCTCGACCCCCTTGCGGAGCGCGTCGATCTGGGGGTCCATCGACACCCCGCCGTACATGGCCTTCACCCGGACGCCCGTCGCCTTGCCGAGCGGACCGAGCGCGTCCTTCACCTGCACCGCGAGCTCGCGGGTCGGGACGAGCACCATGCCCGTGGGTCGCTTGGGCTGGGCGGTGGACACGCGCTGGAGCATCGGGATGCCGAAGGCGAGGGTCTTGCCCGAACCGGTCTTGGCCTTGCCGCACACATCGCGGCCGGCGATGCCGTCACCGATCGTGAGGTTCTGGATCGCGAAGGGGGCCGAGATGCCCTGCTCGGCGAGGGCCGAGATGATCCCGGGGTCCACGCCGAGGGCCTCGAACGTGGTGGTCTCGATGGTCTCCGTCACTGGTGCTCGCTTCCGGTTCGGGCGTACGCCACGGTGGGTCGCACTCCCTGCCGGCGCGGCGCACCGCCGCCCTCGACGCGAGGTTGACCCGCGGAGCCGGGGTGCTCCGCGCCACGCAGAGTAGCCGCCGGGTCCCGCTGGACCCGGTCACCGCCCGCCGGCTCCTACCAGGGCATGGCAGCGCCGCCGTTCGGGCGCAGGATCTGGCCGGTCATGAACGAGGCTGCCGCCGAGCAGAGGAAAAGGATCGAGTCGGCGACGTCCGGGGCCTCCCCGACCCGGCGCAGCGGGGCCATCGAACCGAACCGCTGCTTGTACTTCTCCACCCGCTCGGGCACCTCGTTGCCCTCCTCGTCCACGTAGTTGTGCCGAGAGAAGTTCGTGTGGATGACCCCGGGCGCGATGGCGTTCACCCGGATGCCGGCCGGACCGACCTCGGTGGCGAGGGTCTTGGTGAGCATGGCCACCGCGGCCTTCGTCATCGCGTAGCAGGCCAACGTGGGCGCCGGGGTGTCGATCGCGCCGGACGAGATGTTGATGATCGAGCCCGACCCCTGCGGGACCATGTGGCGGATCGCCGCCTGGCACCCGTAGAAGACGCTCTTCATGTTGATGGCGAGGATGCGCTCGAACTCCTCGTCGCTCACCTCGGCGACCATCCGGTTGTGGGGCACGCCGGCGATGTTGCCCATGATGTCGATGCGGCCGTGCTCGGCCACCGCGTCGTCGACGAGCGCGTCGATCTGCTCGCGGGCGGTGACGTCGCAGCGCACAGCCCGAGCCCGTCCTCCGGCGGCGACGATCGCCTCGGCGGTGGCTCGGGCGTTGTCCTCGTCGATGTCCGCGCACACCACGGTCGCACCAGCTGCGGCGAGGGTGGTCGCGGTGGCCCGCCCGATGCCGCTCCCGGCTCCAGTCAGGACCGCCACCTGCCCCGTGAGGTCGTACCCCGCCAGCACGTCAGCCATCGCACCCACTCCTCGCACTCGTCGGAACCCGGCGAGACTAGGAGGTACGACGGCTACGGTGCCGATCGCAGGCCGGGAGGACGGCGAGCGGGAGCGGGCGTGGACACGCTGCGGGTCGCGAGCTTCAACACGCACTGGGGGGTGACGCTCGCCGGTCGACCGTACGACGTCGTCGGCGCGGCGGTGGCACTCGATGCCGACGTGCTCGTGCTGCAGGAGTCGTGGCGGCCGCACGGCGAGCCGGGGTACGCCGCGACCATCGCCCGGCTGCTCGACGGAACCCTGCACGAGCTCCCCATGATGTCCGACCGCAACCCGGCGCGGCCCCGGCACCTGCCGCTGCCGCCCGGCCCGGTCGGCGACTGCGGCCTCGCGGTCATCTCCCGGATCCCGGTGGTCGACCGGCACACGGTCGACCTGGGCCACGCCCGCCACGACGTGATCCCCCGCCGCTACGGGTTGGGTCTGACCCTGCGTCTGCCATCCGGCGCGACCGCGACGGTTGCGGGGACCCACGCGTCCCACCGGCTGTGGGGTTCGCTCCCCCAACTCGCGCGGCTCGACCACGCGCTGCGCACCATCGGAGGTCCCACGGTCATCGCCGGCGACTGCAACATGTGGGGTCCGCCCGTGCAGACCGTGCTGCGCACCCGGCGCCGTGCGGTGCGCGGGCGCACCTGGCCTGCGCACCGTCCGCACAGCCAGATCGACCACATCTGGATCGACCGCGAGTGGCGGGTCGTCGACGCCGCGGTCGGTCCCGACGCGGGCTCGGACCACCGGCCGGTGCGCGCCGACCTCGAGCTGCGCAGCGCGGCCCCGTAACGTGGGCAGTCGGAGGTACCGCGATGGGATCGATGGACGGGCGCACGGTGGTCATCACCGGCGGCAACGCGGGGATCGGCAAGGAGACGGCGGTGGCGCTCGCAGGTGATGGCGCCCGTGTCATCTTCACCTCACGGGACCGTTCCCGGGGCGCGGCTGCGCTCGCCGAGATCACCGAGCGCAGCGGCGGCACGGTCGAGGTCATGCCGCTCGACCTCGCCAGCCTCGCGTCGGTCCGGACCTTCGCCGCCGCGGTGCTCGCGGCCACCGACCGGATCGACGCGCTCGTGAACAACGCGGGGCTCGTGCTCACCGACCGCCGAGTCACCGAGGACGGGTTCGAGATGACCTTCGGCGTGAACCACCTCGGCCACTTCCTGCTCACCGACCTGCTCCGCGAGCGCCTCGTCGCCTCGGCCCCGGCCCGGGTGGTCGTCCTCGCCTCGTACGCGCACCGGTTCGCCTGGCGGGGACTGGACTTCGACGACCTCATGAGCGAGCGCCGGTACTCCGGCTTCGACGTGTACGCACGGTCCAAGCTCGCGAACATCCTGTTCACCCGGGAACTCGCGGGCCGCCTCGCCGGCACCGGCGTCACCGCGAACTCGTTGCACCCGGGGTACGTCGCCTCCCACTTCGGCCGGGACGGCGACGCCGGGAACCTCGACTGGGCCATGGATCTCGGGGCGAAGCTGTTCGCGATCAGCCCGGAGCGCGGTGCCCGGACCTCCGTGTACCTCGCGGGCGACCCGGCCGTCGCGACGGCCACGGGCGGCTACTACCACCGGTGCCGTCCGGCCTCGATCTCACGGCACGCCCGCGACGACGCCGCGGCGGCACGGCTCTGGTCGGCGAGCGAGCAGCTCGTGGCCCGCTAACGCACGACGGGATCCACCCGCCGGTACACCGAGATCCCGTCGATCTGCTCGACGAACACGTACCGCCGGTCGATGATCCGCTGGAACTCGGGGAACCGGGACATCGGGTACCGCTGGGATCCCCGGATCGCCGCCGGCGTGGTGTCGAGCACGTACCGCGGGGGATTCGCAGCGAAGTCCGCGAAGAACAGGTCCCAGGCCCCGGGGGTGGCCGCCGCCGCGGTGTCGTCGCTCGGCTCGCGTCCGCCCCAGTTGCCGGTGAGGAAGCCCGTGGTGATGAACCGGGTCGCCGGTCGCTTCCCCGAGGCCCAGTAGACCTCCGGCAGTTGGCCCCACACGAGGATGCTGTCCTCGGGCCGGGCCCGGTCCTCGAGGTACGCGCTCACCGACTGGTACTCCGGCTCACCCCCGAAGGGCTGCACCCAGAAACCGAGGATGCTGAACCCGACGGCGGTCACCGCCGCGAGGGCCACCGTGCGCCGCACCGCGACCCGAGAGGCGTGGGCGAGCGAGCCCGCAGCGATGAGCGCGAGCGGCGGCAGGAGCTGCAGGTAGTAGTGGCCGAAGAAGTGGAACCCGAAGGCCACCGCGACGCCCGAGGACGCGAGCCACAGCCACAGGTCGCGTTCGCTGCGTCGCCGCTCCACATCGCGCCAGGCCGAGGGGGTCCACCAGAGCATCGGGGCCTGGCAGGCCGCGAACGCCGCGGTCATGAGGATGAACATGCCGACCACGTACAGCGACGCCGTGTCGAACCCCACGTAGGAACCGTTGCCGAGCACCGCCCAGAAGAGGAGGTCGCCCGGACCGACGAGCAGCGCGACGACGATGAGCGGAACCGCGAACCCCACCGCGACCCGGCGCAGGCCGCGCAGACGGTCGCCGCGCAGCGCGAGGTAGAGCACCGGGAGCAGTGCCGCTGCGCCGGTCTGCTTGCAGAGGGTGGCCACCGCGATGGCCACCCCCGCGCTCGCCGGCCGGCGTCGGGCCGCGAGCACGACCCCGGCGGTCATCGGCAGCAGCATGAAGATCTCGAAGTTCGCGGCCTGCCCGTCCTGTGGTGCGAAGGCCACCGTGCTGAGGACGAAGAGCAGGCCCGCGAGCCACGCAGCCCGGGTGCCCCACCGGCGGTGCGCCTCGAGGGCCAGGAGCCAACCGGTGAGCGCGACCGCGATGGCTGCGACCAGACGCACCGACCAGAGTCCGGTCGTGTGGAACGCGCGGAAGGTCGCGGCGTAGAGGTAGGGCACGATCGGCGGCTTGCGGTCGGCCGCGTCCTCGTAGAGGCGGCCACCGTGGTTCAGCACCTCGGCCTGGGTCGCGAGGAACGACTCATCGGAGTTGAACACCGGGACCACCCAGCCCGGCACCCGCAGCGAGGCCGCGACCACGAGGAGCAGGAGGAACAGCAGGAACCCGGGCGCGGAGCGCCGGGACACCGGGGCATCGATCCGGGTTGTCGTGATGGTCGCCTCGACCACGTCGCCGTCCTCCGCTGCGGGTGGGGCGCCGACATTCTGGCCCAGCGCCCGGGGTCCCGGGGTGGCGGGCGGCACGGACCGGGCGCCACGCCTCGGAATGCCGCGGCCCCGGTGGCATGATCCGGACCGCATGCGACGAAGCGGCCCGGCCCGGCGGCCCACCCTCCTGCGGATCGCGGCGCTCGGCCTCGTCGCCGGATGCCTCGGCGCCACGGTCGCGTCGCCCGCGAGCGCGGACGAACGGCCGGTCCCCGTGCGGCGCGTGCTGCTGATCGCGCTCCCGACCATGTCGTGGGCCGAGGTCCGGGACCACCGACTGCCCCACCTCGAGGCGCTGTTCCGAGCATCGGGGATGGCGAACCTCATGCTGCGCGCCACCTCACGCAACACCGACCCGGGGGACGGGTACGCGACGGTCGGTGCCGGCACCCGCACCTCAGGCGGGGGGCTCGACGGCGAGGTCGTCGGAGCCCGCGAGCGGTACGCAGGTGCCGACGGATCCGTGCTCTACGAGCGCCGGATGAGCCGCCCACTCGACGCAGCGATCGGTGCGCTCGGCCAGGCCGCGCTCGAGGAGACGAACGAGGCGCTGCTGTTCGAGTCGGTGCCCGGTGAGCTCGGCAGCACCCTCCGCACCGCCGGGTGGCGCCGGGCCGTGATCGCGAACGCCGATTCGGGCGAGACCGTCCCGCCCGCCGAGCGGCTCCACCGCGAGGCCGCGCTCGTGCTCACCGATCGGCAGGGCCGACTCCCCGCCGGGGCGGTCGACGACGGCCTGCTCGAGCGGGTCGAGGGCGCGCCGTTCGGGCTGGCCCTGGACCCGACGTCGGTGCTGCGCGCGTTCGACTCGGTGTGGCGCGACCGATCCGTGGTGCTCGTCGAAGCCTCGGACCTCGCGCGGGCCGACGCCTACCGACGGTACGCAGACCCGGCTGCCCGCACCGAGCAGCGCCGGGCCGCGCTGCGCCGCACCGACCGGATGGTCGGCGCACTGCTCGAGCGCACCGATCCGGCGCGCGACCTCGTGCTCGCGTTCGGGTCGTACCACCCGTCAGCCGGCCGGAGCCTCGGCGTGCTCAGCGTCCGCGGTGCGGGCACGCCCCCCGGGTACGTCGAGACCGGCACCACGCGGCGAGCCGGTTACGTGGCCCTGCAGGACATCGCACCGAGCATCCTCGACCAGATCGGCGTCGAGGTGCCGGAGGCGATGGAGGGTCGTCCCGTCCACCCGGCCGGCGGCACGCGCAGCCCCTACGACGTCCGGGTGGACCGGCTCGCCCGGGAGACCCAGGCCTCGCAGTTCCGGGACGCGACGATCGGCGCGGCGATGGTCGCCCTCGCGGTGACCGTCGTGGTCGTGGCGCTCCTCGGACTCGTCGTGCTCCTCGTGCCGCGCGCGGCGCGGTGGCGGTGGGTCCACGCGGGGATCTGCCTCGCCGTGCCCGGCCTCATGGCGGCGACGTTCCTCACCGAGCCCTTCGGCTTCCACCGGTACGGCTCCGGCGCGTTCTGGGTCGCGGTCGTGACCTTCGCCCTCGGGTTCGGTGCGGTGGCGGTCGCGACCCGACGGGTCCACTGGCTGCTCCCGACCGCGCTCGCCACCGGCGCGCTCGTCCTGCTGCACGGTCTCGACGCGCTGCTCGGCGCGCACCTGCAGTTCGCGACGGTGTTCGGCTACTCACCCACCGTGGGGGTCCGGGTGGCCGGGCTCGGAAACCCCGCGTCGGCGCAGCTGAGCGCGAGCGCGCTCATCCTCGCGACGATCCTCGTCGGCTGGCTCGGGCCGCGCCGGGGCGTCGCGCTGAGCGCTGCGCTGCTCGGCGGCGTCCTCGTCATCGTCGCCGCGCCCCCGTGGGGGCAGGACTTCGGCGGGGCACTCTCGAACGCACCCGCGTACGCGCTGTTCCTCTGGCTGGCGACGGGCCGGAAGGTCACCCGCCGCGCGGTGGCGTGGCTCGCCGTGGCCCTCGTCGGCGCCGGCCTGCTCGTCGGGTTCGGCGACCTGCTGCGGCCGAGCGGCTCGCGCACCCACGTCGGGCGCTTCTTCGAGAAGGTCGGCAACGACGGGTTCGCCGGGTTCGTGACGGTGATCTCCCGCAAGGCCGGCCTCATGCTCGAGACCTTCCTCGTCCCGACCTGGGTGCTCGCATCGATCGGGCTGCTCGCGTTCCTCGCGTTCCTCGCTTGGGGCACGCCGTGGCTGTCGCGCCTCGCCGTGGCGCTCCCCTCGCTGCGGGCGGGCGGGGCGGCCTTCGCCGTCATGGCGGTGCTCGGCCTCCTCCTCAACGATTCGGGGGTGACGGTCCCCGGCATGATGCTGGCCGTCATGGTCCCCTGCCTGCTCGCGCTCACCGACCTGCAGCCCGCCGCCGACCCGGATCGGACCGAGGACCGCTCGGCCCGGGAGGCCGAGGCGAGCCCGACCGCCTGAGCCGCCCGCACCGGCCCCGGCACCCGGGCCCATCCGGATGGCGCCCCGGCTCCGAACTGAGTGCGCCGGCCCTCCCGGGTCGACCGAGCCGACGAGGAGCCGAGCGCATGGCCGGAGCCGCACACCGACGGGACGACGCCTCCGAGCGCGATCTCATCGCGACCTACCTCGACGAGATCGGCCGCGTGCCGCTGCTCACGAAGGACGACGAGGCGCGGCTCGCCCAGGCCATCGAGGAGGGACGGGCCGCCCAGGCTGCGCTCGACGCGGGCGCGCGGGGTTCGCAGGCCACCAGGCTCCGCCGCACCGTGCGCGATGGCGAGCGCGCCCGAGACGACTTCGTCGAGGCCAACCTCCGCCTCGTCGTGTCCGTGGCCCGCCGGTACCAGCACCACGGGCTCTCCCTGCTCGACCTCGTGCAGGAGGGCAACCTCGGACTCATCCGTGCGGTCGAGAAGTTCGACTGGCGCAAGGGGTTCAAGTTCTCCACGTACGCGACGTGGTGGATCCGTCAGGCCATCCAGCGCGGCATCGCGAACACGGGGCGCACCATCCGGCTGCCCGCCCACGCGTTCGACGAGGTGCTCGCGGTGAAGCGCACCGCGACCCGGCTCGAGGGCGAGCTCGGTCGGTGGCCGAGCAACGAGGAGATCGCCGCGGACTGCGGCATGACCCCGAACCGGGTGGAGGAGCTGCTCCTCTACTCCGCCGACACGGTCTCGCTCGACCAGCCGCTGCGCGAGGACGCGGATGACGGGCTCGGGGACCTCGTGGCCGACCCGACCGCGCTCGATCCCGCCGAGGAGTCGGTGCGCGCGTCGCTGCCCGGCGAGGTGGAGCGGATGGTGCAGGTCCTCAACGACCGCGAGAAGGCGATCCTCACGATGCGCCACGGGCTGCACGGGGGCGAGCCGGCCACCCTCGACGAGGTCGGCGCCAACCTGCGCTTGACGAGGGAGCGGATCCGGCAGATCGAGGCTCGGGCGCTGTCGAAGCTGCGGCACCCGTCCTGCGTCGGCGCGGGCCGCGAGCTCCTCGCCGGCTGAGGTGCCCGAACCTGCGGGGCCGAGCCGCCGCGTCGCCACAGCACCGATCGCGGTGATCGACGCGGCCCGGGAGCACCTCGGGCTCGCCGCCCGGCGCCTGCTCACCGCCGGTGACGGCGCCTACCCCGAGTTCCCGTTCGCCGACCACGACGACCCGGGTCTCTTCGGCCCCGACTCGATGACGTGGCGGGTCCACGCGCACCGCTCGATGCTGGTGGGCGGCCTGCGCGCCCTGTTCGTGCAGATGCTGCACCCGCTCGCGATGGCCGGGGTGGCCGAGCACTCGTCGTACCGCACCGACCCCCTCGGGCGCCTCGCCCGGACGGGCCGGTTCGTCGCGACGACGACCTTCGGGACGACCGACGCCGCCGAGCAGGCCATCGCCGGGGTGCGAGCGGTCCACGGCCGGGTGCGCGGCATCGCGCTCGATGGTCGACGCTACGACGCGACCGATCCCGCCCTGCTGTCCTGGGTCCACAACGTGGAGGTGGAGTCGTTCCTCACCGCGTACCGCACCTACGGGCCGGGTACCTCCGAGGCTGAGGCCGACCGCTACGTGCGGGAGATGCGCGTCCTCGGGTTCGCGCTCGGCGCGGATGACCTCCCGGTGAGCGCCGCCGGCCTGCGCGAGTGGGTCCAGGGTCACCGGGAGATCGCGGCCTCCCCGGCCGCGCACGCGGCCGTGCGGTTCCTCCTCCTCCCCCCGCTGCCCATCGCCACGCGTCCGGCCTACGCGGTGATCGCGGCCGCGTCCATCGAGCTCCTGAGCCTCCGGCAGCGCCTGCTGCTCCGTCTCCCGAGCCTCCCCGGGGTGGAGACGCTCACGGTCCGCCCGCCCACCGCGGGGTTGCTCGGGTTGCTCGGGTGGGCGCTCGGACCACCGCCCCCGCTCGCCGCGCGCGCCGCCGGGTAGGTTCGACGACCATGTCGGTCGTCATCGTCGGGGCCGGGCTGGCCGGGCTCGCGTGCGCGCGCACGCTGCAGCGCCATGGGGTCGACGTCACCGTGCTCGAGGCCTCGGACGGGGTCGGCGGGCGGGTCCGGACCGATCTCGTCGACGGGTTCCGACTCGATCGCGGGTTCCAGATCCTGCTCACCGCCTACCCCGAGGCCCAGCGCGTGCTCGACCTCGCCGGTCTCGACCTCCAACGGTTCGACCCCGGCGCGGCGGTTCGGGTCGGACGCCGCACCTGGCAGGTCACCGACCCCCGACGCCGGCCCGCCGGGCTCGCCGACACCGTGCTCGCGCCGATCGGATCGCCGCTCGACAAGGCGCGGCTCCTGGCCCTCGTCGCGCAGGCCCGTCGCGGCACCGTGCCCGAGCTGCTGCGGCGGACCGACACGTCGACGGCCGAGCTGCTCGCAGCGCGCGGCTTCTCATCGCAGATGGTCGACCGGTTCTGGCGCCCGCTGTTCGCCGGCATCCAGCTCGACCCGGACCTCGAGGTCTCGTCGCACCGCTTCCTGCTCATCCTCCGCATGCTGGCCACCGGCGACGCCGCGGTACCGGCCGCCGGCATGGGCGCGATCCCCCAGCAGCTCGCCGCGGGCCTGGACCCGGGCACCCTGCGGTGCAGCGCTCGGGTCACCGCGATCCACGGGCGCACGGTCGAGGTCGCCGACGGTGATCCGATCCCCGCCGAGACCGTCGTGGTGGCCACCGAGGGTCCGAGCGCGGCGCGCCTCCTCGACCTGCCCGATCCCGGGTCCCGTGCGACCAGCTGCATCTGGTTCGCCGCGCCCGAGCCACCCGACGGCGTCGGCCGCTCGATCGCGCTCGACGGAGGACCCGGCCCGGTCCGCAACCTCGCGGTGCTCAGCGCGGTTGCACCCACCTACGCACCGCCGGGCCGCGCGCTCATCGCCGCCTCGGTGCCCGGCACCCCGGGCGGGCCCGACCTCGAGGGTACGGTGCGGCGCCACCTCGGCGAGTGGTTCGGACCCGTGGTCGCGAGATGGGAGACGTTGCGGATCGACCGGATCGAGCACGGCCACCCCGACCAGCGCGCGCCGCTGCACGCACGCCGACGGGTCGACCTCGGCCACGGGCGCTACGTGTGCGGTGACCACCGCGACACCGCCTCGATCCAGGGTGCGCTCTTCTCCGGCCGCCGCACCGCCGAGGCGATCCTCGCGGCGCGCCGCTGACGGTCAGCCCGCGAGGCCGATCAGCTCGCGACCGTTCTCGCGCATCACCCGCCGGATCTCCGCGTCGGAGAACCCCGTGAGGTCGTCCACGAAGGAGGCGGGCACCTCGAGTCCCTCCGCGTGGGGGTAGTCGGACCCGAAGATGATCCGCTCGACCCCGATGGCATCCCGCACCGCGTGGAGGTCGTCCTCGTAGTACGGGGACACCCACACGCTGCGCTGCAGCTGCTCCACCGGGTCGTCGCCGTAGGCCGACGGCGTCTGTGCGTACGACTTCGCCAGCTTGCGTCGCAACGAGGGCACCCAGTCGCTGCCCGACTCGATCGTGGCCACTCGCAGCGCCGGGTGCCGGGTCAGCACCCCGTGGCAGATGAGCGCGGCCACGGTGTCGTAGATCGGGCGATCGCCGACCGTCACCACCGGGAACGGCGGGTTGCGGAAGGCCTCGAGCGACAGGTGCTCGCCCCAGTCGGTGAGGTAGCGGTAGTAGCCGCTCTCGCCGGAGTGGTAGGCGACGACCACCCCGGCCGCCGCGAGCCGGGCCCAGATCGGGTCGTGCGCGGGATCGCCGGGCGATCGCGCACCCTGCGGATCCATCACCGGTCCGGCCCGCATCACCACGACCCGGGCACCCCGCTCGATGATCCAGTCCACCTCGGCGAGCGCGCGCACCGGGTCGAGCAGGGTGAGGTACGGCGCCGCGAGGATGCGCCCATCACGATCGAAGCCCCAGTCGTCGAGGAGCCACTCGTTGAACGCGTGGAACGCGACGTGCGCGGCCTCCACGTCCGCGACGAGCGCCTCCTCCATCCCGACCCCGAGCGTCGGGAACATGAAGCAGCTGTCGATGCCCTGGGCGTCGAGCATCGCGACGCGGGCGGTCCGGTCCCGGTAACCGGGGTTGATGGGTTCGAGCGCGCCGAAGGCCTCCCGGATGTCGTCACCCGCCCGCTTGCCCCGGAAGTACGCGTCGAGCGAGCCCGGGCGGGCCACCGGGTCGAAGTGGGGGTTGGGGATGAACCGGTTGATCCGACCGGCGACGAGCAGCCGTTCCCGTCCGTCGATCGTCGCCCACTGCATGGTGCGCTTCGCGAAGCCGGCCGGGAGGTGCCGGGTGAAGGCATCCTCCGGTTCGTAGTAGTGGTGGTCCGCGTCGAAGAGGGCGAAGTCGAGGCTCATGCCGGCACGGTAGCGCCGCGTCCGGGCGATCGATCAGCCCAGCGCCGCGCGATCCGTGAGCCAGGCCAGCATCTCGCAGTAGATCTCGAGGATCCGATCGCCGTATCCATCCGCGGTCGCCCATGTGTGGGTCAGCCCATCCCAGGTCGGAACCCGCCCCCGCAGGAAGTGGGTGTCGAGGCGCGGATCGACCGCCGGGTGGGCGAGCATCGAGTTGCGCAGGCCGGGCTGCGCGTAGACGCGTAGCTGCTGGATCTGGGCCCGCACCCCGGTGCGCGCATCCGGGAACCGGAGGCCGGTCGCACAGGAGTCGCACGCACCCATACCTGCGAAGTTGTTGTCGACGGGCGCGACCTGCCCGCCGTCGGGGAAGCGGAAGCCTGCGGTCTCGAGGATGCTCTGCGCGAACGCGATGTCGCTGCGCACGTTCTCGGCCGACCCCTCCTCCACGTAGAAGCCCGCGAGTTCGGGGATCGACACCGTCGTGCGGGCTCGGTCCCCTCGGGTCGAGCGGAACCACCTCGCCATCTCCTCGGATCCGAGGACCGGTTGACCGCGGATCGGGGTCGCGGTACCCCCCGCCACCGAGCGCCACCGAGCCAGCCAGAACCGCGCGGCCAACCCCTTCGCCCGCGCCGCGTCCACCCGACGTTCGATCTGGGGGGTCTGGGTGCGAACGCTGACGAGATCCGAGCGGATGCGCTCGCGCTCGGTCGCGGCGCGGCGAGTGGCCCGGGCCAGCGCGCGCTCAGCGGCCCGGGCCTCCACGACCGCGGCCCGCCGCACCTCCGCCGACCGTCGCACGAGCCCGCGCCGGTACGCCGCGTCGAGCGGCGAACGGGCCCGGAGCAGCACCGAGAGGTTCGAGACGTTCGCACCATCCCGGTAGGCCGCAGCTGCGAGCTGCGCGAGTGCGGCGCGCGCCCGGTCCGCGCGCACCTGGGCCGCGCGCCGCGCGAGGCCGAGTTCGTCGGTGCGGGCCTGGGCCGCGGTCTCAGCGGCATAGAGCGCACCGAGCCGGTTGCGCAGGTCGGCGAGGTTCCGCTCGGCCCCTGCGAGCTGAGCATCCGCGGTCCGGCTCAGTGCCTCGAGCGCCGCGACCCTGGTCGCAGGGTCCCGGGACCCGCGGGCCGCAGGCACCGGTCCCGGCGCCGAGCCGGCGGGCACCGGGACGGCGACCGAACCGAGCAGCGCCGAACCCGCGACGAGCAGCGTCGCCACGGGACGCAGGGGTGATCGGCGAGGGGACATCGGACTCCGGCGAGGGGTGGACCTCCATCCTCCCACCTCGGGCACCCGCCCCGGGCGTCGGTCAGGCGCTGCGGAGCCCACCTACGGGCCAGACCAACCCCGCCGCGGTTCCGGCGGCCTCGACCGCGTCGAGGAGCGCAGCGATGGGGTCGGACGCACCGGCGGCCCCGGCCACCGCCTCGGGGGCGAGCAGCAGGTGCACACCGCCGTCGTCCGTGCGGGCCACGACCACCGGGGCGAGGTCACGCGACGCCGCGACGATCTCCGGGGTCCGTTCGTCGCGGTGCACGGTCTCGAAGGGCACCGCCAACCCGCTGCGGCAGTCGCGCCATGCACGCCGCTCGCGCACCGAGGTGTGCGTGATGTCGCACAGTGCGCAGTGGGTCCGTCCGAACCGCGCGCCGATCCAGTAGCGCAGCTCCCCGACCAGCGAACCGTCGGCGTCGTAGACCCCGACGAGACCGACCACCCCGGGCACGGTCAGAGCCGCCAGCCCGCGGCGCGCCGCTCCTGGCAGGTCGGGCAGATCGGGTACCGCTCCGGTGCACGTGTCGGCACCCACCGCTTGCCGCAGAGCGCCACGATCGCCTCGCCCGTCACCATCGCGCGCGTGATGTCATCCTTGCGGCAGTAGTGCGCGAAGCGGTCGTGGTCGCCGCCGTCGGTGTCGATCGGCGAGGGCGCCTCGGTCGGGGTCTCCGTCGGAGCCTCGACGGGCGTGATCGTCGGGGTGTCGAGCCGCATGCGGACTCCATCCTGCCCGGCCACCACCCGGGGCGCGGGATCGGGCGCGACTCAGCCCTGCGGGAGGATCGCGCAGGCTGCGGTGAAGGTGCCGGCGAGCAGCGCCGCGACCACGAGGCCAGCCGTGATGCGCCGGAGCCGCAGTGCGGCGAGCGGGAACGCATCGACCCGGCCGCGGGGCAGCGTGACGAGCACCGGTACGAACTCCGGCCGCGGCGCCTCGGGCGGGCGGCGCCGCCCCCGCTCGGGCGCGAGCAGGTGGGCCGAGGGACGCATGCCGGCACCGCGTCCGTGGCCGAGGCTCCTGCGCCGCGAGTGGTGTTCCACCGTCGTCTCCGCTGCTCACCGAGCGACGGGCCGTCCGGCGGCCGTCGCACCCTCCGGGTGCTCCCGGCGGGCGGCGAAGGGTAACGGGCGCCCGGACCCCCGGGCAAGGTCGACGTCGGGCCTACTTGTACCCGACCATGATGTGCTCGACCCACCAGGCCGGCGCGGCCGCCATGAGCGTGCCCAGGTCCCAGTAGTCCCACCAGCGCACGATGTGGCCGTCCCGGAGGTCCATCACCGACACGAACGGGAGCACGACCCGCTCGCCGGTGTGCCAGTGCCACTCCTCACCGTGCTCGGTGATCGCCATGTCCTCGGTGACCACCAGCGACCGGCGGTGCTCCACGTAGGCCTCGAGCGGTTCGATGCCGAGCCGCAACCGGGCCACGATCTCCGCGGGTCCGAAGGCGCCCTCCTCCGGAGCGGGGACGTCGGTGTAGTGCGACTCGGCGGTGAAGAAGCCCGCGATCGCGTCCCAGTCACGGCGGTAGAGCGTGGCCCAGAACTCCTCGACGAGCGCTCGGTTCTCGGTGGTGCCCATGCGTCCCATCCTCCGTCCGGCCGGCGATCCGGCGGTGGGGCGACGCTACTGCGGACGACCACCGCCGGCGCGTGCGCACGCGCCAGCGGTGGTTCGCAGGTGAACATCGGGTGGTGCGTCATCCGTCCACCGGTCGCGCCACGTAGAGCGTCCGACAGCACGGGAACGCACCCCCCGGTGGTTCCCCGAACCCAAGGAGCAACCATGAAGCGTCTCACCCTCTCCGTCGCTGCGGCGGCGCTCTCGCTCGGCTCGCTCGGCGCCATCGCCGCACCGGCCGGCGCCTCCGGCCACAGCACCGGCCAGGCCTGCCAGAAGACCGGCATGGCCACCGTGAAGAGCCTCGGCGTGTTCCCGGCCGTCGCCAAGAGCGGCATCGACGCGGGCACCGCGAAGGCTCTCGGCGTGCGCGGCATCGCCGACGTCCCGGACTCGACGATCTTCACCCTCCCGCAGGTCCTCGAGCTGCACCGCACCAACCCCGAGCTCTTCCCCTGGTGCGACTGATCCCGTCGGCCGTGTGATGCGGCCGACGGTGACCGACGAGCGGCCCCCGGATCCCCCCGTCCGGGGGCCCCGTCGCGTCCGGAGCCGGTTCAGGCGGTCGGGTCGGCGAGGACCTTGGCGAGGGTGACCGCGCGACCCTCGGCGATCGACCGGTGCGCGGCCACGCCCACCGCGACCGAACGCAACCCGTCGACCACCCCGACGTCGGGTGCCCGGCCGGCCCGGATCGCGGCGAGCAGGTCGAGGTGCTCGAGGAACGAGGAACCGTGGTGGAACCCCTCGTAGGCCACACGGTCATCGTGCACCGTCTCGGTCGCGACCCCGGGCCGCCCACCCGATCGGGACCCGATACGCACCTCGCTGCTCGGGAGGAACGCCTCGACCTTGCCGGTGCTGCCGACCACCGAGAGCTCCTCCTGGTGCTCGCTGCCCTCGGCGAACATGCAGAGGTCGAGCATGGCCCGGCTGCCGTCGTCGTAGTCGACGATGACGAACGCGTTGTCGAGGATGTCCGGGGCCTCACCGTCGTACCGTTCGTCGAGGTGGTTGACGTCCTGGGCCCCCGATGCCATGACCCGGACCGGCTCCGCCTGCGTGATGTGGTTCATGAGGTCGAAGAAGTGGCAGCACTTCTCGACGAGGGTGCCGCCGGTGTTCCGGTTGAACCGGTTCCAGTCGCCGACCTTCGGCAGGAACGGGAAGCGGTGCTCGCGGATCGCGACCATGCGCACGTCCCCGACGGCCCCGCGGTGGACCGCATCGATGAGGCGGGCCACCGGCGGCATGTACCGGTACTCCAGACCGACCCACACGATCGCCGACCGGCCGGCGGCCGCGGCGACGATGCGTCGGCAGTCAGCCAGGGTCGTGCACATCGGCTTCTCCACGAGCACGTGCAGATCCGTGGTGAGCACGTCGTCGAGGATCGCCGCGTGGGTCATGTTCGGCGATGCCACCACCACTGCGTCGCACAGACCGGACTCGATGAGGGCCCCGTGGTGCTCGAAGCAGGTGAGGTCGTCGCCCACCTCGTCGGCCAACGCCACTGCCCAGTCCCGGGACGGCGCGTGCGGATCGGCGACCGCGGTCACCACGGCCCCGTCGATCGCCTGCAGGTTGCGGAGGTGCTCGAGGCCCATCATCCCCGAACCGATGATCCCGTACCTGACGACCTCGCCCATCGCCGCGTAGGTTACGGCCCCGCATGACCCTCGGCACCCTCGTCTCCACCACGCCGCGCCGACTCGGCCCGTCGGACCTCGTCGTCGGCCCCATCGGGTTCGGGACGTGGCGGCTCACCGGCTCCGACGTGCGCGCGGCCGGGTACCTCCTCGATGCGGCGATCGACGCAGTGCCGGAGGGCGCCCGGCTGCTCGTCGACGTGGCCGACGTCTACGGACTCGACTGGGGCGGTTCCGGGTTCGGCACGGTCGAGTCCCACCTCGGCGCGGTGCTGGCGGCCGTCCCCGCGCGCCGGGCGCGCATCGTGCTCGCGACGAAGGGCGGCATCGTGCCCCCGCTCCCCTACGACTCGAGCGCCGCGACCCTGCGCGCCGCCTGCGACGCGTCGCGACGGCGTCTCGGCACGGAGACCATCGACCTCTACCAGGTGCACCGTCCCGATCTGCTCACCCACCCGGCCGAGGTCGCGGGAACCCTCGACGCCCTCGTGGCCGCCGGGGTCGTACGTGCGATCGGCGTCTCGAACCACACGCCGGCCCAGCAGGAGGCGCTCGCCGCTCACCTCACGGTGCCGCTCGCGACGACACAACCCGAGTGGTCCGTGGCCCACCTCGCGCCGATGCGCGACGGCACCCTCGACCTGGCGATGCGCGTCGGCACGACCCCGCTCGCCTGGAGTCCGCTCGCCGGTGGACGGGTGGCGAGCGGGGACGGCCTCCGACCCGAACTCCTCGCGACGCTCGACGAGTTGGCGGCCCGGGAGGGCGTCGACCGCAGCACCGTGGCGGTCGCGTTCCTCCTCGCGCACCCGGCGGCCGCGGTCGTGATCCTCGGCACGCAACGGCCGGAACGCTTCACCGACCTCGCGGCGCGCGCTGCGATCCGGCTCGACCGTGCCGACTGCTACCGCATCGTCGCGGACTCAGAGGGGGTGCCGCTGCCGTGAGCTCGCCGGTCGAGGTCTCGTGGTTCGGCGCGCTCTGCGACGACGACTACGCGCAGCTCGGCGTCGTCGACCCGGCGCGCCGGTCCTCCTGGTCGCACTGCCGGGACATCGCGCTCACCGCGGATCGCCACGGCTTCGACAACCTGCTCCTGCCGTCGGGCTACACCCTCGGCATCGACGGGACCGCGTTCGCCGGTGGGCTCGCGCCGCTGCTCGAGCGGCTCCACCTCCTGCTCGCCGTGCGCTGCGGCGAGCTCTGGGTGCCGCAGCTCGCCCGTCAGATCGCGACCCTCGACCAGATGCTCGACGGCCGGCTCACCGTGAACATCATCTCGAGCGACCTCCCCGGCGAGACGCTGCCGAGCGGACCGCGGTACCGGCGCACCCTCGAGACGATGGTGGCGCTGCGCACCATCCTCGAAGGCGAGCCCCTCGCGCTCCACGGCGAGTTCGTCGACCTCGAGGTCGAGCCACCCCGCGTGCGCACCACCGACGGACGCTGCCCGCCCCTCTACTTCGGCGGGTTGTCGGAGGACGCGCGCGAGACCGCGGCGGCCGGAGCCGACGTCTACCTCATGTGGCCCGACACCCTCCCCGCCGTGGCCGCCACCATCGAGGACCTGCGCGCCCGCGCCACCCGCCACGGTCGCACCCTGCGCTTCGGCTACCGGGTGCACGTCATCGTCCGCGAGACCGAGGCCGAGGCGCGCGCCGCGGCCGCGCACCTCGTGGCCGCGCTCGACGACGAGGAGGGGCGACGGATCCGCGAACGGTCGCTCGACAGCGGGTCGGCCGGGGTGCGACGCCAGGCCGAGCTGCGCGACGCGGCGACCGACGACGGCTTCGTCGAGGACCACCTCTGGACGGGCATCGGGCGGGCCCGCTCCGGGTGCGGGGCCGCGATCGTCGGCGACCCGGACCAGGTCCTGGCCAAGCTGGAGGCCTACCGGGACCTCGGCATCGAGGCGTTCATCCTCTCGGGCTACCCGCACCGCGAGGAGGCCGAGCGGTTCGCTCGACTCGTGCTCCCCCACCTCGACCACGCACCGCTCCGGCCGCGTCACTGACGCCGCGCGCCCCCGACAGCGCCGCGCGGGCGGTGCGCGGGCTACCGTGCGCCCGCGGCGCGACCGGCGCCCCCACCCCCGGAGGATCGACGTGGCGGACTACCAGGAGCTCTTCATCGGCGGCGAGTGGGTCGCCCCGGCCGGCCAGGGCCGGATCGAGGTCATCTCGCCGATCACCGAGGAGGTGTACGGGACGGTTCCCGACGCGGCCGAGGCCGACGTGGACCGTGCGGTGGCCGCGGCCCGACGCGCGTTCGACGAGGGTCCGTGGCCGCGCATGGCCCCCGAGGCCCGGGCGGACGCCATCGCCCGCCTCTCGGCCGAGCTGCAGGCCCGCTCCATGGACATCGCGGACACCATCACGAACGAGAACGGTTCGGTGAAGTCGTTCTCGCTCATGGGGCAGGTCTTCGCGTCGACCATGGTGCTCGACAAGTACGCGGAGATCGCCCGCACCTACGAGTTCGAGAACCGGCGCATGGGCGCGCTCGGCGGCGACGTGCGGGTCCGTCGGGCCCCGGTCGGCGTGGTCGCCGGCATCATCCCCTGGAACGTGCCCCTCTACATCACGGCCATGAAGCTCGGGCCGGCGATGGCCTCGGGTTCGACCATCGTGCTGAAGCCCTCCCCCGAGACACCGCTCGACGCCTACCAGTTCGCGGAGGCGGTCATCGCCGCCGGGATCCCCGAGGGCGTCATCAACATCGTCGCCGCGGACCGCGCGGTGAGCGAGTACCTCGTGTCCCACCCGCAGGTCGACAAGGTGTCGTTCACCGGGTCGACCGCGGTCGGACGGCGGATCGGTTCGATCTGCGGTGAGCAGATCAAGCGGTGCACCCTCGAGCTGGGCGGGAAGTCGGCGGCCATCATCCTCGATGACGTCCAGCTCGACGATGCCCTGCTCAGCGAGCTGCTCATGTCCGGGCTCATGAACAACGGGCAGGTCTGCGGCGCGCAGTCGCGGATCCTCGTGCCCCGGTCCCGGTACGACGAGATCGTCGACCGCATCGGCGAGGGCATGGCCAACATGGTCGTCGGCGACCCGAACGAGGACGCGAGCCAGATCGGTCCGATGGTCGCCCAGCGCCAGCAGGAGCGGGTGAACGGCTACATCGAGATCGGCAAGCAGGAGGGCGCGCGCGTGGTGACCGGCGGCGGCCCGGCCCAGTTCGACAAGGGCTGGTTCGTGACGCCGACGCTCTTCGCCGACGCGAACAACCAGATGCGCATCGCCCGTGAGGAGATCTTCGGACCGGTGCTCACCGCCATCCCCTACGACACGGAGGCGGAGGCGATCGCGATCGCCAACGACTCCGACTACGGGCTGTGCGGTTCGGTGTGGACCTCCGATGTCGAGCACGCGGCCGAGGTGGGCGCGCAGGTTCGCACCGGGGTCGTGGCCGTGAACTCCTCGATGATCCTCGACTTCAACAGCCCGTTCGGTGGGTTCAAGCAGTCGGGCATCGGCCGCGAGCTCGGCCCGGAGGGACTCGACCACTTCACCGAGCTGCAGTCGATCATCCTGCCCGCCGCCGGCTGATCGCAGCACGCCGCGTGGGTCCGGGATGCCGACGCGCCCCGGACCGCCACCGGTCATGACGCCTAGGGTGTCGTCGTGCACGTGATGGGGCGCCGACACCGTCAACCGTGGCCGGGCATGGGCACCGTGCTCGTGCTGCTCGCGACCTCGGTGATCTGGCACTCCGCGGCGCCCGACAACGGGTGGGCCCGAACCGTCGGGGTGGCGATCCAGGGACTCGCGCTGCTCGCGACCCTGCGAATCAGCAACGAGACCCCACGCCTCTTCCGCCTCGCGTCGGTCCTCGTGCCCCTGGCCATCGTGCTCACGATCATCGGGAACATCGCGGAGGGCGACGCCGGCGAGCTCGTCTCGGGCGTCCTCGGCCTGCTCATCGTGCTGGCCTGTCCGGTGGCAATCGTCCGCTCCGTGGTGAAGCACCCGACGATCAACCTGCAGACGGTGCTCGCGGCGATCTGCATCTACCTGCTGCTCGGCCTGCTGTTCGCGTACATCATCGGGGTGGAGGTCGCGATCGTCGGTGGCCACTTCATGGACGGGGTCGGGCCGACCGGTCGCCCGACCAGCGCGGACGTCCTCTACTTCTCCTTCATCACCCTCACCACGACCGGCTACGGCGACATCACCGCGGCGAACCGCATCGGGCGGACGACCGCGATGGTCGAGGCCATGGTCGGTCAGCTGTACCTCGTCACCGTGCTCGCCCTCCTCGTGTCGAACCTCGGTCGGACCCGCCGTCCCGCCGAGCCGTCCGAGGTCGGGGACGAGCCGCCGCAGACCTGACCGCCGACCGGAGGCACACCGTTGCGCGCTGCGATCCTCGAGACCCCCGGACAACCCTTCGTGCTCGCCGACGACGTCGAGATCGAGGAACCACGAGCCGGCGAGGTGCTGGTGCGCGTGTCCCACTGCGGGGTGTGCCACTCCGACCTCAGCATGGTGAACGGCTCGTTCCCCGGCCTCACTCCGGTGATCCTCGGCCACGAGGCGGCCGGCACCGTGGCCGCGGTCGGCGAGGGCGTGACCACGCTCGCGCCCGGAGACCGGGTCGTGCTGACCCCGACTCCCTCCTGCGGCGAGTGCTACTGGTGCGTGCGCGACGAGCACAGCCTCTGCGCCGACTCGAGCGCGATCGTGACCTCGTCGTTCCGGGACGGATCGACCCGGCTGTCCCGCGCTGGAGCCACCGTCTACCGCGGGGTCGGGGTCGGCGCGTTCGCGGAGTACGTGGTGACCCAGGTCGCGGGCGCGGTGAAGGTGCCGGACGACACCCCCCTCGACGTCGCGTGCGTGATCGGGTGCGCCATGCAGACCGGCGTCGGCGCGGTGCTCAACACCGCCCGGGTCGCACCGGGCGACACGGTCCTGGTCGCCGGGCTCGGCGGCATCGGACTCGCCGCGGTGCAGGGCGCCCGCATCGCCGGGGCCACGCGGATCATCGCGGCCGACCCGATCGCCGAACGACGAGAGCACGCGGCCCGCCTCGGCGCGACCGACCTCGTCGACCCAACCACCGAGGACCTCGTCGCGGCGACCCTCGCACGCACCGGCGTCGGCGTCGACCACGCGTTCGAGTGCGCCGGGCGGGCGGCCCTCGTCGCCACGCTCCTCGCCGCCACCCGCAACGGCGGCGCGACGACCTGCGTCGGCGCACCGGCGCTCGACGAGGCCATCGTGCTGGATCCGGCGGTGCTGTTCACCGCGAGCGGCAAGCGCCTGCTCGGCTGCCTCCTCGGCAGCGTGAACTCACGTCGCGAGGTGCCGCGCCTGCTCGACCTGTGGCGACGGGGCCTGCTCGACCTCGAGTCGATGATCACCATGCGCGGGGACCTCGCCGACATCGACCGGGCCTTCGACGACCTCGCCGCGGGCCGCGGTATCCGCACCGTCCTCGCCATCTGAGGCGAGCCGGGGGTCCGGGTCAGGGCGCGGTGTCGTGCCCTGACTGCAGGCCGTAGCGGGGGTACGGCCCGAAGATGCCGTGCTCGTGCAGGCCGTACCCGACGAGGTCGCCGATCTCGAAGCGGGCCACGTGGTCGACGATCCCGTACCAGGCCCAGGTCTCGAGCTCGGCCATCGGCCAGGTCTTCGACTCCACCACGAGGTCCCGTCCCCGGTACATCCCGTGGCGGAACTCGTCGCCCACGCCGTACCCGGTGCCCACCGCGATGTAGGAGTGCATGAGCGGGACCACGCGGACCTCGAAGCCGCCGCCCGGCGCGTCGGGGAACCGCAGGGTGCTCGGGGTCGCGATGAGACGCGTCCCCGGCTCGATCCGGTGATCGAACTCCGGCCGCCCCAACCACTCGGGGTCCCGGTCCGGGTCGGCCCAGATCCGCACGGCCTCCTCGATCGTCCGGTGCCCGTCGGGCTCCTCCTGCACGATGTAGAGGATCGAGAAGTCGTCGAACTGCATGGGCGCGTAGTTCCAGAGGCCGACCATCTGCCCGACCTCCTCGCGGATGCCGGTCGGCTCGGCCTCCCCCACCGGTCGCACCCCCCAGGATCGATCGCGGGTGCCCTTCCAACGGTCGGGGGTCACCGAGAACCGCTCCCCCGCGACCTCGAGCTCGCCCGACCAGCACCCGGTCTGCGCGAACCGCACGGTGTCGAAGAGCACGCGTCCGAACTTGCGCACGTACTGCCGGGGCTCCTCGAACGCCGGGATCGCGCCGTCCCAGGTCAGGTCGCAGGCGATCGCGCGGTCGTCGGCCGGCTCGAGGATGAAGCGGAGACGTCGGAGCGGTTCGACCACCTCGATGCGGAACGGGCCGACCGAGGTGTCCATGCGGTCCTCGAGCAGACGCGACGCGCGCACCACGTGGTACTCGTCGCCGCGGGTCACGCTCGCGAAGGCATCCTGTGTCCCGAGGTTCGGGTACTGGCCCATGCCCATGATCATGAACAGCTCGTCGGAGGAGCCATGGAGGTTGAAGTAGTACCGGTCGTAGAAGTTGCGGTCACTCGTGCCCGCGTGGCGCAGGGTCTCTGCGACCTGGTGCACCGGGAAGTCGTCCCCGGCGGTGAGGGATCCGTGGGCCACGACCGTCACCCCTCCACGACGACGCCGCGCAGGCCGTCGTCCCCGAAGACATCGCGGAACACCCCGGAGTAGTCGGGACCGCGCCGGATCGAGTTCCCGCCGTCGACGTTGAGCACCTGCCCGGTGACCCAGGTGCTCTCGGGACCGATGAGGAAGCGGGCCATCCCCGCGATGTCCTCCGGCGTCCCGACCCGCGAGATCGGCATGCACGCGAGGTAGTCCTCGAGCACCGGCCCGCCTGCGGTCACGAACCCGACCAGTTCGGTATCCACGAGACCCGGGCGGATCGCGTTCACGCGGACCCCACTCGGGCCGAGCTCGTCGGCCGCCTGCCGGCAGAGCATGTCGATGCCCGCCTTGGCCGGGCCGTAGCCGCCGAACCAGCGGTGCGTGTTCGAGGCGGCGATCGAGGAGATACCCACGAACGAACCGCCGCCCGCTGCGACCATTCGGCGCGCCGCATGCTTGAGCACGAGCATCGTGCCCGTCACGTTGAGGTCCAGGGTGCGGCGGAACGCCTCGGCGTCGAGCTGCGTGACCGGTCCGATCGACTCCGATCCCCCGGCACTCGCCACCACCCCATCGAGCCGACCGGTGGACTCGGTCGCGACGGCGACCGCATGCATCACCGCGTCCTCGTCGGTCACGTCGGCGACCACCGCACGGACGCTCCCGCCCGCCACCTCGGGTTCGAGCACTCGGCGCGCCTCGGCGAGGCGGGCCTCGCTACGACCGCAGATGGTGACGTGGGCGCCGTCGCGCACGAAGCGCTGCGCGCAGCCCAGCCCGATGCCGCTGCCCCCTCCGGTCACGAGGACCGCCAACCCCTCGAGGCCGCCCCGGGGTACCGATGCCATGCGCGCTCCGCTCGATCGGGGCCGCGGACCGCGGCCGACGCCGCGCGGACTCTACGCGGCGGCGCGCCGACCGTCAGCGTCGTCGGGCCCGCAGCACCAGCAGGAGGGCGATGAGGACCGCGCCCCCGATCGCCGCGACGATCCAGACCGTCGAGGACGACTCACGGTCCTCGACGGGCGCGGTCGTGCTCGGGGCCGGCGCACCCGTGCTCGACGTCGTCGGGCTCGACGTGCTCGAAACGCTCGCCGCCGTCACCTCGATCCTCGGCGCCGGGCGGTCGGGCTCCGGCGCGCCCGCCGGCCACGGCTCGATCCAACGGTCGACGTCACCGTTCGAGTAGGTCTGCAGTACCGCCAAGCTGATCGTGCCGGTGCGGTCGGGCAGCCGCAGGGTGAACTTCAGCTCGGGGTCATCGTCCGCAGAACCGGCGGGGCGCTGCCAGGTGATGCCGGGCGCCGGGTCGCCGAGGGTCCCCGGCCCACCGCCGGGACCACCCTGGGGTGCCCCGGTCCACTCACCGACGTCGGGCACCGCCAGCACGGGGATCAGCTGCCCGTCGGGGAAGAACACCTCGACCTTCACCGTGCCCGCATCCGATCGCTCGTTCTCGAGCGTCATCGTGAACTCGGTGTCGGAGCCGGCCGGCGCCTGCTCCGGGGCGATCTCCGTGTGCGCGCCGGCCGGGAGGGCGAGGACGCCCAACGCGAGCGAGGCGCCGGCGAGGGCGAGGGCGAGACGGCGGGTCGGGCGCACGGGTTCCTCCGGGTCGGGTGCGGTGCGCCCGGATCATGGCACCCCCGCTGAGATGATCCGCGGCACCCCTCTAGGCTCCCGCCGTCCACCTTCACGCCGACGGGAGGGCGAGGCCATGACGACAGCGGATGCGGGGGCGGCGGCCCTCGCCACGGCTTGGGACCACCTGCTCGACGCGTTGCGGGCCTCGGGCGAAGCGGTCACCGGCCCGCGGGGCGCGGCCGACCCCGTCGACCTCGCCGAGGGGTACCGGTTCGTGACCCGGTTGCTCGCGGCCTCGCTCGACATGACGCTGGAGAACTCGGACCCCGTGCGCCCCGGGTTCACGCGGCTCATGACCGACACGCGCAAGTTCTTCGGCGACAACCCGGACACGAACTACGACTACGCCCCGCTCAAGGGCGCGATCCGGTACGTGGTGGAGGGCACCCGCGGCTCCTGCCACTACCTCTCCTTCTGCGTGTACGGCCGCGACGCCTCGGGCGCGAACCGCATCGTCGGGAGCGCGAGCGACGAGGAGCTCACCCTCGACGCCGACGGGCGGTTCCGGCTCGTGATCGCGGTCGACGAACCCGATCCGACGCTCGGCGGGGACTGGTTGCCCTCCGACCCGGCCGCCAACTCGCTCGTCGTGCGGCAGTACTTCCTCGATCGGGGCGACGAGGTGGAGGCGACCTACTCCATCCGCCCGCTCGACGACCCCGGTCCGCCCAAGCCGCTCTCGCCCGAGCGCACGGCCCGGCGCATCGAGGAGGTCGCAGCGTTCACGCGCATCGGCACGGAGCTGTCCGCCGACTTCGCGGCGATGCTCGCCGACGCATCGCCGAACACCTTCTCCGTGAGCAGCGCCGACAACGCGGCCGCGTTCTACCCGACCCCCGACAACGTCTACGTCGCGGGCTGGTACCGGCTGGGCCCCGACGAGGCACTGGAGATCACGGGCCTCCCGCCCGCTGGTCGCTACTGGTCGGTGCTGCTCATGAGCCGGTGGATGGAGTCGCTCGACTACCGCCACCACCGGGTCTCCATCAACCAGCACGATGCGGTGCTCGAGTCCGACGGTTCGTTCCGCATCCTCGTCGCCGGGCGGGATCCCGGTGTCGCGAACTGGCTCGACACCGCGGGGCACACCGAGGGGTACGTGATGTTCCGGTGGCTGCGGGCTGCGACCGAGGTGCGCCCGGACTGCCGGGTCGTCGCACTCACCTGATGGGTCTCGACCCGCAGTCCCTCGGAGCCGCCGAGCTCGGCTTCCTCGCCGAACGCCACCTCGCCACGCTCACCACGGTCGACCCGGATGGCCGCCTCCACGCGTGCGCGGTCGGCTTCACCTTCGACCCGGACACCGCGACCGCCCGGGTCATCACGGGCCGGAACTCCCGCAAGGTCCGTAACGTGGTCGCGGGCTCACGTTGTGTGGTCGCTCAGGTCGACGGGCCGCGGTGGCTCTCCCTCGAGGGCCCGGCGGTGCTGGCCGTCGACGCGGCCGCAGTGGCCGAGGGCGAACGACGGTACGCCGGGCGGTACCGGGACCCTCGCCCCAACCCGGACCGAGCGGTGATCGTGATCACGGTCGAGCGGATCCTCGGGCGGGCCTGAGCCCCCATCACGTTCGGTAACCTTGCGGCCCGCTGCGCGCGCGGACCCCGGGCTCGCAGCACACGACCGATCGAGAGGAACCCGATGCTGCGCCGCTCCCGGGCCGTCACCACCGTCGCGATCTGCCTCGCCGGCCTGCTGGCCGCGTGCTCGGGCGGGTCGCCGCAGGCCGAGCGGGATTCTCGCGGCGAGAGCCCGGAGCGGCGTGCCGCCGAGGGCGAGCGGGAGGAGGGCGAGCGCGAGGAGGGCGAGTTCGAGGCCCGGGTCGCACCGCCCCGCCCCACGCAGCGGGCCCACGGACGCGGTCCGCGGGCCATCGACTTCTCGGGCGACGTCCGGTCGATCCGCTCGAAGCGCCCGGCCAAGACGCTCCGGCCCGAGGCGCAGGTACCGAACGCGACGCCGCGCGGCGGCAACGCCCCCGATCCCCTCGCCCCGGCCACCGGCGGCGGCGCGGGCGGCGGCACCTCGGCGCCCGCCCCGGCGCCCACCGCATCGTTCGACGGGCTGGACTTCACCGCGTGGGGTTCGGGCTGGCCGCCGGACACCACCGGCGACGTCGGGCCGAACCACTACATCCAGGGAGTCAACGGCTCCATCGGCATCTGGAACAAGTCGACCCGGACGCGCCTCGCCGCCTTCACCCTCGACGCGTTCTTCACGACGGCCGGCGCGCAGACCGAGTGCTCGTCGAACAACCAGGGCGACCCGACCGTCGTGTACGACTCGGTCTCCGGGCGCTGGATCCTCGCGGACTTCGCGTGGTCCAACCTCGCCGGCCCCTACTACGAGTGCATGGCGGTCTCGAAGACGGCCGACCCGGTTGCCGGCGGATGGTGGGTGTACCAGTTCCCGGTCAGCGCCACCGACATGAACGACTACCCGAAGATGGCGGTCTGGGGTGACGGCATCTACCTCACCGCCAACATGTTCCGGGGTGGGAGCACGTTCACCGGGGCGAAGGTCTGGGCCCTCAACCGTGATGACCTCACGACCGGCGCCGCGCTGCGCTACGTCTCGTTCCAGCTGTCGTCCTCGTACTACAGCCTCCTCGCCGCGAACGCCCGTGCATCCGCAGTCCCGGCGGGGACCCCGGAGTACCTCGTGTCGCTCGCAGGCTCGTCGCTGCGGGTCTGGCGGGTGAGCCTCAACTGGACCACCCCCACGGCATCCACGCTCACCGGCCCGACCACGATCGCGATCACCTCGTACACCCGGCCGAACTCCGTCAACCAACCGGCCGGGGACAAGCTCGACGCGCTGGCCGACCGCCTCTTGAACCGCGTGCAGTACACCGCGACCGGCACCCCATCGCTGTGGCTCACCCACACCGTGTCGAGCAATTCCAAGGCTGCGATGCGCTGGTACCAACTGAACGTCAGCACCGCGACCCCGAGCGTTCGGCAGCGCGGCACCTACCAGCCCACGACCGGCGTGCACCGCTGGATGGGCTCCATCGCAGTCGACAAGGTCGGCAACGCCGCCCTCGCGTACAACGTCTCGGGAACATCCACCTACCCGGGCATCCGGTACGCCGGCCGAGCAGACGCTGGTGAACGGCACGGGCGCGCAGGTCAACGGGTACAACCGTTGGGGCGACTACTCGGATCTCGCACTCGACCCGACCGACGGCTGCACCTTCTGGTTCACCGGCGAGTACTTCTCCATCACGGGCAGCGCGTGGCGCACCCGCATCGGCTCGTTCAAGCTCCCCACCTGCGTCTGATCGTCGAGCGGGTGTTCGCTCAGGCGAACACCGACGGGTCGATCGTGATGTAGGTCGCCTCGCAGGAGGAGATGAGGGTCTCGCCGTGGTGGCAGTCCGCGGTGATGAACAGCCGTCGGTCCTCGCGACCCACGAGGCGCGCCCGGAAGGTGAGCGGCACCTCCATCGGCGTGGGCTTGTGGTACCGCACGGTCAACGTGCCGGTGAACGCCGCGGTCTGGGCGATGCGCAGCACGTAGCCGGTGATGTCGTCGAAGATCGCCGCCACCATCCCGCCGTGGGCCCGGCCCGGACCGCCCTCGTACGCCGGCAGCAGGGTGGCGACCCCGACCACCTCGTCGTCGACGAACTCGACCTCGACGTGCACGCCCATCGGGTTGGCCGGTCCGCCGATGGCCCGATCGGCCATGACGTCGAAGGCCGCGTGGCCCGCCTCGGCCTCCCCGGCCTCCTCGTCCATGCCGAACATGCGCGCCACGTGGGCGGTGAGCATGGCGGCCCGGTCACGCCGGGGTGCCGGTTCGAGGTCGGTCGCGAGCTCGTCGGCCGCCGCGGTGAGCCGCCGCAGGGTCGCCACGTCGAGGTCGCGGGACACCATCGCGTGGCTGAGCCGGCGCAGCGCCGTGGCCGCCTCACACCGGGCGTCGTGGAGGGTCGGTTCGGTCATGGCGGCGATCCAACCATCGCCACGCACCGACGCGCCAACCCCGCTCCGCACGACCGCGGCGCCTAGCCTCGGCGGACCCGTCGAGGAGGACCCCATGCGCCGCACCGTCACGACCGCCTTCGTCACCGCGCCGCTCGCCATCGCGCTCGTTGCGGGCTCCGGCGTTCCCGCCGCCTCGGCGGCCACCGTCACCCCGCGCACGGTGCGGGTGGCCGCCGCCCTGACCTCCCAGCAGCGGATCCTGCACAACGTCGCGCCGAAGGACCGGCGCACCTACGGCCTCAACCTGCTCGTCGGCACCGACGCCTCGGGCGCCTCCCCGGTGCAGGTCGAGATGATCGGCAACGTCGTCTACACCGAGGGCAACGGTCCGTTCTTCGGGACCATCACCTTCACCGCCGCCGACGGATCGACCCTCGGCGTGCGCATGGACGGCCGGGCTCGAGCACTGCCGAACGGCACCGACGCCTCGTTCCGCGCCGGCCTCACCGTCATCGGCGGCACCGGGCAGTGGCTGCGAGCCCGCGGCGCCGGACGGTTCACCGGTTCCCGCAAGGCCGCACTCGGCTCCACCGTGCAGGCGAAGTTCGTGATCAGGCTCCGCAAGGCGGGTTGATCCGGATCACCGGAACGCCTGGAGGAGCGTGACCTCCTTCGAGAAGATCGGCTTGGCGCCCGCAACGCCCTCGGCCACCGGCCAGGCCGGCGCCGCGTAGATGGCGATGCGCGCGGCCTGCGCGCAGTCCCCGCTCTGGAGGCACTCGAGGCGACCTGACAGACCCTCGTAGCCGTCGGTCCGGTAGAGCTGCCGCAGCAGGTCGGTGCGGCTGATCGAGAGGGAACCGTCGGCCCCGAGCACGGCCGTGCGCCGGAGCGCGTCGAAGACGAGGCTCGCCGCGTCGAACGCGTGCGCGTGCCAGGAGCCGGTCGGCGAGGTGCCGTAGAGCGTCTCGTACGCCGGGAGGAACTGGCCCGTGTAGAACGCGTCCTGCCCGAGGGCCGAGAAGTTCGGCCCCGACGCGTAGACGCCGTAGGCGAGGTCACCGAGGTCCTTGAGTACGGTCGAGGTGAGGCAACCGTCCGCGGTGACGATGCGGGGCGCGGACAGCCGGGGTTCGGCGCGCACGGCACGCAGGACCGCGCTGCACGGAGCCCCGCTCTCGGGCACGAAGATCACGTTCGGCGGGTTCGCCGCGAGCGGGGCGACGATCGCCGCGGTCACCGCCGGATCCCCGGCGGCATCGGGCAGCAGGAGCTGCGCCTGCACGGTGCCACCGGCATCCGAGAAGCGCTCGGCGAAGACCGAGTCCAACGCCTTCGGGTAGGGCCGGGCATCGGCGATGGTCACCGCCGTCTCAGCCTTGAGGTTCTGACGGGCGAAGTCCGCATCGACGAGGCCCTGGATACGGTCGTTCGGGGCGGTGCGCAGGTACTGACGCACGTGTTGCTCGGGTTCGGTGAGCACCGGGGCCGTGTTCGATGGGGAGATGAGCGGCACGTTCGCGGCACCGAACACCGCGTCGGCTGCGTCGAGCGCCGAACCCGAGCAGGTCGTACCGACCACCGCGAGCAGGTTCGGTCGGGTGAGCAGGCGCTGGGCCCCGGCTCGTCCGCCCTCGGCCGAGCATCCATCGTCCTCGGACACGAGTGTGACCCGGTGTCCGAGGATGGTCCCGTCGACGCCGTCGAACTCTCCATCGAGGTAGTCGATCGCAAGTTCGACCCCGCGCTCCGAGTCGATGCCCGTCTCGGTCTCCTGCGTCCGGATCCACAGCAGCGACCCGATCTCGATGTCCTGGCCCCTGCGGATCACGAGGCAGTCAGGACCGGAGCACGCCTCCCGTTGCCGGACGGCCACGCTCGAGGACTCACACGCAGCCGCGCCGAGCGCCCCGGACAGCACGAGGGCGATCGCCGCGATCCGACGCATCAGCTTCCGATCCACGGCAGGTAACGACCCTGCTGCAGTTCGATCCGTAGGGTCTCGAGCGGCGCGCGCGACACCACGAACCCCCCGCGGAACGGCGCGCTCAACGCGATGATGAGCGCGAGGTCGAGCGCCACGATGACCACGATCGTCGCTGCGACGAGTGCGGCGTACCGCCCCTCGCCGAGGCTGACCATCACCGCGTTGATGACGAGTGCGAGACCCGCGGCCACGCTGAGGATGAACATGAGCCCCGGGAGGGTCAGCGTGCCGATCGCCAGACGCTCCTTGCGGCGGGCGATGAGGTCGTCCACCGATTGGCGCAACTCCCACTCGGTCGAGGCGGGCGCGTACGACCGGGCGGTCAGGCGGTACGCGTCGCCCTGGAGATCCCGCATGGTCTCGAAGGTGGAGCCGGCCGGCAGCCGGCCCGCGGCCAGCGCCGACCAGTCCTCACGCTCGATGCTGTCGAGGTAGAGCGCCTCCCGGGCCTGGATCTGCGATACGTCGACGGCCGGGAGCGGTCGGGTCGAGTACGCGAGGTTCGTCCCCGCCGACGCCTCCTGCGCGATCGAGGTCTGCGCCTGCCGGTAGATCGAGTACTCGGAGCTGATGAGGAACCCGGTGAGGATGGCGAAGAGCGTGCCGAGTTCGGTGATGTAGACGGTCGCGGTCCGGGCCATCCCCTGCCGTCGCCCCTCCGAGATCCGAGTGACCATGAGGTGGTGGGCGACCGCCGCGACCGTCGCCATGACGATGAGCGTGACGAGGAAGACGGCCCAGGTCGGCTGGGAGGTGAGCCAGAGCACGCCCGAACGGTAGCCGCGCGGCTCGTGGCCGCGGACCCGGACGCCGTCCGGCGTCAGAGCGCGATGAGGTGGCCGGCGATCTGCCCACCGTCGGCGAGGAACTCCGCGCCGGTCGAGTACGACGAGTCGTCGGAGGCGAGGAAGCACGCGAGCCGGGCGATCTCGATGGGACGCCCCATGCGGGCGATGGGTTGCGACGCACAGGTCTCGTCGGCCGCCGCCAGCACCGGGTCCTCCGATCGTTCACCGGGTCCCGGGGGCTCGAGCAGCGCGGGCTCGCCCGTCACCCCGACCATCGGGGTCGCGACCCCGCCCGGGTGGATGGAGTTCACCCGGACCCCGCGCGGACCCAGCTCGAGCGCAGCGCTCTTCGTGAGCCCGCGCAGTCCCCACTTCGCCGCGACGTAGGCCCCCACGTTCGAGAACCCCGTCATCCCTGCGGTCGACGACACGTTCACGATCGAGCCGCGGCCGGCGTCGGCCATTGCGCCACCGACGACCTTCATGCCCAGGAACGGACCGACGAGATCCACCTCGAGCACCCGGCGCAGGTCCTCCACCGCCGTCGAGACCATCGGCTCCATGTGGAGGATGCCCGCGTTGTTCACGAGCACGTCGGGGGTGCCGAAGGCCGTTGCGGCGGCACTGAGCGCGAGGTTCCACGACCCCTCGTCGGCCACGTCGAGGTGCACTCCGAGCGCACGGTCCCCGATCGATGCCACAACCTCCTCGCGCTCGGCGTCGAGTACATCGCCGAGGCACACCGACGCCCCCTCCAGCACGAAGAGCCGGGCGATCGCCTCGCCCATGCCCCGTGCTGCGCCCGTCACGATCGCCACGCGTCCCTCGAGCCGACCCATCGATGCACCTCCACGCCGCGTCGTTCGCGTCTGCGGCTCACGGTACGCGACGGCGAGGGCCGGCGGCACGGACACCGCAGCGCGATTGCTCCCGTGTGACCCCTGACGTCCGGGACGTCCCCGTAGGATCCACGCCGATGGACCACCGCATCCGCGTCATCCTCATCGGTATCGGCGTGGTGGCGCTCGCCCTCGCAGCCGGCGCGGTGGTCGGCGGCCGGGGCTCGAGCACCGGTGGCGCCGCGCCCACCACCGCGACGCGCGGGACCGAAGCACCGAGCCCCACGAGCACGACCGCGCCACCCCGCACCACGTCGACGACCCGCAGCACGGTGCCCTCAGAGGCTCGGCGTCTCGCCCCGGTGCGCACGATCACCGGGCAGCTCTCACCGAAGTCCGTCGTCGCGAACGGCCACGGACTCGTCTCCGCGCAGAACATGATGTACCAGCACTCCGTCACGGTCTACGACGCCGACGGGGAGCTCGTGCGCACCATCCCGGACTCGGTCGACCTGACCGCGTTCGGAGTGGCCGGCCACCCCGGGGTCTCCAAGGGCGCGCCGGTCGAAGCCGCGTACACCCCGAACGGTCGCACCGGGTACGTGTCCAACTACTCGATGTACGGGGCGGGCTTCGGCCCCGAGGGGTCCGACGAGTGCCGAGCCGGTGACGGCACCTCCGAGTCGTTCCTCTACCGGCTCGACATGCGTCGCCTCGCCATCGACGGCGTGGCGGCGGTCGGCGCCGTGCCGAAGTACGTCGCCGTCACCCCCAATGCCCGAACCGTGCTCGTGACCAACTGGTGCTCCTACGCGCTCAGCGTCGTGGATCCGGCGGCGATGCGGGAGGTCCGGCGCATTCCACTCGGCGCGTACCCGCGCGGCATCGCGGTGTCCCCCGACTCGCGCCGGGCCTACGTCGCCATCATGGGTGGGCGGGACGTCGCCGTGGTCGACCTCACGAACCTCACCACCTCCTGGATCCGCAACATCGGTGGCGGCCCCCGTCACCTCGTGATCTCCCCCGACGGCCGGTACCTCTACGCGACGCTGAACAAGGACGGGCAGGTGGTGAAGGTCGACACCACCTCCGGTGCCGTGGTGGGTCGGGTCGCGACCGGTAACCAGCCGCGCAGCATGGCCATCTCCCCCGACGGCACGGCCCTCTACGTCGTGAACTACGAGTCGAACGACGTGGCCAAGGTCCGCACGAGCGACCTCGCCGTCCTCCAGCGGATCCCCACGGGGGTCCACCCGATCGGGATCACCTACGAACCCACCCGCGACCGCGTCTGGGTCGCGGTGTACACGGGCGCCATCGTCGTGCTCGCCGACACCTGAGCCGCCCCGAACCGGCGCCGCGGCGGTCGTACACTCGATCGATGGACCGCCGCCTCGCCACGGTGCTCGTGGGGGCCCTGAGCATCGGTGCCGTGCTGGCCGTCGCACCGCTCCTCGCCGGCCGTGACCGGGCCGACACCGGCCCGACGGATACCGGCGCCCGGCCGACCCCGACCTCGGGCGCGGCCCCCGCCGCCCCCTCGGGCACCGCACCGTCGCCCCCTCCGACCACCGCGCTCCGCACGGGGAACGGCGAGCCGGTGACCCTGGCCTTCGGGGGCGATGTGCACTTCGAGGGCAACCTGCGCAGTCGCCTCGCCGATCCCGGCACCGCGCTGAGCAGCATCGCCCCGCTGCTCGCCCCGGCGGACATCGCCATGGTGAACCTCGAGACCGCGGTGACCGAGCGCGGCACCCCGCAGACCAAGGCCTACAACTTCCGCGCGCCGGCGACCGCGTTCGCCGCGCTGCGCAGTGCCGGCATCGACGTGACGACGATGGCGAACAACCATGGCATCGACTTCGGATCCGTGGGGCTCTCCGACTCGCTGGCCGCGCGCGCGGGCGCCGGGATCCCGGTGCTCGGGATCGGCGCGGACGCGACCGACGCGTACCGCCCATGGCGCACGACCGTCCGGGGCCAGCGGATCGCGGTCTTCGCCGCGACCGATGTGCTCGACGACTGGCTCATCACCGCCTGGACCGCCACCGAGACCCAGGGTGGCCTCGCCTCGGCGAAGGGTGCCGCCCAGGAACGGCTCGTCGGAGCGATCCGAGCCGGGCGCGGCTCGGCCGACACCGTCGTCGTCTACCTGCACTGGGGCGCCGAGGGGCAGTTCTGCCCGACGCCCCGCCAGCGGGAACTGGCCGACGCGCTCGTGGCCGCCGGCGCCGACATCGTCGTCGGCTCGCACGCACACCGGGTCCAGGGCGCCGGGCGACTCGGGTCCGCGTTCGTCGCCTACGGGCTCGGCAACTTCGTCTTCTACAACGAGTCCGGGGAGAGCGGGCGCACCGGCGTGCTCCGGATCACCGCGACCGGGCGCCGCATCGACGGGTGGGAGTGGGTGCCCGCCCGGATCACCGGCGGGATCCCACGGACCCTCGGGGAGCCCGCCCGGACCCAGGACCTCACGGTCCTGGACCAGCGGCGGGCCTGCGCGGCACTGGCGCCCTGACCGGGCCCTCCGACCCAGCGCAGAGCGGTCATCGCGGCGGGATCGCCCTCGAGCAGGCCGCCCATCCGGGCCTCAAGACCCGTGGCGGTTGCGCCGATACGGGGACCGTGGACACCGCACGTACCCCGAACCCGCACGCACCCCGTACGCCGCGCCGGGCACGCCGGCTCCGGGTCGCGCTCGCGACTGCGAGCCTCGTGCTCGCCTCCTCGGCCTGCGCCGCGATCCCCGTGACCGCCTTCACCTCCATCGACCCGCCCGCCCGGACCTCGGAGACCGGCGTCTCCTGGTACGCCTACCCGGCGCCCGGGAACCACGACGTCCGGATCGCCGTCGTACGGGCTGCCGGCAGCGGACCGCACCCGACGGTGCTCATCCTCCCGGGCTCCGACGGGCTCCACGACGAATACCTCCGACTGGCCCGCGCCTACGCGGCGCGCGGGTTCGACGCGGTCACCGGCTGCTGGTTCGCCTACCCGGACCCGGCCGACCGTCTCCGTATCGACTGCTCGACCGCACCGGCGTTCACGGGCGTGTCCGAAGCCGCGGTCAGCACCCTCGACGCCCTCATCGCGGCGACCCAGCGCGCCACCGGCGTGACCCGAGCCCACCTCGGGATCGTCGGCTACTCACGGGGCGGCGGCATCGCCCTGCTCCACGCGGCGAGGACCGGTTCGACCCTGCCGATCGTGGACATCGCGGGCATGGTCACCGGACAGGTCACCGGCTTCGGCGGCGGACCGCTCCCGACCGACGTCAACGTGATCCCGTCGGCCGGCCAGATCCGGGCTTCGACCCTCGTGCTCCACGGCTACCAGGACGGCATCATCATCCCGGCGCAGTCGGTGGATCTCATGACCGCCATGCGGAACGCGGGCCGAGACGTCTCGGTGCACTGGTACTTCGACGTCTGCGACGGTCCCTGCAACCACGACCTGCTGAGCCACACGACGAGCCGCACCGACGTGCTCGACCGCTCGTCGACCTGGCTCCACCAGCGCATCGGCTGACCCGGCGGGTGCAACCCGCCGGTGCCGGGCGCCGGTCAGTCCTCGAAGATGATGGTGCGGTGCCCGACGAGCACCACCCGGAACTCGCAGTGCGCGGCGATGGCCTGCGCGAGCACGGCCGACTCGAGCTCTCGACCCCGTCGGGCCAGGTCCTCCGGATCGTCCCGGTGCGACACCCCGGTCGCGGCCTGCGCAATGATCGGACCCTCGTCGAGATCCACGGTCGCGTAGTGCGCGGTGGCGCCGATGAGCTTCACCCCACGATCCCAGGCCCGCTGGTACGCACCCGCACCGATGAAGGCGGGCAGCAGCGAGTGGTGGACGTTGATCGCTGGCACGCCGGCCCGCTCGAGGAAGTCCGCGGTGAGGATCCGCATGTACCGAGCCAGCACGATGAGCTCGACGCCGAACGGCGTGATGGACCGGAGCACCTCGGCCTCGTGCTCCTCCCGCGAGCGGCCCTCCACCGGGATCCCGAGGAAGGGAACGTCGAACCGGCGGGCGAGGTCCGCGTGGTCCGAGTGGTCGGAGACGATGCAGACCACCTCGATCGGCAGCGACCCGAGTGCCACCCGCGACATCACGTCGTAGGCCGCGTGCCCGGCCCGGGAGACGAAGAGGGCGGCCCGGGTCCGTGCGCCGACCTCGTGGCAGGTGACGTCGCCCGCCGTGATCGCGGCCACCCCCGCGCGCAGCTGCTCGAGGTCGGTGGACCCGGGCACCGCGAGCTGCATGCGTTGGACGAACACCCCGCCCGAGGTCGAGTGCTGCTCGGCCTCCTCGATGTTGCCGCCGACGTCGCGCACGTACGCGGTCGTGTCGGCGACGAGGCCTGGACGGTCGGGGGCCGAGACGAGCAGGATGACGCGCGTCGGCGCGGTGACCTCGGTCACCGGGGAACGACGAGGCCCTGCGCCTCGAGGTCGGCGACGAGCGCACCCGTCGTCGTCCCGAGCACCGACGCGAGGACGGTGAGGTCGTCGCGACGCAGGGTGATCACCTTGCCCGCGTAGTCGCCACGGCGCACCTGGATCGCCGTTGCGTACCGCGAGATCGCGGTCGCCTCCGGCGTCTGCAGATCGGCGAGACGCACGAGGTCGAGTCGGAGGCTCTCGCTCCGCTCGGTCCCGGGCAGCACGATCTCGTCATCCGCCCGCGGCACGAGGACGTCGGCCGGCACGCCGTAGAAGGCCGCGAGGCGCAGCAGGCGCGGCGCCGAGATGGCGCGTTCTCCGCGCTCGTACGCGCCGAGGACCGAGGCCTTGAACTCCTGCTTCGACTCGACCTCGACCGCGTAGAGCGACAGGCCCTTCTGCACACGCACCGCGCGCAGCCGCTCACCGACCGCCACGCCGAAGCGCGCGACCGCCGCCTGCTCGAAGTCCTCGTCCCCTGCCCCGGACCGCCGAGCGGTCCCCTCGTCCGTCGTCACCCCCCTATCGTGCCCCATCCGGGGCACCTCGTGGACCACAGGGGCCGCGAACCCCCCGATCGAGGTCGGCGACCCGCCTTGGGGAACCGCCGGCCGGCCCCGGTAACCTCTCGGCCCGGACCGACCCCACCCCACCCCGAAAGGACCCGCGATGCCCGCTCCCGACCCGAAGGATCTCGGACCCCTCGCCCCACTGGCCGGCACCTGGGAGGGCGCCGAGGGCCTCGACATCTCGTACCACCACGCCGAGGGCGAGATCGGTGAGACGAAGTACCGGGAGAAGGTCGAGCTCAAGCCGTTCGGCCCGGTCGACAACGGCCGGCAGCAGCTCTTCGGCCTCGACTACCGCATGGCTGCCTACAAGGAGGGCGAGGACGAGCCGTTCCACACCGAGGTCGGCTACTGGCTCTGGGATGCCGCCGCCGGTCAGGTGATGCGCTGCTTCATGGTGCCCCGCGGCCAGGTCGTCATCGCCGGGGCCAGCGTGTCGGCGGACACGAAGTCCTTCACGATGTCGGCCGAGAACGGCTCGAACACCTACGGCATCCTCTCGAACCAGTACCTCCAGGAGTTCTCCACCACGCCGTCGTACACCTGCGCGATCACGGTGAACGACGACGGCAGCTGGTCGTACGACGAGTGCACAACCTACGAGGTGAAGTCCAAGGGCCTCACCGTGCAGCACACGGACCGCAACACCCTCCGCAAGGTCGGCTGAACCACACCTCCCACCGCGTGAGGCCCCCGCTGCGGCGGGGGCCTCGTCGCGCCGCGATCGGACAAGGGACCCACGATGATCGACCTCCTCACGACCGACGAGCTCCTGCGCACCACACGTTCGGTACGCAAGCGCCTCGACCTCACCCGTGACGTTCCCCACGAGGTCGTCATGGAGTGCATCGACCTCGCGCTGCAGGCGCCCACGGGCTCCAATCGGCAGGGGTGGTCGTTCATCGTGGTGCGAGACCGTGACCAGCGGACTGAGCTGGCACGCCTCTACCGGCAGGCGGTCGACCTGTACATGCAGGTGCCCCGCCCCGAGTACGCCGTGGGCGACCCCCGAGCCGCGAGCGGCGCGAAGGTCGCGGACTCGGCGCGCTACCTCGCCGACCACCTCCACGAGGTGCCCGTGCACCTCGTGCCGTGCATCGAGGGCCGGGTCGAGGAGGCGGGCGTGCTCGCCCAGGCCTCCACGTACGGGTCGATCCTGCCGGCGGTGTGGTCCTTCGCCCTCGCCGCCCGGGCCCGCGGCCTCGGCACCGCCTGGACGACCCTGCACCTCATGTTCGAGCGCGAGGCGGCCGAGGTGCTCGGCGTCCCCGACCACGTGACCCAGGCCGCGCTCCTGCCGGTCGCCTACTTCACCGGCGAGACGTTCAAGCCGGCGTCACGCCTGCCCGCCGCCGCGGTGACGCACCTCGACCGCTGGGGCACGCCCACCTGAGCGGAGGCGACCCCAGCGCTCAGGCGGCGACGTGCGGGGCGATCTGGCGGTCGTAGTCGGTCGAGAACAGCGGCGACGTGACGAGGAAGTCCGCGGTGGCCCGGTTGCACGCGACCGGGATGTTCCACACCACCGCGATCCGCAGCAGCGCGCGCACGTCGGGGTCGTGCGGCTGCGGCTCGAGCGGATCCCAGAAGAACAGCAGCATGTCGACGCCGTAGTCCGCGATGCGGGCTCCGATCTGCTGATCGCCGCCGAGCGGACCGGAGCGCAGCCGCTCGATCGGCAGCCCGAGCGCCTCGGCGAGGAGGCCGCCGGTGGTACCGGTCGCGCAGAGCTCGTGCTCGGCGAGCACCGCACGGTGCTCCCGGGCCCACTCGAGCAGGTGCTCCTTCTCGTGGTCGTGGGCCACGAGCGCGATGCGCTTTCGGGCGGGGAGCCGGGCGTCGGGCGGGGTGGTGTCGGTCATGGCGTCATCGTCGCGCAACCGACCGGGCGCTCGCGGTGGCCCCGGCTCAGCGGGCGAAGGCAACCCGTACGACGGTCGCCTCGGCGATGGTCCCGTCCTTGGCCGAGCGGGTCGAGAGCATCACCGCCCCGTAGGCCTGGGACGGCGCGGTGAACGACAGCACATCGACGAACGGACCCATCTCGCCGTTCGCCCCGCCCATCGCCGTGCCCTCGCCCAGCGGGGTCGCGGTCGAGTCCTGCCGGATCTCCGTACGGATCTGTGCCTCGAAGGCGGTGCTCGTGCCCCGCAGGGTCACGGGGGACGCGACCCGGCCGCCGACGGTCGGCTCAGCGAGCACGAGGTTCGGGGTCGTGGCGCCGAGCACCCACCAGTGCCCAGCTGCGTCGAGCTGCCGCACGAGCACGGTGGTGACCGGACCGGGGTCGCTCGTGCGCACCGGCACCTCTCCGGAGCGCGCGTCCCCGGCTGCGAACGCACCGACGATCGGCATGGTGAACCCGATGTACTGCTCGGCGAAGGCACGGGCCGCCGCCGCCGGATCGGTGTAGGCCGACGCACCGACCGGGAACACCGCGGTCGAGGTGTCGGGTGCCGCCGTCGTGGTCGTGCTCCCGAGCGCCGTGGTCGACGTGCGGACGGGGCGCGTCGTGGACGACGTCGCATCATCGTCGCCACCGCACCGCGCCGCAGCGAACAGCGCCGCCACGACGAGGAGCAACACCGAAGCCCGGCGCACCATCGGATCCCCCTCCCCCGCCGACCGAGCCGACGGATCCATGGCCGACGGAACCGGCCTCCACCCGCAGCGTGCCCGCCCGCAGGCCCCTCCGGTAGGGCCGACCGGCCCGAACCGGACCTCCGGACCCCCACGGCGCGGATCGGGTCCCCCTAACGTGGCCGGCCATGAACCGCTTCCGACGTTCCCTCGCCCTCCTCAAAACCTCGTGGTCGGTGCTGCGCGCCGAACGGCAGCTCCTGCTCATGCCGGTCTGCTCGGCCGGCGCCTCGGTCGTGGCCCTCGGACTGCTCGCCGTTGCGGCGTACGCCACCCTCGGCGAGGAGACCGGGGTCGACGGCACGAGCCAGGCCACGGCCAACATCGGCACGGTCGCGATCGCCATCGTGGGGTACTTACTGATCGCGTTCATCACCGTCTACTTCAGCGCCGCGCTCGTCGCCGGAGCGAACGCGCGGCTCACCGGCGGTGACCCGACCTTCGGATCCTCGATCGCCGAGGCGAACCGGCGTCTGCCCCGGATCCTCGGGTGGTCGGTGGTCGTGGCCACGGTCTCGATCGTCATCGATGCAATCGAGAGCCGCAGCGACGCGCTCGGAACGATCATGGCCTCGATCTTCAGCGCGGCGTGGAGCGTGGTCACCTACCTCGCGATCCCCATCATCGTGCTCGAGGACCTCGGGCCGATCGCGGCGCTCAAGCGTTCCGGGGCCCTGCTGAAGCAGACCTGGGGCGAGAACATCATCACGAACGGCGGCATCGGCCTCATCGGGATCATCGTGGTCTTCCTGCCCAGTCTCGCCCTCGTGGTGCTCGGGATCGCGTCGGGCACGCCGTTCGTGGCGGTACCGCTCATCGCGATCGCCGTGGTGTGGTGCCTCGTCGGCGCGACCGTCCTAGCCGCGCTGTCCGGCATCGCCCGGACCGCGCTGTACCGGTACGCGGTGGACGGAACGGTGCCGACCGCGTTCGTCGGAGCCGGGCTCGAGCAGGCCTTCGCAACGAAGCCGGCCCGGCGCTGACGCGCTGGGCCGGTTCCACGTACGGGTCGCGCTCAGCGAGCGCATGGGGTCACTTCGGTGGCATCCGGATCCCGCCGTCGACCCGCACGACCTCGGCGTTCATGTACGGGTTCGTGATGAGGTCCATGACCGCGAAGGCCAGCTCCTCCGACGAGCCGAGACGCTTCGGGAACAGCACCGACTTGCCGAGGTTCGCCTTGAACGCCTCCGACGCCTCGCCCTCGCCGTAGATCGGCGTGTCGATGAGGCCCGGGGCCACGGTGTTCACCCGGATGCCCGCGGCGGACAGGTCACGGGCGATCGGCAGGGTCATGCCGACGATGCCGCCCTTCGAAGCGGAGTAGGCGGCTTGGCCGATCTGCCCGTCGAAGGCTGCGCACGAGGCCATGTTCACGATGGCGCCACGCTGGCCGTCCTCGGTGAGCGGGTCGGTCTTGGCCATGGCCGCGGCCGAGAGCCGGAGCATGTTGAACGAGCCGAGCAGGTTCACCTTGATGACGAAGTCGAAGTGCGCCTGCTGCATCGGCTCGTTGTTGCGGTCGATGGTCCGGGCCGCGAAGCCGAGGCCGGCCGAGTTCACGAGCACGCGCAGCGGGCCCATCTCCGAGGCGGCGGCGACCGCAGCCGCACCGTCCTCCTCGCTCGAGACGTCGCACTTCACGAAGAGCCCGCCGAGCTCCTTGGCCACGGCGGTGCCCTTCTCCTCGTTGAGGTCGGCGATGACCACTCGGGCCCCGGCGGCGGCGAGCTGGCGGGCGCAGGCCTCGCCGATGCCCGAGGCACCGCCGGTGACGATCGCGGAGGCACCGTTCAGGTCGAGACGGGGCATGGTGGTTCCTTTCGGGTCGGTGGTTCGGGTTACTTGCCGGTCCAGTTCGGCGTGCGCTTCTCGGCGAACGCCGTCGCGCCCTCGCGGGCGTCGTCGCTCGAGAACACGGGCGTCGCGAGCGCGCCCTGCTTCTGGAACATCTCGGCCGACGACCAGTCGGCCGACTCCGTGATGATCTGCTTGCTCACCGCGACGGCGAGGGGTCCGTTCGCCGCGATCTTGGCTGCGAGCTCCTTGGCCGCCTCGAGGGCGGTGCCCTCGGGCACGACGCGGTTCACGAGGCCCATGTCGTAGGCGCGCCCCGCGGTCACGAAGTCGCCGACGATGGCGAACTCCATGGCCAGGCGCGGCGGGATCTGCCGGGGCAGACGCACGAGGCCGCCGCCCGCGGCCACGAGCCCCCGCTTGACCTCGGTGATGCCGAACTTCGAGGTCTCCGCGGCGACGATGAGGTCGCAGGTGATGGCGAGCTCGAAGCCGCCGGCCAGCGCGTAGCCCTCGACCGCGGCGATGAGCGGCTTGCGGGGCGGCGCCTCGGCGACGCCGGCGAAGCCCCGGCCCTCGACGATCGGGAGGTCGCCGGTGAGGAAGCCCTTGAGGTCCATGCCCGCGCAGAAGGTGCCGCCCGCGCCGGTCAGGATGCCGACCCGCAGCGCGTCGTTGCCGTCGAGCTCATCCATCGCGGCCGCTATGCCGCGTGCGACCTCGCCGTTGGCTGCGTTCTTGGCCTCCGGGCGGTTGATGGTGACGACGAGGACGCCGTCGACGACCTCGGTGAGGACTGCGGCTTCCGACATGCGCGCTCCTTGGGTGCGGGTTGGGGCGGACGCCGGGGCGCCCGGGAGGGCCGAATACTCCCCCCGGAGGGCCCGGCGCGGCCAATCCGCGCGGGCGGGTCGCCGGTCCCCGGGCGACGTCAGGCGCCGGAGAGCGCCGAGCCCCGGGCGAGCACGCGGAACTCCTCCGCGGGAACCGGCCGACTCAGCCAGAAGCCCTGCCCGTAGTCCACGCCGATGCGGCGCAGTTCCTGCCAGGCCGCGGCCGTCTCGATCCCCACGGCCACCACCCGGATCCCCAGCGAGCGGCAGAGCCGGATGATCGCGCTCGCGATCGCCGCGTCGTCGGGGCGCGACATCATGTGCTGCACGAAGGACCGGTCGACCTTCACCTCATCGACCGGGAGCTGCCGCAGGTACGCCAGCGAGGAGTACCCGGTGCCGAAGTCGTCCACCGACACCCGGACGCCGAGGTCGTGGAGGCGGCGCAACGCAGCCAGCGCACGAGGGTTTTGGGCCTGCGCGATCGGCCTCGAGCCGGGGTCCACGGCTCAGTGGTGGACGAACTCGACCGAGAAGGCCCGGTGGGCCAACCACCATGGGCGCGCTGCGGCGGCCGGGGTGCCGTTGATCGCGATCCAGCGCAGCGCCGGCGCTCGGGACAGGAGCCACTCGACGCCGGACGCCGTGACGGCCGTATGGGCCAAGGAGAGCCAGCGCAGGTTCGGCAGGCCCGCGAGCGACGCGAGCGCGGCGTCGGTGATCGGGGTGCCCCACAGGCTCAACCGGATGAGATCGTCGAGCCCGCCGAGCGCCGCCACGCCGGCATCCCCGATCCGGGTCGACGTGAGGCTCAGCCACTCGAGCCCCGCGAGCCCGCCGATGTTCGGACCCGACGCATCCGTCAGATCGGTGCCGTAGAGGTCGAGGAACCGCAGGCCCGTGAGCCCCGCGAACCGACGGAAGCCTGCGTCACCGATCGGGTGCCGCACCAGGCTGAGTTCATCGAGCGCATGCGACGACCACTCGGCCACGGGGAGGAGCGCGGACCACGGCACCCTCGCCGCCCCGACCGCGAGCCGTGCGCACATCCCCTCCGGGACGATCACGGTGAACCGTGCCGTGTGCTCGGCGAGCGGCCGCACCTCGCGGAGTGCCGGGAGCGGTTCGCACGGATGGATCTCCACCGTGCCGATCGAAGCCCGACTCGAGAACGTGAGCCGCCGCTCGGGTCGGTGGATCGGCTTACCGGTGAGGTTGTGGGTGGCGGTGGTGATGGATGAGGTGGTGCGCAGGGTCGTCATGGGGGCCGCATGATGGACGTCGTTCGTCTCGCGTCAAGGGCGGACCCGGCGCTCGGACCCCAGAGGGGGTCCGAGAAATTTCCGCGGCGCGCGCCACGCGATGCGCCGGGCGCCGAGCCCACAGGCCCGACGGCGAACCGGGCGAGGGCTGACCGACCGGGGTCGGCACGCGGCGGCTCGGGGCACGGCCCTATGCTGCGCACGGTTCGCACCGTTCCGTCCCAGGAGGCACACCGTGCGCAAGATCCTCACCCGTCTGGGCCTCGTCGCCCTCGTCCTCGCCCTGGCCGCCTTCGGCCTCGCCGCCTGCTCGAGCGACGACGACTCGGCCAACTCCACATCGACGAGCGGCGGCTCCGCGTCGAAGTGCAGCGGCCCGGCGGACGCCTACGTCCCGACCATCGGCGACGCCGCGTCGTTCAAGCCGGTCGTCCCCGACACGCTCACGGTCGTGACGAGCCTCCCCGGTCCCGGCTTCTTCGAGGGTTCGGACGACGACCCGACGAAGATCACCAGCGGTTACGAGTACGCCATCGCCAAGCAGCTCCAGGAGGCGTTCGGCCTTCGCAACCTCGTGATCCGCAACGAGAGCTTCGACGCGATCGTGGCCGGTCAGGTGAGTGACTACGACGTCTCGTTCTCGCAGATCTCGATCACCTGCGACCGGGCCAAGGTCGTCGACTTCTCGGTTCCCTACTTCCAGTCGAACCAGGGCGTGCTCGTGCGCAAGGGCACCGACCTCACGACCCTCGCCCAGGCCGAGAAGGCCCAGTGGGGCGTGCAGACCGGCACCACCGCCATCGACCTGCTCGACACCATCAAGCCGGACAAGCAGCCGCGGGTGTACCAGCAGCTCCCCGACGGCTTCACCGCCCTCGAGGCCGGCCAGATCGACGCCTTCCTCGTCGACACCGCCATCAACCTCGGTGAGGCGGCGCGCTCCGACGGCCGGTTCGCGGTCGTGTCGCAGTTCGAGCAGCCGGGCGGTCCCGACCAGTACGGCGCGATCATCCCGAAGGGCTCGAAGAACGCGGGCGCCATCAACGCCGTGCTGAAGCAGCTCCAGGACGACGGCACGATCGAGCAGCTGGCGAACGAGAACCTGACCGCCACGCCCGACAACATCCCGGTCATCACGATCAAGTGACGACGCCGGCGTCCGAGCAATCGGACGCACCCGGTCAACTGCTGGCAACGCCCGACGCCACCCGGCGTCGGGCGTTGCCCGCGTTCCGCGGCAACCTCGGCGTCGCATCGGGGTTCCTCCTCGCGGCGCTGGGGGTCGTCGCCTTCACCTGGTGGGCGCTCTGGTCCTACGCGGCCTCGGTCGCGGTCACCGGCGGGGGTCGGACGGTGATCCGAACCGTCGCCGTCCTCCTCGGCATCCTGGCCGTCGCAGTTCCGGCCTACGGGGTGCGGGGCTTCGCCCGTGCGCTCCGGGCCCGGGCTGCCGCCGGTCGCGGCGACCTCGCCCGCGCCCGCATCCTCGCCGAGGACGCTCGTGACGCGATGTGGTTCGTCGTCGGACTCGGCCTCACCGCACTCGCGGTCGGCTTCCTCGCCTACCTGCTCGCCGCCAACGACGGAGCGTTGCGCCGAGTCATGTTCGACTGGGACCTCATGTGGCGCGGGCGCACCGCACTGTGGCGGGGCTTCCTGCTCAACGTGAAGATCTTCGTGGCCGCCCAGGTCCTCGTGCTGGTCTGGGCGCTCATCGTCGCCGTGGTGCGCATGCTCCCGGGTCGGGCCTGCGCGCCGGTCCGGTTGCTCGCGATCGTCTACACCGATCTCTTCCGCGGCGTTCCTGCGATCATCGTGATCTTCCTCATCGTGCTCGGGTTCGGGCTCGCCGACGTTCCGGTGTTCGACGCGATGTCGAAGGACAACCAGATCTTCTGGCTCGTGGTGCTCGCGCTCACGCTCGTGTACGGCGCCTACGTGGCCGAGGTGTACCGAGCCGGGCTCGAGAGCATCCACTGGAGCCAGACCGCAGCGGCCCGATCCCTCGGACTCTCGCAGTGGCAGACCCTGCGGTACGTGGTGATCCCCCAGGCCGTGCGCCGGGTGCTCCCGCCACTGCTCAACGATGCGGTGGCCCTGCAGAAGGACACTGCGCTCGCGTCCATCGTCGGGGTCGTCGAGGTCCTCGGCACCGCGCAGCTCCTGAAGTCGAAGTACTTCAACCTCTCCCCGGTGACCGCCTCGGCCCTGTTCTTCCTGGACATCACCATCCCGTTCACCCGCCTCGTCGACCACCTCATCGCCCGGGATCGCCGACGGACGCAGGGGGGATCGTGAGCTTCCTCGAGATCGACGCGGTCGAGAAGTGGTACGGCGACCAGCAGGTGCTGCGCGGGGTGAGCCTCGACGTGGAGATGCACGAGGTGGTCTGCCTCATCGGTCCGTCGGGCTGCGGCAAGTCGACGCTGCTGCGCTGCATCAACGCGCTCGAGCCCATCCAGGGCGGCGAGATCCGCATCGACGGCCAGCGGATCACCGGCCGCGGGGTCGACATCGACGCGGTGCGCCAGGACGTCGGCAAGGTGTTCCAGTCCTACAACCTGTTCCCGCACATGGACGTGCTCGCGAACATCACGCTCGCGCCGCGCAAGGTGCTCAAGGAGCCGCGCCGCGAGGCGGAGGCCCGGGCACTCGACCTGCTCGGCCGCATCGGCCTCGCCGACAAGGCCCACGAGTACCCCGACCGACTCTCGGGCGGTCAGCAGCAGCGGGTCGCGATCGTGCGGGCCCTGGCCATGCAGCCCCGGGTCCTGCTGCTCGACGAGATCACGAGCGCGCTCGACCCCGAGTTGGTCTCGGAGGTCCTCGGCATCGTTCGGGAACTGGCCCACGAGGGGATGACGATGCTGCTCGCCACCCACGAGATGTCCTTCGCCCGTGAGGTCGCCAACACCGTGTGCTTCCTCGACGGCGGCCTGATCGTCGAGCGGGGCGGACCCGAGCAGATCTTCACCGCGCCCGAGAACCCGCGCACGGCCGAGTTCCTGCGACGGGTGCTCGAGTCGCGCGGCCTCTGACGGCTCAGTCGATCCGTTCGCAGGTCGCGGTGAAGCCGAGGTAGGCCCACCGCATCGACGCGCCCTCACGCCATCGGCGCACCTCGACCGGCAGCCCGACCGGGCGCAGCACGTGCACGCCGTCCTCGTAGGACGCGATCACCGTGATGGGAGTCGTGTGGTCGAACTCGGCGACGTCGTGCACCCCGCCCACCTCGGTGCCATCGCAGCGCATGTCGTGGATGATCCCGCCCGCCGTCACCACCAGACGGTCGCCGGCCTGCTCGATGCGCTGCACGAGGCCGAGCACACGGTGCTCGGGGTCCTCGACCCCGTCCACCTCCGCGGCGACCACGCGCCACAGCCCCCGGAGATCGGGTGCACCCGGGGCGAGCGGGTCCGAGCATCCCGCGAGCACCGGCGGCGGCATCTCACCCCGCCAGCCGCCGGTCGGCGTGTACGCGACCGGGATGTCGTCCACCGTCGGACCGGGCACTGCGCACCTCCAGGTCGGCCGCCCGCGCCGGTTGCCGCGGGACCGGCCGGACGCTAGGTTCTGGCACTTCGAGTGTCAATACTCGCCGACCGCCGATCCGAGGAGCAGCAGCGTGCAGATCGAAGTCCTCCGCGACGACCTCCACCGGGTGCGGGCCGTCGAGCCGACCGACGCACCCCTCGCCCCCGGCGACGCGCGGATCCGCGTCGAGTCCTTCGCGCTCTCGGCCAACAACATCTCGTACGCCGCGTTCGGCGACGCGCTGCGCTACTGGGACTTCTTCCCCGCGGCAGCCGCGCCCGACGGTGAGCTGTGGGGTCGCATCCCGGTCTGGGGGTTCGGCCGGGTCACCGAGACCGCGTCGCCGGACCTCTCGGTCGGCGAGCGGCTCTACGGCTACTGGCCGATGGGCTCCGACCTCGACATCACGCCGGGGCGGGCCGACGCCCGCGGGGTGTCCGACCTCGCGCCCCACCGGGCGGCCATGGCCGGTGCGTACAGCCGGTACCTGCGCGTCGCGGCCGACCCGATGCTGGCGGCCGGGCGCGAGGACCACCAGATGCTGCTCTTCCCGCTCTTCTACACCTCGTTCCTCGTCGACGACTTCCTCGCCGACAACGACGACTTCGGCGCGACCTGCGTCGTCGTGTCGAGCGCCTCCGCGAAGACCGCGATCGGCGTCGGGCACCGCGCGCGAACGCGCGGGCGGCGCTGCGTCGGACTCACCTCGCCCGGGAACCTCGAGTTCACCACCTCGCTCGGCGTCTACGACGAGGTCGTCACCTACGGCGAGGTCGGCGGCCTCACGACCGGCCCGACCGCCTACGTGGACGTCGCGGGCGACGCTGCGGTGACCCGATCGGTCCACGAGCACTTCGCCGAGGGGCTCACCCACTCGATGGTGGTCGGAGGTACGCACTGGGACCAGCCGCCCGACACGACCGGCGAGGCCCTCCCCGGACCGCGCCCCGCCTTCTTCTTCGCCCCGACCCAGATCGCGAAGCGGGTCGCCGAGTGGGGCCAGGAGGAGATGGACGCCCGGCTCGGCGCGGCCTGGACCGACTACGCGACCTGGTGTGACAGCTGGATCCGCTTCGAGCGCTCGGTCGGCCCCGACGCGGTCACCGACGTCTACCGTTCGCTGCTCGAGGCGCGCACCGACCCCCGCGTCGGCGCCATCTGCACCCTCGATCCCGCCGCGGCGGGTCACTGAGACGGGAGATCACCGTGGAGCTCACCGACCGCACCGCCGTCGTCACCGGCGCCGCCTCGGGGATCGGCCTCGCCCTGACCGAGCGCCTGCTCGACGAGGGCATGTCCGTGGTGATGGCCGACGTCGAGGCCGACCGCCTCGCCACCGCGGCGGCGGGACTCGCCGATCGGGGCGCCCGCGTCCGAGCGGTCACGGTCGACGTGGCCGACCCCGCCCAGGTCGAGGCCCTGCGCGACGAGGCCCTCGCCGCGTTCGGCGCGGTCCACCTGCTCGCCAACCACGCGGGCGTCGCCGCGGGCATGCCCAACTGGCGCACGCCGCCGGCGGTCTACGAGTGGGTCGTCGGTGTGAACCTCCTCGGCGTCGCCTACGGCGTGAGCGCGTTCGCGCCGCTCATGGTCGAGCAGGGCGTCGGCCACATCGTGAACACCGCCTCGGAGGCCGGGCTCTCCGCGACCCCGATGCTCGGCTCGTACCACGCCACGAAGTACGCGGTGGTGGGGCTCTCCGAGGCGCTCTCGATGGAGCTCGCGGACACCGGCGTCGGCGTGTCCTGCCTCTGCCCGGAGCTCGTGCGCACGAAGATCTTCGAGGCCACCCGCAACGCCCCCGAGTCGACCGGGCTCCCCCAGCCCCCGGAGATCCCGATGGAGACCATCGAGGGCTTCATGCGCACCGTCGCGATGGACCCGCGCGACGTTGCGGGCCAGGTGGTCTACGCGGTGCGGGCGAACCGGTTCTGGATCATCACCCACTCGGTGACCCGCACCCGGGTGGCCGAGCGCAACGCCGACCTCGACGCGCAGCGCAACCCGCGCTCCCCCTTCGGCGCTCGCTGACCCCTCAGCACGCGATCCCCATCCGGCGGGCGATCACCTCGAGGCAGTCCTCGGGTGCATCGGCCTGCACGAAGTGCCCTGCGTCGGGGATGCGGTCGAGAGTGGCCCCCGGGATGCGCGCCGCCCACGCCTCGGCCTGCTCGTAGGGGAAGACCGGGTCGGCGTCGCCGAACGCGACGTGGATCGGGCAACCGGTCCACTCGGCGAGCGCCCGTTCGCAGCGGGCCTGCTCCACCGCACCGCCGACCTCGGGCGATCCGAACGGGATCATGGCCGGGAAGGCCCGGGCACCGGCCTTCGTCTCGGGCCCGTCGAACGGTGCGTCGAACGCCGCGGCGATGGCGTCCGGATCCGCGTGCTGCCGGCGCATCGTGCCGGCCACGATGCGCCCGGTCGGCATGTCGCCACCGAGCACCGTCGGATCCATCGCGGCCTCGCGCCACCACCGCACGCCGTCGGAGTACGGGAAGTCGTCGCGGTGCAGCCAGGTGTTGAGGATGAGGATGCGGGAGAACCGCTCCGGTTCGTCCACCGCCTGCCGCAGCCCGATCGGCCCGGCCCAGTCCTGCACGACGAGGTGCACGTCGCGCAGGTCGAGCGCGTGCACGACGGCGCGCAGCGCGGCGCAGTGCCGTTCGTAGGAGTACCAGGCGTCCTCGGTGGGCTTGTCACTGCGTCCGAAGCCGGGGAGGTCCGGAGCGACGCAGCGGTACCCGGCCGCGGTGAGCCGCGGGATCCAGCGCTCGTAGAGCAGGGCCCACGACGGCTCGCCGTGGAGCAGGAGGAAGGTGCCCCGCTCCGTGCCGTCGGCCGGAGCGTCGGTCGCGTGGATGCCGAGCGTCCCCTCAACCTCGGGCGCATCCCAGTCGACGACCCGCGTCGGCCAGGCCGCGGCGAACGGCACGTCCGCGAAGTTCGACGGTGAGGTGCGCACGACGGGAACCATGACCCGAACGTAGCCGGGTCGCGCGCCCGCTCCTCAGTTCGGCCAGCCGCGCTCCAGCACCTCGACGAAGGTCGAGTTCAGCAGCTCGGCCCGCGGCCAGCGCTCGGTCAGCCACGCGTGCGCCTCGGCCGCGGTCCAGCCGAACCGGCGCATCGCCCAGGCCTCGAGCACGAACGCGGTGCGGCTCCGACCGCCGTGGCAGTGCACGAGCACCGGGCGATCCGGGTCCTCCGCGAGCAGCGTGTCGATGGTGTCGACGACATCGGTGAGGACGCGCACCGGATCCGCGTTGTGCTGCGCACCGGAGCGATCCACGAGGTACACCTGCCGTCGCACCGGTCGACGGTCGAAGGTCCACGGCGTGCGGCACAGCGAGATGACCGCCCAGTCGTTCCCGGCCGTGGCCGCGCCGAGCAGGTCGGCGGCGTGGAGCGGGAACTCGTCGTGCACCCGCGTCGGGCCGCCGGCGGTGTCGTTGGCCTGGTCGGGCACGTCGCCCTTGCCGAGCAGGGCGCGGGCGACGCGCTGGAGCGACCGGTGGTCGTACACGACGGTGGGGTCGCCGCGCCGGTTCTCCGGCCCGACCTTCCCCGAGTGCGCGCCGCTCACCGCCACCTCGGCCGGCACGGTCATCCAGCCGTGCACGTAGGTGAGCCACCGGCTCGGGATGCCCTGGATCCCCCAGCGCGCGCCGGCGATCGACCCGGCGACGCAGGCCACCGTGTCGGTGTCGCGCCCGAGGTCGATGGCCCGGGCGAGCGCCGCCTCGAAGTCGGTGGCCTGCCGCACCGCCCACACCGCCTGCGCGAGGCAGGTGAACACGTCACCGTTGCTCGTGCCCGGCTCGGGTTCGTAGTCCGGCGCGAGCAACGGGGCCCACCGTTCGCGCGCCTGCGGCGGCAGCACCTCGAGCACCTCGTCGATCGCCGCGAACACATCGCGGCCGTGCAGGCCGGCCCGCAGCATCCCCGCGTGGATCGCCGCACCGAAGCCGTTGTGCTCGTCGTGGTGGGTGAGCGTGGCCTGCGCAGTGGCCAGCGCCACCATGTCCTCGAGCGTCGCGTCGGCGGTCCAGAGCGCGACGGGCGTGTTGCGCATCACCGACCCGTTGCCCGCGCTCATCCGCCCGTTCGACTCGTGCACCGCGAGCGCCGCGCCCTCGTGGTGCGGGCGGCTCAGCACCTGTCGCGTCTGGTTGCCGACATCGTTGGCCGCGGACTTCCAGGCCACCCAGCGGGCCCAGAGATCGTCCGCGTCGAACCCGCCGCAGGCGATGAGGGACTCGGCGAGGCCGAGGGCCATCTGCGTATCGTCCGTGAACTCCCCCGGGGCCCACCCCCCGCCACCGGTGAGTTCCCCGGCTCCGCCGAGCACCGGCTGCGGGAACCTGGCGGTGTACTCGCCCACGGCGTGCGTGAACTCGAAGGGCGCGCCGAGGGCGTCGCCGACGGCGGCGCCCACGAGCGCCCCGATCGCGTGCTGCGTGCTGATGTCGACCATGCCTGCCCCCGTCGTCGATGCCGAGCGCCTTCCCAACCTGCTCGTTCCGCACCGTATTCCGACCGGCTGCGGGCTCGCCGGGCCGGTGCGGGCCTGTCACACCCCCGGCCTACGGTGCCCGTGCTCCCCCGAGCAGCGACTCATCCAGAACGCCCCGAGAGATCCGGCTCGATGAAGGGCTGGCAACCGACCCATGCGGGCACGGTGCCAACGCCGGAACCGATGAGGAGGCACCATGGCGCGGTTCACCACCACGCGGGCGGACGGGACGATCGAGGTGCGCGAGGCACCCGGGTGCACGGGCGGGGCCGATGGCCACGCGGTGCACTGGCGGTGGGTGCTCGGGATGATCACCCACCACCACCCGGGCGAGCGTTGCCGGGTGCTCTGGATCGATGACGACGGCTGGGTCGTGCTCGACCGGCGCGGGGAGGAGGTGCTGCGCTGGTACCACCGACCCGCGGAACTGCGGGACGCGGTCGCGGCGAGCGATGGACCGGCCACGCTCCACGCCGGCCAGCTGCTCATGGTCCCGCGGCCCGAACGCGGCCACCTCGCGTTCCCGCTCGGCGAGGTCGCCTCGCGGTGCGACCGTCCACGCGGCGAGGATCGCCTGCGAGCGGCGGTGCTCGCAGCGATCGCCGACTAGCGCGGGATGGTGGTGTGGTCCGGGAACTCCGAGCGGGTGCGCTTCAACTCGAAGAACGCGGGCGTCGAGGCCATCGCGACGAACCCGTCCCAGAGGGCGAGGGCCTGGTCGGGTTCGGGCATCCGGGTGATGACGGGACCGAAGAACGCGACCCGCCCCCCGGGTGTCGGGATCGAGATGATCGGCGTACCCACGTCGGTACCCGTCAGCTCGAGCGCCTCAGCCATCGAGTCGCGGATGCCCTCGTCCCAGGCCGGGTCGTCGGCGGCGGTCGCCAGCGTCGGGTCACAGCCGCACTGCTCGAGCACCTCGGCGATCTCGAGCTCGATGTCGTCCTCGTGGTGCACCCGGGTGCCGAGCGCGGTGTAGAGGGGTCCGACGAGGTCGGCCCGGCCAGCCGCGCGCAACGCCTCGACGACCCGCAGCATGCGGAGCGTGCGCGACACCCGGGGGTGGAACGGGTGGTCCTCGGTCAACTCGTTCTTCATGAGCAGGCTGATCGGCCGCCACTCGATCTCGAGGTCACGGTGCGGCGCCACCGCGGTGATCCACCGCGAGGTCATCCAGCAGAACGGGCACACCGGATCGAACCAGAAGACGACCTGCACCACGGCTCCTCGGGAGGGGACGGACGCCCGGGACGCTAGGCCCGACCGGCGCGCCGAGGCACGCTCAGGCGAGCGTGGCGAGCCAGGCCGTGGTGGTGTCGAGCACCTCTTCGGTGCTCGTCGCGAAGGCCAGGACGTTGTGGTTGCACGGAAGACCGCCGCACTGCGCACTGAGCCAGTGCTCGGTCACGTCGCGACCGGCAGCGTGTCGGGCTGCGACGAGTGCATCGCTCTGCGCGGGCACGACCATCTGGTCCCCGCGGCTGTGGATCACCAGCACCGGTCCCGGCAGGGTCGCTGCGAGGTCGACGACGTTCAGTTCGTCGGGTGCCGCACCGGCGCCGAACACGGGCCGGACCTGACCGGTCACCATGCCTGCGAGGTCGACGATCGGAACGGCGGAGCCGGTTCGAGCCGCCCACAGCACTGCCACTCCGGCGCCGCGTGAGTACCCGAGGACCCGGAGCGACGCGATCGAGTCCCCCGTCGCCGCAATGGTGGCGTCGACGAGCGCCTGGATGGTCGGAACCGTTGACTCGACCACGGCAGTACGAGGCTGGGCATGTGCGCACTGGGTCGCAGGCGAGTTCGACGGGTAGTCCCACCTGGCCCAGCAACCGACGACGACGTCGACGCCGGTGGCCGCCATGGTGCGAGCGAGGTCGAGGTACGACTCTCGGAATCCCTCGCTGCCCGGGAGGATGAGGACCGCGGGTCGCGGAGCGGGGCCGGTCGCCAGCACGACATGGATACGCACCTCATGACCGTCTGACGTCGGGTAGGCGTACGCCGCCTCACCGGCCCGAGCCGCCAATGGCGAGATCGGGAGCGGGCGCAGCTGGCGGTCGGACACCGGGCCCGTCGAGGTCACCGCTGCGGGGGCGGCCTCAGCCACGGCACCACGGACGAGGGACTGCACGGGCACCGCGGCGCAGGAGGCGGCGACGACGGCGAGGGCGAGGATCCCGGCTGCGGCCGCGAGTCGGCGACGCAGCGGGGTCACCGTCATCCTGCGTCGGTTGCGTGCGGACATCGCCTCGGCCCTCCTTCCAGAGCACCGTGGATGTCGGCACCCGGAGGGGGCCGCTTGAGCGGTTGGGACCTAGGACCCAGGCGAACCGACGCAGCGTCCGGGGCCCGCGATCGCCGGGGTCGGACCGGCTCGCACCGCCCCGGCGATACTGGGGCCGTGCGCCTCCTCCCCCCGCCGCCCGACCGGTCCTTCGCGAGCGACAACTCCGCCGGCGCGCACCCGCGGATCCTCGAGGCGCTCGTCGCAGCCAACGACGGTCACGCCGTCGCCTACGGCGCCGACGACTGGACCCGCCGGCTCGAGACCCGCTTCGACGAGGTGTTCGGTCGCGCGGTCACCACGCGCCTCGTCTGGAGCGGCACGGGCGCCAACGTCCTCGCGCTGGCCTCGGCACTGCGACCCGCCGAGTGCGTGGTCTGCGCCGAGGGCGCGCACATCGCCGTCGACGAGACGGGCGCACCCGAGCGGATCCTCGGGGCCAAGCTGCTCACGCTGCCCGCACCCGACGGCAAGCTCCGGCCCGAGCAGCTCGGACCCCTCCACCACCTCATCGGCACCGAGCACCACGCGCAGCCCGGCGTGCTCTCCATCACCCAGAGCACCGAGCTCGGCACGCGCTACCTCCCCGAGGAGATCGCCGCGCTCTGCGAGGCCGCGCACGCGCTCGGGATGCGCGTGCACCTCGACGGTGCCCGGCTCGCCAACGCCACCGCAGCGCTCGGCGGCACGCTCGACGCGCTGCGGGCCCAGACCGTGGATGCCGGGGTCGACGTGGTGTCCTTCGGGGGCACGAAGGCCGGCATGGCCTTCGGCGAGGCGGTCATCTACCTCGACCCCACCCTCGGCGAACGCAGCCGGTACCTCCGCAAGCAGGTCACGCAGCTCCCCTCGAAGATGCGCTTCGTCGCCGCCCAGTTCCTCGCCCTCCTCGAGGACGACCTCTGGCTGCACCTCGCCGAGCATGCGAACGGCCTGGCCCGGGTCCTGCACGAGCGCACCCGCGACCTCCCGGGCATCCGCTACGACCGCGGGCCCGAGGTGAACTCCGTGTTCCCATCGCTGCCTGCAGCGGTCATCGAGCCGCTCATGGCCTGGTGCTTCTTCTGGCCGTGGGACATGAGCCGCGACCAGGTGCGCTGGATGACCGCATGGGACACCACCGAGGAGGACGTCGAGCGCTTCGTCGCCGGCGTGCGAGCCGCGCTCGACGCCTGATCGGTCAGGAGGCCGATCCCTGCACCGACCCGGTGAGGTGGGATCCGTCCGGGTTGCCGACGAGGCAGATGACCTGCCGGTCGCCGACCGCCCAGGTCTCCGGCGACGGGTCGTACCAGGCCAGCGCCAGCGGCGACTCCTCGTAGGGCGTGCCGACGTAGGTCGCGAACGCCGGGATGCACTGGGCCAGCACCCAGACCTGGAACTGCGCCTCCCCCGGGTAGGGCGTGCCCGACGCACCCGGGTAGGCACCGACGAACACCACCTCACCGTCGTGCGGCGTGGAGCAGGGCACGACCCCGGCCGGCTGGTCGAAGCACTCCCCGGCCGAGACATCCATGGGCTCGCCGCTCGGCTCGAAGTATGCCTCGACGTCCTGGCAGTCGGCGGTCGCGTCCACCACGGGTACCAGCGCTGCGTTCGCGGTGATGGGCTCCATCGGGTTGCCGATCTGACGGAAGGCGTCGTCACCCCGTCCGATCACCGCGTTCGCCCGGTTCGCGAAGGCGTCGCCGCCCCTCGTCGAAGTGCGCCGCAGCGCCACGACCATCGCGGCGTACGCCGCGCGCAGCTCGCGCGTCGTCTCGCGGTAGTCGGCCGCCGTGGCCTTCCCGCCGCCGACCCGGGGTACGCCGAGCGCCTTCGCCGCGGCGACGAGGGTCGAACTCTGCCGGATCGCCCGTCCGTAGATGGCGAGCAGGCGCGCCCGGCCCTGCTTGGCGGACAGCGAGCCGCCCGCGACCCGGTTCACCACGGACGGCCCCGCGTGGTCCGACTCCGAGGTGACGTCGACCCAGGTCGAGAGCGAGCCGCACGCGCCGCGCACCCAGCGCGGTGCGGCCATCGAGTGCTGGACCGGGCGCGCGCCGCGCACCGCCGCCGAGGCCGGAACACCCCCGGCTCCGACCGCCGCCGCCACCACGAACACCGCGAGCCACCGCTTCGTCCCGTCCACTGCCCACTCCCATCGATGCCGTGCGCCGATCGCCCGGACGCCGATGACGGTAGGGATGGCTCCGGTCCACCGGCAGGGCCGCACGACCGCACCGCGGCCGGCCACCCGTCCTGGGTGCCGCGACCGCCCCCACACCGTCCTCGACCCGTCCGAACCGCCCGGACGGTCGCGATCGACGCCACCGCGACGCGTAGCGTTCGGGCATCGACGGGAGCACCCTCATGGAGAGCAGCACGACGCGCCGCAGACCACCCGGCCTCGTCGGCGCGTCACGTGCGACGCTCGGCCGCGATCTGCTCGCCGGTCTCTCGGTGTGGGCGGTGCTCGTGCCGGAGGCCCTGGCCTACGCGACGATCGCTGGCGTCAACCCGGTGCTCGGGTTGTACGCAGCACCCGCCGCGCTCGTGCTCTACGCGTGCACCGGATCGTCGCGCCACCTGTCGGTCGGGCCGACCGCGGCCACCGCTGCGCTCTCGGCCGCCACGGTCGCCGGTCTCGTGCAGGCCACGAGCCACTCGTTCACCGAGGTCACGATCGCGCTCGCGCTCACGGTCGGCCTGCTGGCGATCGTCGCCGCGATCGCCCGGCTCGGGTTCATCGCGTCGTTCATCTCCCAGCCCGTGCTCACCGGGTTCATCATCGGCCTCGCGCTCACGATCATCGTCGGGCAGGCGCCCACCCTCCTCGGACTCGCAGGGTCCGACGGGAACTTCTTCGTGTCCTGCTGGTCGATCCTGCGCGACCTCGCCGATGCGCAGGGCGCGACGACCGCGGTCGGACTCGGCGCCCTCACCATCCTCCTCGTCCTGCGCCGCGTCGCACCGCGCTGGCCGCGGGCCATCATCGTGGTGGTGCTCGGCATCGCCGCGGCCTGGATCGGCGACCTCGGGGAGCACGGCGTCGCCCTCGTCGGCCACATCCCCTCCGGCCTGCCGCAGGTCGGCCTGCCGCAGGCGTCGTGGCGGGACTACGCGAGCTTCTCGGGGGCGGCGCTCGGCATCCTGCTCATCGCGTTCGCCGAGGGACTCGGAGCCGCCCGGACCTTCGCCGACCGCGAGCACCTCACCATCGACCCGAACCGCGAGCTGCTCGGGCTCGGCGTAGCCAACGTCGGCTCGGCGCTCTGCGGTGGAATCGTCGTCGGCGGCTCGTTGTCGAAGACCGCGGTGAACCACGATTCGGGGGCCCGCAGCCAGGTGTCGGGGATCGCCCTCGCCGGGCTGACCCTGCTCACCCTGCTGCTGCTCACCGGGCTCTTCGAGCGCCTCCCGGAGGCGGTGCTCGGTGCGATCGTCATCGCTGCGGTCGTCGACCTCGTCGACCTGCGGGCGATCCGACGCTTGGCCCGCCTCAGCACCCGGTCCCTCGACGAGATCTACGGGCTCACCTCGCGCGCCGATCTCATCGCCGCGCTCGCCGCGCTCGTCGGCGTGCTGGCCACCGACATCCTCCCGGGGCTCGGCATCGGCATCGCGGTCTCGGTGGTGCTGCTCGTCTGGCGCACCTCACGGCCCCACGTCGCCGTGCTCGCCCGGCTCGGCGGCCCGAAGCCGCGCTGGGTCGACCACCTCCGTCACCCGGAGGCGCTGCGACCCGAGGGCATCGTGGTCGTGCGCCCCGAGGCGGGACTCAGCTTCGTGAACGCCGACAACGTGCGCGACGCGATCCGGGCGACCATCGAGCCCGACACCCACGCGGTCGTGCTCGACCTCGAGACGGTCGGGGTCATCGACTCGACCGCGGCATCCATGCTCGTCGCCCTCGATACGGAGCTCGCAGCCCGGGGCATCCGCCTGCTGCTGGCCCGGCAGATCGGACCGGTCCACGACCTCCTGCTCACCGCTGGCGCGGTGCGCCTCGAGTCCGACGTGCACGCGACCATCGGCGACGCGGTGCGTGCTGCGCAGGGCGAGGGGACCTGAGCGTCGGCGACCCTGCTCCACCGCCACGCCGTGCGCATCGGCCAACATGGGGCATGGCCGGACGAGGTGGACCGTCGCAACGCGCGGAACGGGGCGAGGAGTTCGAGGTGGTGCCGACCGGTTTCGGTCGTGACGGGACCGCCACCGCGCGCCACGGCAGCATCGTGTCGATCACCGGGGCCATCCCCGGCGAGGCGGTGCGGGTCCGGGCCCTCGCCCACCGGCGCGGCGTGACCCACGCCCGGATCGTCGAGGTGCTCGACCCCTCGCCGGACCGCGTGGTGCCGCCCTGCGCCGAGATCGCCAACGGTTGCGGGGCCTGCCCCTGGCAGCACCTCGACCTCGCGGCCCAGCGCAGGGCGAAGGTCGATCGGGTCGCCGCCGCGCTCGGCGTCGACGTGGACGAACTCGAGCCGCTCGTGCCGCTCGCCGCCACGGGATTCCGCACGACGATCCAGGCCGCAGTGGACCGCGGTCGGGCCGGCTTCCGCCGGTACCGGTCCCACCGGGTCGTCCCCGTTGCGGGCTGCCTCGTGGCCCACCCGCTGCTCGTCGACCTCGTCACCGAGGCCCGCTACGGCGATGCCACCGAGGTGCTGCTGCGCTGTGGATCGCGCACCGGCGAACGCATGGCCGCACCGATCCCGCACGGCGCTGCGATCTCCGTCCCCGACGACGTGCACCGCGACCGGATCCACGAGGAGGCCGCCGGACGACGCTGGCGCATCTCGGCCGACTCGTTCGCGCAGGCCAGCCCCGAGGCGACCGAGGCGCTCGTCGACGCGGTGCTGCGCGCCGCCGACGAGGTGCCGATCCGTCGGGCGCTCGACCTCTACTCCGGGGTCGGGATCTTCGCGGGCGCGCTCGCCGACCGCGGCTGGTCGGTCACCGCGTTCGAGGGCGCGCCGAGCGCCGTCGCCGACGCACGCCACAACCTGCGCGACCTCGAGGTCGCCGTGGTCGAGGACGACGTCACCGCGTGGCGGGCCGAGGCGGCCGAG
>JBJTQX010000100.1:0-7781 GCA_046075855.1 Actinomycetes bacterium
CGGTGAGGAGGCCGAGCGAGTCGAGGTAGGGGACCGTCCGGAGGCCGTGCTCGGCGACGCACGCGTCGACCTCGCTCGCGGTCTCGGCGAGGTGGATGTGGATGGGTGCACCGTGACGGGCCGCGAGCTCGGCGATCCGCCGCAGCGCGTCGGGGCCGACCGTGTAGATCGCGTGCGGCCCGAGGCAGGGCGTGATGAGCGGCCCCGCCGCGGCGATGGCTGCGAGCCCGGCCTCGGCCGCCTCGGGCCGAGCGTCGTCCGGCGCGCCCGGGACCTCGAGGATCACCTGGCTCACGCTCGCGCGCATGCCCGCATCCGCGAAGGCCCGGGCCACCTGCGGCGCGTGGAAGTACATGTCCCAGCAGCGCAGCGTGCCCGACCGGATCATCTCGATCGCCGCGAGGCGCGTCCCCCAGTACACGTGCTCGGGGGTGAGCCGAGCCTCGGCCGGCCAGATGCGGGTCTCGAGCCACTCCATGAGCGGCAGGTCGTCGCCGTAGCCGCGCAGCAGCGTCATCGCCGCGTGTGTGTGGCCGTTGACGAACGGCGCCGCGAGCGTGAGGCCCGTGGCGTCGAGGTGCTCGTCATCGGGACGCGCGACCACCTCCGGTCCGAGTTCGGTGATGACCCCGTCGACCGCGCGCAGGCCCCCGGTCGAGCCGTCCGGCAGGCGGGCGCCCGTGACCGTGAGGGCGCGGGGCATCAGGCCGTCGGCGTGAACGCACACGGCATGCGCTTGATGCCGTGGATGAACCCGGACTGCAGCATCGCGGGCTCGCCGGTGATGTGGAGATCCGGCAGCACCCGGAAGATCTCCTCGAACATCACACGGATCTCCCGGCGGGCCAGGTTCGCGCCGAGGCAGAAGTGCGCACCACCCCCGCCGTAGCCGAAGTGGGGGTTGGGGGAGCGGGTGATGTCGAACTCGAACGGCCGCTCGAACTGCCGCTCGTCGCGGTTCGCCGAGTTGTAGTACATGACGACCTTCTCGCCCTCGGTGAAGTCGCGCGCACCGATGCGCACGTCCTGGGTGACGGTGCGGCGGAACGAGATGACCGGGGTCGCCCAGCGCACGATCTCCTCGACCGCGTTCACCGCGTGCGTGTCGAAGTCGGATCGCCAGAGCGCCTGCTGGTCCGGGTGGTTCTGGAGCGCCCACATGCCGTGGCTGATGGCGGTGCGGGTCGTCTCGTTGCCGGCCACCACGAGCAGGATGAAGAACGAGGCGAACTCGGCCACCGTGAGCCGCTCGCCGTCGACCTCTGCGTGCATGAGCACCGACGCGATGTCGTCGGTGGGGTGGTCGAGTCGGTTCTGGCCGATCTCCATGGCCATCTGGTGGAGGGTGATGAAGGCGCCCATGAGGTCCTCCATCGACTGCACGTACTCGGGGTCGCCGACCCCGAGGATGATGTTCGACTGCTCGAACACCGTCTGCTCGAGCGAGGGCGGCACGCCGACCATGTCGCAGACGATCTGCAGCGGCATGAGCGCGGCGATCTTCGAGACGAAGTCGCACTCGCCGATCGGTGCGACCTCGTCGACCACGGATCGGGCCCGCACCCGCACCTGCTCGAGCAGCGCGTTGAGGGCCTTCGGGGTGAACCCGGCGTTCACGAGGCCGCGCAGCTTCTTGTGGCGCGGGTCGTCCATGTTGATGATCGACCCGAGGAACTCGGCCATCTCCTGCGGGATGTCGCCGACGTTCGTTCCGCCGCGTGCGCTGCTGAACAGCTCGGCGTGCCGGCTCACGTACATCACGTCGTCGTAGCGGGTGAGCGCCCAGAACCCGGGTCCCTGCTCGTACCCCTCGATGATCGGCTCCTCGTGGAACGAGATGGGCCGCTCGTCGCGCAGGAGCCGGAACACCGCGTCCCGCTCGGCGTCGGGGCGCGCCCAGAACTCGATGTCGCCGAGCGCGATCTCGTCGAGCGCGAGGGGGGACGGCGGGAGCGTGGTCACGGGGGCCTCCGGGGCGGTGGGTGCGGTGAGGCGACATTACGCTCACCGCCGTGCGCTGGTCACTCGCTCTCCCCACCGACCGGGCCGACCGGCCGGAGGAGTTCGTGACCGGACGAGCGGTCGCCGAGGCGGCCCGGGCGGCCGAGGACGCGGGCCTCGACGCGGTCTACGTGACCGACCACCCGGCCCCCGACCGTCGGTGGCTCGAGGGAGGTGGGCACCACGCGCTCGAACCCACGGTGGCGCTCGCGTTCGCGGCGGCGGCGACGCAGCGCGTGCGGCTCCACACCAACGTCTACGTGGCCGCCTACCGCAACCCGTTCCTCGCCGCGAAGGCGATCGCGTCGCTCGACGTGCTCGCCGGCGGCCGGGTCATCCTCGGCGTCGCCGCGGGCTACCTGCGCCCGGAGTTCGGCGCGCTCGGCGTCGACTTCGATGAGCGCAACGACCTACTCGACGAGGCCATCGAGACCATGCGTCGCGTGTGGACGGAGGAGGAGGTCGCGGTCGAGGGTCGGCACTTCCGGGCTCGCGCGGTGACGATGCTCCCGCGGCCGGACCGACCGGGCGGTCCGCCGATCTGGGTCGGGGGCAACTCCACCGCAGCGATCCGCCGGGCGGTCGCCCGCGGGCAGGGTTGGGTCCCCTTCCCCAACCCGCCGGCGGCCAGTGGCGCCGTGAAGTCGCCCGCGATCGCGGACCACGCAACGCTCGCAGCCCGGCTCGACCTGCTGCGCGGCGAGGTGGCTCGGACCGGCCGTACCGAGCCGCTCGACGTGTGCTTCGCGCCCTTCGCATCGCCGACGGCCACCCTGCGCGCCGGCGACGGCGCGCGCCTCGCCGACGAGGCGGCCGCCGCCGCGGCCCTCGGCGTCACCTGGATGACCGTGGGCCTCGACGGTGCCGACTCCATGGGCGAGTGGCGGCGCCTCGTGGACGCGCTCGCCTCCGATGTGGTCGGATCGGCCCCGTGACCGAACCGACCGAACCGGCCGACTCCGACGCGACGCCGAGCGCCGCCCCGGTCGACGCGCCCTCGACCGTCGTGCGGTGGGAGGAGCCGGTCGACGAGGTGCGCGGCGTCACCGGCTTCATCGCGCGGGCGTCGCGGCTCGGGCTCGGGGTGGCGGGCATCGCGGTCGGGGCGACCACGGCGGCCATCGACCGACTCGGACCCGAGCCGAACTCGGCCGGCGCCTCGACGCTGCGGCGGCTGCCGAGCGCCGCCCTCGGCGTGGGTATGGCCGCCTCCGAGCGGGTGCTGGCCGTCTCGGCCCAGGTCGAATCGAGCGCGGGCTTCGCGGTGCAGGCCGCGCGCAGCCTCCCGGTCGTGGGCGGCACCATCGCGGCGGGCGATCGCGCGGTCGAGCGCTGGAGCGTCCGGGGGATCGAGGAGCAGGCGGGCAACGAGGCGCTGCTCGGCGCGTTCGTGGTGCGGCTCGTGCCTGAGCTCGCCGCTGCGATCGTCGAGCGCCTCGACCTCGCGGCGATCATCGCCGCGGTGCCGATCGACCGCATCGTCGAGCAGATCGACATCGACGCGATCATCGCCCGGGTCGACGTGGACGCGCTCATCCGTCGGGTCGACGTCGACGGCATCGTCGCCCGGGTCGACGTGAACCGGATCATGGCCCGCGTCGACATCGCGCCGATGGCCTCCGAGGTGCTCGATACGATCGACATCGGGAGCATCGTGCGGGAGTCGACGGGTTCGGTCACGGGCGACATCGTCGACTCGGCCCGGGTCCAGTCGATGCAGCTCGACACGCTCGTGAACCGGATCGTCGACACGATCCTGCTGCGACGCCGTCGGCACCGCGCCCACGTCGGTGACGACTGGGCGGTCGGGCGCCGCGGTCCGGACGACGCGCCGAGCGACGCCGGCGACGACGCGCCGGGCCCGGAGGGCGGCGCGTGACGGCCATCCGGGACCCTCGGGCCGCGGCCCTGCAGGGCCAGCAGGCGGGGATCGTCTCGCGGGCGCTCGCGGACCTCATCGACTTCGGCGTCGCGCAGGCGGTCTTCTTCGGCTCCATCCTCGGGGTCGGGCTCATCCGCTACGTGCTCGGGGCCGATCGTCGCCTCACGACCTGGCAGCCGAGCACCCTCGGCGTGGTCGCGGTGCAGTACGTGCTGCTCGTCCTCGTCTTCGCGATCGGCTGGGGTGCGGGAGGTCGCACCCTCGGCAAGGCGATCCTCGGGCTGCGGGTGCGCCGGGCCGACGGACGGCCGCTCGGCTGGGGGCGCGCCCTGCTCCGGGCGGGCCTGTGCGCCGCCGCCCCGTGGATCCTCGGCTTCGTGGCGCTGAGCCGTAAGAATCGCGGCATCCACGACGTGCTCCTGGGCACCCGGGTCACCTACGACTGGGCGCGCGGGCACGTCTGAGCCCGATCCGTGAGGGATCGACGAACGGGGGGTACGGCGATGGCCGACGAGACGGTGGTGGTCGGGACGGTGGTCCCGCTGACCGAGGCCGCGAAGGTGGCGGCGAAGTACTGGTGGGTCATGCTGGTGGCGGGGCTCGCCTCGCTGGCCTTCGGCATCTGGCTGGTCACGAAGCCGGTGAAGGGCGCGCACACGATCGCGGTGGTGGTCGGTCTCTACCTGCTCGTCGTCGGGGTGGTCGACCTCGTGCACGCCGGCAGCGCCCGGAACCGCTCCGCGGCGATCGTCGCCGGCCTCATCGTGATCGTGCTCGGGCTCATCCTCGTGCTGAAGCCCGACGTCTCCGTGAAGGTCGTGGCGATCCTCTGGGGCATCGGGTTCCTCCTCGGTGGGCTCATCCGCATCGTCGTGGCGATCGCCGACCGCGGCTACGGGTGGGGCTGGCGGCTCCTCCTCGGCCTCCTCGGCCTCGGACTGGGTCTGGCCATCGTGGTCTGGCCGACCGCGACGGCGGGCGTCGTGTTCTTCGTCGTCGGGCTCTCGGCGATCCTCAACGGTCTGCTCTGGACCGTGATGTCGTTCTCGCTGCGCAAGGCCCCGGAGCGGGTCGCGGCGGCGGGCGGCGACGACGTGGCGATCGTCTTCTGAGCGCCGTGGCCGAGCACCGGTACCGCGGGCCCTCGGGGCGCGCCGCGTCGCTGGCCCTCGTGGCCCTCGCCTACGTCGTCGCGGGCGCGGCGACCTGGTGGGGGGCCTCCCTCGTCGGCATCTCGAGCCCGTACCTGGCCATCGCCGTCGGGTACGGCCTCGCGACCGTCGTGATCTTCGCGACCTCGTGCGCGACCGGGAACGGCTCGATGTTCGACGCCTACTGGAGCGTGATCCCGCCGGTCGGCGCGGTCTGGCTCGCCACGCAGGCCTCGGGCATCGACGGCACCCGCACCGCGCTCGTCCTCGTCGTGGTCATGGTCTGGGGGGTGCGGCTCACGAGCAACTGGGTCCGCGGCTGGCCCGGCCTGCACCACGAGGACTGGCGCTACCTCGACATGTACGCCAAGGCGAAGGTGCCCCGCGCGGTCGTGAGCCTCCTCGGCGTGCACCTGTTCCCGACCTTCCAGCTCTGGTTGGGGAGCCTCCCGCTCGTCGTCGCGCTCGCCCGCACCGGGCACGCGTTCGGCCCGCTCGACGTGCTCGCCGCGGTCGTCGGCATCGGCGGCGCGCTGCTCGAACTCATCGCCGACGAGCAGATGCGCGCGTTCGCGAAGGTGAAGCAACCGGGCCAGGTCATGGACCGCGGCCTCTGGCGCTACTCGCGGCACCCCAACTACCTCGGCGAGATCATGTTCTGGCTCTCGCTGTACCTGTTCGCGCTCGCCGTCGGCATCGGATTCTGGTGGACCGGCATCGGCACGGTCGCGATGCTCGCGATGTTCCTCGGCGCGAGCATCCCGATGCTCGACGACCGGAGCGCGGCGCGTCGACCCGAGTTCGCCGAGTACCGCCGGCGCACCTCCGCGCTCATCCCGCGCCCGCCGAAGCGGGGCTGACCGGTGCCCGACGCGATCGCCGGCGGACCGGCCCAGACCTCACGGTGGCGCCGTTGGCTCTGGGTGCTCGCCACGACCAACCCGCCCGAGGGCGAGATGGACGTCGTCTCGCGCTGGCTCTTCCTCACCCGGGCCGGCGTGCTGCCCATGACCCTCGTCGCCGCGGCCGAGGCCGGGCTGCTCGCGGTGTTCCGGCGCGACCCCGTGAACTGGTGGCTGTACGCGCTCGCGGCGATCGGCCTCGTGCTCGCCCACATGGCGAACAACCTCATGAACGACGTGTTCGACGTGGAGGTCGGCACCGACACCGAGGAGTACCCGCGCAACCTGTACTCGCCGCACCCGGTGCTGAGCGGGGTCATCACGGTGGCGGGGCTCCGGCGCCTCGCCCTCGGGGTCAACGCGGTCTGCCTCGTCATCATGCTCGTGCTCACGGCCGCACGCGGGCCGGCCATCATCGCCTTCGCGGTGGGTGGCTTCCTGCTGTCGGTCGCCTACACCGCGCCGCCGCTGCGCCTCAAGAAGCGCGGGCTCGGGGAGCCGACCGTGGTGGTGGTGTGGGGACCGCTCATGGTCGGCGGCGTCTACTACGCAGCGACCGGATCCATCCCGGGCGCGGTGGTGGCCGCCTCGCTGCCGTACGCGATCCTCTGCACCACGGTGCTCATGGGCAAGCACATCGACAAGGCGCCCTGGGACGGACCCGCCGGCACCCGCACCCTGCCGGTGATCCTCGGCGACCGCGTGTCGCGACTCACCACCCGGGCGATGTTCGTCTCGTTCTACCTGCTCACCGCGCTGCTCGTGGTGGCCGGCGGGTTCCCGGTCGGGACGCTGCTCGTGTTCCTGTCCTTCCCGATGCTCGTGCGGGTCTGGCGGGTCTACGGCGCGCCGAAGCCCGAGTCGTCACCCATCCCGAACCCGGTCTGGCCGCTGTGGTTCGCTCCACACTCGTTCCTGCTCACCCGGCGGGCCGGGGGACTCCTCGTCATCGGCTTCGTGCTCGGCGCGCTCTGGCACGCCTGACGCCGCGCCGCCCGGCGGCTACGTTCGGCGCCCGTGACCGGCGCCCGGCCGGGCTCGAGGGGGCGACACGATGCTGAGCACCATGCAGGACTTCCCGTTGACGATCGGGATGATCTTCCGCCACGGGCGGGCGGTGCACCCCGACGGTCAGGTCGTCACCTTCGACGGCGATGGCACCCGGTCGGCGACCTTCACCGAGATCGCGGACCGGGCCGAACGTCTCGCCGCGGCGCTCGATCGGCTCGGCGTGGGTGTGGGCGACCGGGTCGCGACGCTGTGCTGGAACCACCAGGAGCACGTCGAGGCGTACTTCGCCATCCCCGGCATGGGCGCGGTGCTCCACACCCTGAACCTCCGGTTGTTCCCGGAGCAGCTCGAGTACATCGTGAACCACGCGGAGGACCGCGTCATCATCCTCGACGCGAGCCTGCTGCCGATCCTCACCCCGCTGGCCCACACCTTCGGAACGGTCGAGCACTACGTGGTCATCGGTTCGGCGGAGGCCGAGGCGCTCGACGCGCTGCGCGCCGCGGCGACGGCGGCGGGTCGGGGCGCCGACGTGCTCGACTACGAGACCCTGCTGGCCGCGGAGGCGCCGGGGTTCGCCTGGCCCGAGGTCGACGAACGCTCGGCCGCGGCCATGTGCTACACGAGCGGAACCACCGGCAACCCGAAGGGCGTCGTCTACTCCCACCGCTCCACCGTGCTGCACTCCATGGCCGCCTGCTTCGCGCAGACCAACGCGATCTCGGAGCGCGAGCGGATCCTGCTCATCGTCCCGATGTTCCACGCGAACGCGTGGGGCCTGCCGTACGCGGGCTGGTTGGTCGGTGCCGACCTGCACATGCCCGCCCGGTTCCT
>JBJTQX010000101.1:0-3078 GCA_046075855.1 Actinomycetes bacterium
CCCGCACCGGCGGGGGTGACCCCGACTCGAACGCGACCCTGCGGACCAAGATCCAGAAGGCTCGCGACGCCTCGGTGCCGAAGGACAACATCGAGAACGCGGTCAAGCGCGGCACGGGCGAGCTCGAGGGTGTGCAGTACGAGCAGCTCAACTACGAGGGGTACGCGCCGAACGGCGTCGCGGTCTACGTGGAGTGCCTCTCCGACAACCGGAACCGGACCGGGAGCGAGATCAAGAACATCTTCTCCCGCAACGGCGGGTCCCTCGCCGAACCGGGTGCGGTGGCCTGGCAGTTCGAGCGCAAGGGCATCATCATCACCGCGGCCGGGGCCGACGAGGAGCAGGTGATGCTCGTGGCGCTCGACGCCGGGGCGGAGGACATCGCCGAGGTCGCCGGTGGCTTCACGATCACGACGCCGCCGAGCGACGTGCTCACGATCCGGGCTGCGCTCGAGGAGGCCGGCATCGGCATCGAGAGCGCCGACACCACGATGGTCGCGTCGACCCAGATCGAGCTGGCCGACGAGGGTTCGGCCAAGCAGGTGCTCCGGGTCATCGACGCGCTCGAGGACCACGACGACGTGCAGGGCGTGTACGCGAACTTCGACATCCCGGAGTCCGTCCTCGACGCGGTGGTCGGCTGATGCCCGCGGTCGGCGAGGTCGCACCGGACTTCACGCTGCCCGGCATCCTCGCGGGGGAGCGCGGCGACTACACGCTCTCGCAGTTCCGCGGGCGCAAGGTGGTGCTCGCGTTCTACCCGGGGGACCACACCCCGGGCTGCACGAAGCAGCTCTGCTCGTACCGGGACGCGTTCGACGAGCTCGGCGAGCTCGACGCCGTCGTGCTCGGCATCTCGAAGCAGGGCCTCGACAGCCATGAGTCCTTCGCGGGCAAGCACGGGTTCGGGTTCCCGCTGCTCGTCGACGAGGGGCAGACGGTCGCCCGCGAGTACGGCTGCAACGGCCCGCTCGGCATCAAGCGCTCCGTGTTCATCCTCGACCGGGACGGGGTGGTGCGCTACCGCCACGTGGCTGCGCTCGTCGGGGTGACCTTCAAGGGCGCGGACGTCCTCACCGAGGTGCTCGCCGGCATCGACTGAGGCCGGCCGACGGTCCCCGGCCCGGTCACCCCCCGGGCCTAGGATCGAACCCATGTTCGATGGTGTCGATCCCGCCGCCGGGGCGGACCGCCGCTCGGGTGGGCCGGTCCTCGGCATCGATCCGGGCGTCTCCCGCTGCGGGTACGGGGTGGTGCGGCGGGCTGAGGGCGGCCGCTACGAGGCCGTGGCCTACGGCGTCATCACCACGCCGCCGGGTGACCCGATGCCCCAGCGCCTCCTCGTCGTGGCCACCGAGCTCGAGGCGCTGGTCGCCGAGCACCGCCCGAGCGCGCTCGCGGTGGAGCGCGTCCTGTTCCAGACGAACGCGCGCACCGCGATGTCGGTCGGCCAGGCCAACGGGCTGGCGCTCGTGGCGGCGGCCCGTGCCGGGGTGCCCGTGGTCGAGTACAGCCCGAACGAGGTGAAGCTCGCGGTGGCCGGGCACGGCGGCGCCGACAAGGCCCAGGTGCAGGCCATGGTCGCGCGTCTCCTCCAGCTCGCCGAGGTGCCGCGGCCTCCGGACGCCGCCGATGCGCTCGCGCTCGCGCTCACCCACGGTTGGGCGGGTCGGATCCCCGGCGTCGGCGATCCCGGTGGGAGCTCGCCGGCCCTCGACGCCGCAGTCCAGCGGGCCATCGAGCGCGACGATCGCCGGCGGGGCCGCGGCAGCGGGAGCGAGGTCGCGTGATCGGGTCGGTGCGGGGCACGGTGCTCGAGCGCACGCCGGCGGGCGAGGTGCTCGTCGAGGTCGGCGGTGTGGGCTACCGGGTCCTCGTCCCGAGCGGCACGCTCGCGCTCGCCGAGCCCGGCAGCGCGACCTTCCTCGTGACCCACCTGCACGTGCGCGAGGACGCGATGGTGCTCTACGGCTTCGCGACCCGCGACGAGCGCGACACCTTCGAGACCTTGCTCGCCACCTCCGGCGTCGGACCGAAGCTGGCGCTCGCCATGCTGTCGGCCCACTCGCCGAACACGCTCCGGCGTGCGGTGGCCGACGGCGACCTCGATGCGCTCTGCCTCGTGCCCGGGGTGGGGAAGCGCACGGCGCAGCGCCTGCTCGTCGATCTCCGGGCCCGGCTGGAGGTCCCCGAGTCCGAGGTCGACCTCGCCGGGGCCGAGGGCACGAACGGGCGGGCCGAGGCCCGGGCGGCGCTCGCCGAGCTGGGGTATGCCACCGAGGAGATCCGGGCCGCGCTCGCCGAGGTGCCCGCGGACGCACCGGTCGAGGAGCAGGTGCGGGCGGGCCTGCGCCGGTTGGCGGTGCGCGCGTGAGGGAGGAGCTGCTGCGCCCCGGCGCCGACGCGGTGGAGGCCGCCGAGGAGACCACGTTGCGGCCGCGTCGGCTCGACGAGTTCGTGGGCCAACCCCGGCTCAAGGAGCACCTCGAGATCGTGCTCGCCGCGGCACGGCAACGCGGCCAGGCCGCCGACCACATCCTCTTCGCGGGTCCACCCGGTCTCGGCAAGACGAGCCTCGCTGGCATCATCGCGGCCGAGATGGAGGTCGGCCTGCGGGTGACGAGCGGTCCGGCCCTCGAGCGGGCCGGCGACCTCGCGGCGATCCTCACGAACCTCGAGGACGGCGAGGTGCTCTTCGTCGACGAGATCCACCGGCTGCCCCGCGCCGTCGAGGAGGTGCTCTACCCGGCGATTGAGGACTTCCAGCTCGACATCGTGATCGGAAAGGGGCCGAGCGCTCGCTCGATCCGTCTCGACCTCCCGCGCTTCACGCTCGTCGGGGCGACGACGCGCACGGGCCTCGTCACCGGCCCGCTGCGGGACCGGTTCGGGTTCGTCGGGCGCCTCGACTACTACGACACCTCCGACCTCGTGGCGATCGTCGAACGGGCCGGCCGCATCCTCGGCGTGCCGCTCGACGCCGCGGGCGCGACCGAGATCGCTCGGAGGTCTCGCGGGACGCCGCGCATCGCGAACCGCCTCCTCAAGCGGGTGCGGGACTTCGCCGAGGTCCGGGCC
>JBJTQX010000102.1:0-12300 GCA_046075855.1 Actinomycetes bacterium
CCGAGACCCTCGGCGCATGAGCCGCAACGAGGACCTCTTCACCCGGGCGCAGGCCGTGATCCCGGGCGGCGTGAACTCGCCGGTGCGGTCCTTCCGCTCGGTGGGGGGCACGCCCTTCTTCGTGAGCGAGGCGCGGGGCGCGACCATCACCGACGCGGACGGGTGCACCTACCTCGACTACGTGCAGTCCTGGGGCGCGTCCATCCTCGGCCACGCGCACCCCGACGTCATCGCCGCGGTGCAGCGCGCGGCCGAGGCCGGCACCTCCTACGGCGCGCCGACCGAGCGCGAGGCACTCCTCGCCGAGGAGGTCGTCGCACGTGTCGATTCCGTCGAGAAGGTGCGCATGGTCTCGAGCGGCACCGAAGCCGCCATGACCGCCGTCCGGCTCGCCCGCGGCGTCACCGGGCGCTCGAAGGTCGTGAAGTTCGCCGGCTGCTACCACGGCCACCTCGACGCGCTCCTCGTCGCCGCGGGCAGCGGCGTCGCCACGCTCGGCATCCCCGGTTCGGCCGGGGTCACCGACGGGGCGGTGGCCGACACCATCGTCGTGCCCTACAACGACCTCCCCGCGCTCGACCGCGCGCTCGACGAGCACGCCGCCGACCTCGCGGCGATCCTCGTGGAGCCGATCGCCGCCAACATGGGTCTCGTGCCGCCCGCGCCCGGGTACCTCGAGGGCCTGCGGGAGCGCTGCGACCGCACCGGGGCCATGCTCGTCTTCGACGAGGTCATCACCGGCTTCCGGGTCGCCCGTGGGGGCGCGCAGGGCCGCTTCGGCGTCCGCCCCGACGTCTCGGTCTTCGGCAAGGTCGTGGGGGGCGGTCTGCCCCTCGCCGTCGTCGGCGGACCGGCCGCGGTGATGGACCAGCTCGCACCGCTCGGCCCGGTGTACCAGGCTGGCACGCTCTCGGGGAACCCGCTCGCCACCGCCGCCGGTCTCGCGGTGCTCGCCCACCTCGACGACGCGGCCTACACGACCCTCGAGGCCAAGGCGACGCGACTCGCCGAGGGCCTGCGCGGTGCGTTCGCGGAGGCCGGCCTGCCGATGCAGGTCACGCAGGCGGGCACGCTCGTCGGCATGTTCCTCTCGGCCACGCCGATCACGAACTACGCGGAAGCCCAGACCGCAGACCACGAGTCCTATGCCCGCCTCTTCCACGGCCTGCTCGACCGCGGCGTCTGGTTCGCGCCGAGCGGCTACGAGACCCTCTTCCCGTCGCTGGCCCACACCGACGACGACATCGACCGCACGGTCGAGATTGCCCGCGAGGCCGCCGTCGCGGTCTGAGCGCACCGCATCGGCGCGGCTCTAGTGTCGGGCGCCATGAGCGGCCCTCCCCGATCCTTCGAGCCCGACGACCGGCGCACGGTCACCGACGCCCGGGGGCAGCGGGCCCACGCGGCGCACGTCTCGCAGTCCGAGCGACTCGCCCGACGGCTCTACGAGGTCGGTGGCGACGCGTGGACCCTCGTGGGCAACGGGCTCTCGAACCAGTCGTTCGTGCGCGGTCCGGAGGGGATCATCGCGATCGACACGGGGGAGTCGATCGAGGAGATGCGGGCGGCCATCGCCGAGCTGCGCACCGTCACCGACGAACCGATCGTCGCCGTGCTGCTCACCCACTTCCACTACGTCTCGGGCACGCAGGCCGTCCTCGACGAGGTCGCCGCGACCCGGGGTGAGGCGGCGGCAGCCGCGCTGCCGATCTGGGGGCACGCCGGGATCGACGCGAACCGGAGCCGGGCCGCCGGCGAGATCGGCACCGCGTACGCCCGAGGGCTCGTCGAGCAGTTCGCCATCGTGATGCCGACCGAGGGCGAGGACGGCACCGTGAACGTCGGCCTCGGCCTCGCCTGGCACAACGCCGAGCACGCCCCGTTCACCCAGGGCTACCTCGCGCCGACGCAGACCTTCGACGCCGACACCCACCTGCGCATCGCGGGCCTCGACGTCGAGGTGACGCTCGCACCCTCTGACGCCGACGACTCGGTGACCTACTGGTTCCCGGCCCTCGGCCTCGCGGTCCACAACCTCGTGTGGCCGGTGCTCTTCAACGTGTTCGCGATCCGGGGCGAGGAGTACCGGGACCCGCGGGTGCTGCTCACCGGCATCGACCACCTGCGGAGCCTCGGGGCCGAGCACCTCATCGCGACCCACGGTCCTCCGCTGTCGGGTCCCGAGATCGGGCCGCGGGTCACCCGCGCCCGTGATGCCATCCAGTTCCTGTGGGACCAGACGGTGCGCCACACGAACCGCGGCGCGACCGGCCCGGAGCTCGCGCACCTCGTGGTGCTGCCCGCGTCGTTCGACGACGACCACCTCACCGCGCAGCTCTACGGGGTGGTGGAGCACCACGCCCGCCAGATCCGCAGCGGCCTCTTCGGCTTCTTCGACGGCGACCCGGCCCAGCTCTTCCCGCTCGCGCCGATCGAGCGCTCCGCCCGCATGATCGATGCGATGGGCGGGGTCGCTGCGGTGCGCGATCGGGCCCGGGCCGCGCTCGCGGCCGACGACCTGCGCTGGGCCCTCGAACTCGGTGGGATCCTCGTGGCGGCCGATGGCGCCGACGACGCCGACCGTGCGTTGCTCGCCGAGGCCCTGCGCACGGTCGCGCAGCGCACGACGGCGGCGAACATCCGCAACTGGTGCATCACCCGGGCCCGCGACCTCGAGGGCACCGGCGACCTGTCCCGGTTCCGGCAGCACCGGTTCAGCGCCGGTGCGGTGCGCACCGGTCCGATCGAGGCGGCCGTGCACCCGCTCCGGGTCCTGCTCGAGCCCGACCGACTCACCGGGGTCGATCTCCACCTCGCCGTGGTGCTCGACGGGGAACGCACGGGTCTGCACCTCCGCAACCACGTCGGGGTGCCGACCGACGGCGACGCGGCCGATGCGACCGTCACGACGACCCGAGCGGCGTGGGCCGAGGTGCTGACGGGCCGCCGCACCCTCCGCGACGCGCTCGCCGCGGGCCACGCGAGCATCGACGGCGACGCCGATGCGGTGGTCGCCGCGCTCGGGGCGATCGACCTGCCGGGCTTCGCGTGAGCGACGGACCTGACCTCCCGCGCCCGACGCCGCCGTTCGACGGCGAGGTGGCCCGGCTCATCTCCGAGGCCACGCCGCGGCGGCTCGAGCGATCCGGTGCGCCTGCAGGTGCGCCGAACGTCCTGCTCGTCATGCTCGACGACGTCGGCTTCGGGTCGTTCTCCACCTTCGGCGGTCCCGTGCCGACGCCCGCGTTCCAGCGCATCGCGGACCGCGGCCTCACGTACAACCGCTTCCACACGACGGCCCTGTGCTCGCCGACCCGGGCGGCCCTGCTCACCGGTCGTCAGCACCACGCGGTGCACATGGGTGGCATCACCGAGATCGCGAACTCCTTCCCTGGCTACGACTCGGCGATCCCGGCGGAGGCGGCCACGGTCGCGCAGGTCCTGCGGATGCACGGCTACGCGACCGGCTGCTTCGGGAAGTGGCACCTCACCCCGCTCTGGGAGCAGGGTCCGGCCGGACCGTTCGACCGCTGGCCGACGGGCATGGGCTTCGACCGCTTCTACGGCATCCTCGGCGCAGAGTCTTCGCAGTGGGAACCCCCGGTCTACGACCAGACCACCCCGATCCAGCCGCACCTCGGGCGTGAGGGCTACCACCTCAGCGAGGACCTCGCCGACCAGGCGATCAGCTGGATCCAGCGCCACCACGCGGCCGCGCCCGACCGTCCGTTCCTCTGCTACCTCGCGACGCCCGCCGTGCACGCGCCGCACCACGCGCCCGCCGAGTGGATCGATCGCTTCGCCGGCGCGTTCGACGGCGGCTGGGACGCCCTGCGCAACGAGATCTTCGAACGCCAACTCGAGCTCGGGGTCATCCCGGAGGGGACCCGGCTCACCGAACGACCCGAGCAGATCCCGGCCTGGGACGACTACCCCGAGCGGTACCGGCCCGTCGCGAGCCGCCTCATGGAGTGCTTCGCCGGGTTCCTCGCCCACACCGACGCCCAGATCGGCCGGGTGATCGACGCGATCGAGGAGCTCGGCCTCGGCGACGACACGCTCGTCATCTACATCACCGGCGACAACGGCGCATCGGCCGAGGGCACGGTGCACGGCGCGTGGAGTGCGCCCTCCTTCCAGAACGGGGTGCACGAGGAACCCGAGTGGCTGCTGGCCCACCTCGACGACTTCGGCACCGCCGCGTGCGAGAACCACTACAACGTCGGGTGGGCCTGGGCCCTCGACGCCCCGTTCCAGTGGATGAAGCAGGTCGCCTCGCACTTCGGCGGCACCCGCAACGGCATGGCGATCTCCTGGCCCCGCCGCATCGCCGACGCCGGTGGCCTGCGCACCCAGTTCCACCACGTGGTCGACATCGCGCCGACGATCTACGCGGCGGCGGGCATCGACGCGCCGGCCCGGGTGAACGGCATCGAGCAGATGGCCATCGACGGCGTGGCGATGGACTACACGTTCGCGGCCGACGGCCCCAGCCGACGCACGACCCAGTACTTCGAGATCCTCGGCAACCGCGCGATCTACCACGACGGCTGGGTGGCGGCCTGCTTCCACGGCCGCCTCCCGTGGATCCGCCTCCAGGGCTACGAGTTCGACGGACCGCAGGAGGTCTGGGAGCTCTACGACGTGCGCACCGACTTCTCCCAGTCGGTGGACCTCGCCGACCAGCACCCGGAGATCCTCGCCGAGCTGCAGCGCATCTTCCACGAGGAGGCGCAGCGCCACGGGGTGTACCCGCTGCGCGACGTGGCCTCACCGCGGCACGGCGACTACTCCGTGCCGTCGCCGCTCGGCGACCTCCAGCGGATGACCTACACGACCGCGCACGTCCGCATGCCGGAGTCCGCAGTGGTGAACCTGAAGAACTGCTCGTGGCGCATCACCGCCGAGATCACGGTGGAGGGCACGGCCGAGGGCGTGATCGCGTGCCAGGGCGGCAACATGGCGGGCTGGTCGCTCTACCTCGACGCCGGCCGACCGACCTACCTCTCCAACCTCTACGGCCAGCACCTCACCTCCGTCGCCGCGCCCGCGCCCCTCGGCCCGGGCGCGCACACGGTCGTCGTCGAGTTCGACTCCGACGGCGGGTTCGGCGCCGGTGGCGAGGCCGTGGTGTCGGTCGACGGCACCGCGGTGGCCCACGCGCGCATCGAGCGCACCGTGCCGCTCGTGTTCTCGATGAGCGGCGAGACCTTCGATGTGGGGGTGGACACCGGATCACCGGTCGGCCCGTACCCGCACGGCTTCCCGAGCACCGCCGAGATCCACGGCGTGACCCTCGAGCGCCTCAGCGAGCCGGGCGAGGCGGTCGCCGCGGCGGTGCGGGCCGGACTCCTCGAGGCGGGCCTGCGCACGCAGTAGGGATCGGCTTGACCTCGCCCGCCCCGACGGGCAAGATCCCGAACAATGTCAGGCACACCGAACAACGTTCGCGCCGCCGGGTCCGATCCAGGTCGTCGGGAGGCCAACCGGGCAGCGGCTCGGGCGGAGATCCTCGCTGCGGCCCGGGCGGCCGCCGCCGAGGTCGGCCTAGCCGGGTTGCGGATGCGGGACCTCGGGGACCGGGTGGGCATGCGGGCGCAGTCCCTCTACACCTACTTCCCGAGCAAGGCCGCGATCCTCGACGCCATGTTCCGGCTGGGCAACGAGGAGTTCCTCGAGTGGATGACCGATGACGATCCGGGCACCTCGGTGGATCCCCGGGAACGGGCTCGCCGCGGCGCCCACCGCTACTTCGAGTTCTGCGTGGCGGATCCGGTCCGCTACCAGCTGCTCTTCCAGCGCACGGTCCCCGGCTTCGAACCGACCGCGGAGTCCTACGCCGTCGCGGTGCGGGCCTACGAGGTCGGCTTCGCCTCGCTGGTGGCGCTCGGCGCGAACGAGGCCGACCTCGACCTCGCGGGCGCGATCGTCGGCGGACTCGTGGCGCAGCAGCTCGCGAACGATCCAGGTGGTGATCGCTGGGCCCGCCTCCTCGACCGGTCCGTCGATCTCCTCCTCGCCGACATCGGGGCGGATCGGGTGACCGCATGATCGCCACCGACACGATCCCGGCGCTCAGCCACGCCGAGGCGATGCGCCTCCAGGCGGTCGAGTTCGAGCGCGCGGTCGACCTCCTCGGATCGATCCAGCCCGACGGCTGGTCGCGATCCGTACCCGAGTGCCCCGGTTGGGACGTGCTCACGATGTACCGGCACGTGCTCGGTGCGAGCGAGGCCGGCGCATCGTTCACCGAGAACATCCGTCAGATGCGGCGCGCGTTCGCCCACCGCCGGGCGCACGGCGGTCCGCTCGAGGCTGCGCTCTCCGCCGTGCAGATCGAGGCCCGTGCATCGCTCACCCCCGAGCAGGTCCTCGACGGGATGCGCTCGGTCGGGCCTCGTTGCGTTCGCTCCCGGACCCGCCTGCCGGCGCCGCTCCGTCGCTTCGCACGGATGCCGGTCGATGGACCGGTCGTCGAGACCTGGCGCCTCGGGTACCTCGTCGACACGATCTTCCTGCGGGACCTCTGGATGCACCGCATCGACGCGGCGAGGGTGGTGGGACGCGAGCTGGTGCTCACGTCGGACCACGACGGCCGCATCGTCGCCGACGTCGTCGCGGAGTGGGCGCGCCGGCACGCCATGCCCTGCACCCTCGAACTCACCGGGCCAGCAGGCGGTTCGTTCCGCACGCCGGGCGCGGCTGATGCCGGCGAGCGCCACACGCTCGATGCCGTCGAGTTCTGCCGGATCCTGGCCGGTCGCTCGCCGGGTGAGGGCCTGCTGGCGACGATCGTTCCGTTCTGATCCGAGAGGAGCCCGCGTGACCACCACGATCGACGAGGTCGGGGACCGCATCTACCGAGTCTCGACCTACAACCCGATGGCCGACATGGTGTTCAACCAGATCCTCATCGACGCCGACGAGCCGCTGCTCTTCCACCTCGGTCAGCGAGCGCTCTTCGCGGACGTGAGCGCCGCGGTGGCCCGAGTCGTACCGCTCGACCGGCTCCGGTGGCTCGGCTTCGGGCACGTCGAGGCCGACGAGAACGGTTCGATGAACGAGTGGCTCGCCGCCGCCCCCAACGCCGAGGTCGCGTTCGGGTTCACGGGGAGCCTCGTCTCGGTGATGGACCTCGCCGACCGGCCGCCGCGCATGCTCACCGAGGGCGAGACGATCGACCTCGGTGGTCGGACCGTCCGGTACCTCGACACCCCGCACGTGCCGCACGGCTGGGATGCGGGGCTGCTGTTCGAGGAGACGACCGGTACCCTCCTCTGCGGCGACCTGTTCACCCGCACCGGCGAGGTCGGACCCACGAGCACGGACTCGCCGCTCGCCCCGGCCCTCGAGGCCGAGGCGATGTTCGGGTCCACCGCACGCGGGCCGCAGACCGGTCCGACCCTCGAGCGGCTCGCGGCGCTCGAGCCCGCAGCGCTCGCGCTCATGCACGGCGCCACCCACACCGGGGACGCCGCGACCTGGCTGCGCGAGCTCGCCGCGGCGATGGCCGTCGACTGACGCGAGACGGGCCGCCCCGGAGGGCGGCCCGCATCGGGTGTTCTCGGACGAGCGTGGCGCTCAGTCCTCGTCGTTGTCGCCGCTGCGGCGCCTGCGCACGCGGTCCATGTAGAAGAGCGAGGCGAAGAGCACACCTACGAAGAACGCAAGGATCACGAACGCGAGCCCGCCCTGACCTCCCTCGCCGCCGGCGTCGACCAGCTGACCGTTGCGGATGTCGGGACCGCAGGCGGTGAGCATGAGCGTCGTGGCGAGCACGAACGCGAGCGTCGCGACCCGGCGGGTGGTGGTGGCGAGACGGTCCATCGTGGCTCCTAGGCGTCGACCGTGGCAGGGGTCTTGTCGTCGGACTCCTCGGACTACTTGGCGGCCAGCTCCTGGAGATCCCGCTCACGCCAGTGCAGGCCGAGCAGCGAGAGGGCGAAGAGGATCGCCGAGGCGATCATCGTCATGAACGGCGGGAACCGCACCGAGCCGAGGTCCTTCTCGAGCACGATGGTCGTGGGCTGCTGGGCCTTGTCGCAGGTCGGCGCCGGGATCGGGTCCCCGAAGGGCACCTCCTGGGCCTGCTCGTCGATCGGGCAGAGCACCGCCACCGCGTAGGTCGGCACGTGGCCGGTCACGTGGATGTACGGGAAACCCCCGCCGGTGGTGACGCTCACGTTCCCGAGGTGGAGGAACGGGGCGCTCTTCTGCAGCCACGATTCGCCGCCCACCTCGTACGCGTCGGCCACGAGGTAGTCGGCCGCTGAGGTGAAGGTCTGGTACTCGTTCGGCGGTTCGGGTTCCTCGCCGTTCGTGCCGGTCGGGACGACGACGAGCGAGTCCACCGCGGCCTTGATGTTGGTCTGCTCGGCGAGGTCGACCTTGTCCTCGTTCGTGATCTCCTGCACCGCGGGGATGTCGGAGCGGGCGAGGTCATCCCCCTCGATGCTCTCGACCGGCACCCACGACGGGACCCGACCCTTGAGCGTGTTGAGGGGCGAGGCCGTGGTCCACCAGAGGCTCGAGAGCAGCAGCATCATGCCGCTGAGGGCGGCTGCCGTGATGAGGAAGCCGAGGCGGGCCCCGGTGTTCGTGGCGAGGATGAGGTAGGTCATCCCGATGAAGAGCCCGACCGCTGCGACGACGACGAGCACACCGAGGATCGTCGGGTACCAGATGTTGCCGTTGCGGATGCCGGCGTTGGCGAGGATGAGCAGGTTCACGGGTTCTCCCTCGCCGGCCTCAGAGCGACCGCTCGTAGCGGATGATGGCCTCGATCTGGGCCTTGGTCAGGATGATGCCCATGTGGGGCATCTGCCCGGAGGAGATGCCGCGCACGCCGTAGGGCTTGTTGATGCCCGCGCCGACGGCCACCCAGTCGTACTGCTTCTGGAAGCCCGGGGTGTTGGCGTCGTCGGCCGGCTCACCGGGGAACTGCAGGAGGACCGAACCGGCCCGCAGCGACGGACCGAGCGCGCCGGAACCGGCCGGCGGGATGTCGGGGATCTTCGGGTTCGACGGGTCGAAGTAGGACCAGGTCTTCGTGTGGCAGCGGGCGCAGTTCGTCTCGAACAGCAGCTGCCCCTCGCTGGCCTTCGACATCTCCTCGTAGCGGGCCTTGCTGCGCGCGAGCGCGAACTCGGCGTCGGCGAGGTCCTGCTGGGCGGCGGCCTGCTCCTCCGGGGTCTTCGCTTCGGCGAGCGCCTGCTGCGCGTCGGCGACCTCGCCCTCCGCCGCGTCCACGTACCCCTGCTGCTCGGCGATGTACTTCTTCGGCGCAGCCGATGCCTTCTTCGCCGCCGCACCCGGCTTGAGCTGGATGTGGCGGAGGTACGCGATGAGGTCGCTGATGGCCTGCTCGTTCTTCGGGCCTCCACCGGCCACACCCCATGCGGGCATCGGCGATCCGGGCCGGCCGTACACGAGGATCGTGTGCACCTGCTCCTCGTCGAAGCGGCTGAACACGTCGTCGAGTGACGGGGCCTTCCAAGCGACCTGGATGGGGCGTGCGTTCTCGTCGCCCTGCGCGGCGGGGGTCACGACGAACGGAGCCTGCCCGCCCGCTGCGTCCGCACCGTGGCAGTTGGCGCACAGGAGCGACTTCGTCGGGTCGTAGTTGGGCATCGTCGAGTTCGAGTAGAGGACCTCGCCGCGCTCGATCGCGCGCTCCTCGAACCCGACGGTGGCCGAGCTCTGCCGGGTCGGCTCGAGCAGCCAGTAGAGCGGGAGACCGGCGGCGAGGATCACCGCGAACGTGAACGCCCAGCGCAGGGAGCGCTCGAGCTTGCGGCCCTCCATCACCTCGTCGGTGGTGGGGGTGGCCAGGTTCTGCGGGGCGCGCTCATCGGGCGTGCGGCGCACGCTGAGCACTCGGTACGAGACGATCCCGAGGATCGCCACGATCGCGAGGATGTTGAGCGTGATCAGCCCCGTCCGGAGCGTGATGGCGAGGAACATCTGGTATCAGCCCCCAACGCAGGGCGGCCCTTCGGCGCCCTGCTCCGTGGTGTCGGTCCCGATCGGCGCGCCGATGAGCACGGTCGAGGTGTCGATCGTCAGTCCACCGCCACCGGAGATGCCCATGACGAAGTGGTCGAGGCCGCGGGGGGCCGGCCCACCCCGCTTCTCGCCGACCCGGTTGTACTTCGAGCCGTGGCAGGGGCACTCGAACCACTGCGAGGACGCGCACCACGGCACCTTGCACCCGAGGTGCACGCACTTCTGGTAGATCGCGACGATCCCCTGTTCCATGTTGGGGATGATCTTCTCGTACTGCGGGACCTGCTTGGCCTTCGACACGTCGGCGGTCGGGTACGGCACGAGGTAGGACCGCGCCTCGGGCACGTAGTACGGCTCCTTCTTCTCCTCCGTGTAGGCGAGGACGTCCTTGAGGTTCTTGTCGACCTCGACCTTCGAGCCGAAGCCACCGGTGGACTTGGAGTAGAGGAAGGCGATCGCCGCCGCGCCGAACGCACCGATGGCCAGGGACAGCGAGAGCACGATCCCCCGGTTGAAGAACTGGCGGCGGCTGATGCCGAGCGCCTCCTCGTCGACCGGCTGCCGCTCGGCCTTCGCCACGGTGCCGGCCGAGGCGGTCACGAGCTCGCCCTTGGTCGCGTCGGATCGCTCGCGGGCCTCTGCGCTCGCGGCCGCCTCCCCGTCGGCGCGGGCCGAGGCCGCGGCCTCCCGGTCGCGTTGGCGGGTCTCGCCGGCGAGCCGGCCGGTCACGTTGCCGGAGGCGTCGTTGGCCCGACGACGGGCGGTGGCGAGCACAGCCACGGCCGCGCCCGCGAGGAGCACGACGATGGCGATGACGAGCACGATCACGGCGAGGGGCTCCTAGAGCTCGAAGAAGATGCCGTCCTTCCACGGGAACACGAAGTTGAACCCCGTGCCGCGGAAGAACGAACCGATGATGACGAGGACGGTCCAGAACATCAGGAAGAGGGTGAACATCGAGATCGCCCACTTCCGGTCGTCCGGCTTGTTCGACGGGTTGGTGTCGACGTAGGGGGCGATGATGAGCAGGAAGAGGCCCATCCCCGGGATGGTCACGCCGGCCACCATCGGGTGGAACATGGTGAGCATCTCCTGGAGACCCAGGAAGTACCACGGCGCCTTCGACGGGTTCGGCGTCTGGTTGACGTCGGCGAGACCGAGCAGTGGGGCGCGCACGAGCGCGGAGAAGACGAGGAGGATCGCCAGCACTGCGAGGGACGCAGCCAGCTCGATGACGAGGAGGTGCGGCCAGGTGTGGACCTTGTCCTGCGGCTCCGCCCGGGTCTGCTGGATCGAGCCGGACTTCACGACGGTGAGCAGGCGCTGGGTGTGCCCGCCCGGGCCGGTGCCGGCCGGGGCCGCCGTCGCGGCGGTCTTCACCGCGGTCGCCGTCGCGGCCGCAGCTCCCGCACCCGCCGCAGCTCCGCCGCCCGCGGCCGCGGCCTTGCGCTTGCGCGAGCGCTCGAGCAGGTGCGCGGGCACGCCGCCCTTCGACTCGGTGATCACCTCGCCGGCGTCGGCCGCGGGGGCCTCGGCCACGGACTCGGCGACCGGTGCCTCCTCGGCCGGAGTCGGGGCATCTGCGGGCGCGTCGGTCGCGCCGCCGTCGCCGGAGAGCTGGGCGCGCCGCTGTGCGCTGCGCTTGAGGAGGTGTTCGGGGACTTCGCCCATGCGTCAGTCGCTCCTTGGCCTACAGGGGTCCGGAGATGCCGCCGTCCTTGCGGACGCGCCAGAAGTGGATCGCCATGAAGATCACGGCGACGAATGGCAGCAGGATCACGTGGAGCACGTACCACCGCAACAGCGTGTCGCCGCTGATCTCGTTGGAACCGAGCAGTGCGTAGCGCACCTGCTGGCCGAAGACCGGGTTTTACCCCGTCATGTTCTTACCGACGGTCACGGCCCAGAGCGCCAGCTGGTCCCAGGGCAGCAGGTAGCCGGTGAACGAGAGCAGCAGGGTGAGCGTGAGCAGGATCACGCCGATCACCCAGTTGAACTCCCGGGGCGCCTTGTACGCGCCGTGGTAGAAGACGCGTGCCATGTGGAGGAACACCGACAGCACCATCAGGTGGGCGCCCCATCGGTGCATGTTCCGGACCAGGAGCCCGAAGGTCACCGAGGTCTGCAGTGTGTAGATGTCGTCCCACGCCTGAGCCGCCGTCGGCCGGTAGAAGAACATCAGGAAGATGCCGGTGACCGTGAGGATGATGAACGTGAAGAACGACAGCCCGCCGAGGCAGAGCGTGTAGGATGCAGCTGTGGTCTCCAGTCGAGTCTGGGGTGTTCTCGTTGCTC
>JBJTQX010000103.1:0-17393 GCA_046075855.1 Actinomycetes bacterium
GCGCACGACGTCGGTCGGGACACCGGCCGACCCCCGGGCCGGGGTGCGGTAGCGGGCGGTGTCGTCCCGGTCCGCCCGGAGCACGGCGGTCCGACCGAGCAGCCGGGCGAGCTCGTCGATCGGGTGGGCCGGGCGCACGGACCCGATGATGCCGTACGTTGAGCCGGGTGACACCTGCATCGACGGCACCGGACGGATCGAACCGGGGGGCGGAGGCCCCGTCGCGGCGGCGGCCCGACGGTTCACCGTGGCGGGTTGCGGTGTGGGGCACGGGGAACGTCGGTCGTCCCGCCATCCGCGCCGTGGCCTCGGACCCCGACCTGACGCTCGCCGCGGTCGTCGTGTCGAGTGAGGCCAAGGAGGGTCGCGACGCGGCCGACCTGGCCGGGCTCGACGCGCCGACGGGGGTGGTGGCCGTCCGGGATCCGGGTCCGGTGCTGGATGGTGGCGGCGTCGACGCCGTCGTCTACGCCGTCACCGGGGACACCCGACCCGACGCCGCAGTCGACGACATCGTCGCCTGCCTGGGGGCCGGCGCCGACGTGGTGAGCACCTCGGTGTACCCGCTCATCCACCCGCCGAGCACCCCGGCCGGGCTCCGGGACCGGGTCGAGTCGGCCTGCGCCGAGGGGGGCGCCTCGTGCTGGGTGTCCGGGATCGATCCCGGGTTCCTCGCCGATCTGCTGGCACCCGTGCTCGTCGCCACCTGCGTGTCGGTCGACCGGGTCGAGATCCGCGAGACGTTCAACTACGCCACCTACCACGCACCGCACGCAGTGCGTGAGCTCGTGGGCTTCGGGACGTCCATGGACACCCCGCCACCGATGCTCTGGCCGTCGGTGCCGACCATGGTCTGGGGTGGTGTGCTGCGCGTCCTCGCCGACCTGCTCGGCGTCGAACTCGACGAGGTCGACGAGCGGATCGAACGCCGGGCGCTCGAGCGGACGATCGAGCTGCCCATCGGCACGTTCGAGGCCGGCACCCAGGGCGCGTTCCGGCTGCTGGTCCGTGGGCTCGTCGACGGTGCACCGGTGATCGTCGTCGACCATGTCACGCGCATCGACGACGACTGCGCGCCCGACTGGCCCCACGCCCCCGAGCGGTCCATGGGGTGCCAACAGGTGATCGTCCACGGCGACCCCGACGTGACGATGACCGTCGAGGCGGGCGACAGTGCCGACCCGTCGACCCTCGGCGACCGCAACGTCGGTGGCATCGCCCTGTCCGCCGGCCGGATCGTCCACGCCGTCCCCGAGGTGATCGCCGCTCCGAACCGGATCATCACCGCCGCCGACCTGCCGCTGATCGTCGGTCGGGGACTGGTGCGATCGTGAGCGGCGCCGATGTGGACGCGACGAGCGACGACCCGCTGGCACCGTACGCCGGGCACGGCGGGACCATCGGCCGGGTCTTCGCGACGTCGGAGCCCTGGTGGCCCGAGCGTCGGCGCCCCGGGCCCGGTGCGCCGAACATCGTCGTGGTGATGTGCGACGACATCGGGTACTCGGACGTCGGCTGCTACGGATCCGAGATCCCGACACCGAACATCGACCGGCTCGCGGCCAAGGGGCTGCGTTACCGGGACTACCACGCCACCCCCATGTGCTCGCCCACCCGGGCCAGCCTGCTGACCGGGTTGGAACCGCACCGGGCCGGCGTCGGCCACGTCGCCCACTCCGACCCCGGGTTCCCCGGCTACGCCATGGAGCTCACGCCGTACGCCCCGACGCTGGCCGAGCTGCTCCGGGGTGCCGGCTACCAGACCCTCATGGTGGGGAAGTGGCACCTGACGAAGGACAGCCAGGTCAACGATGCAGGCGACCGGTCGTCGTGGCCGCTGCAGCGGGGTTTCGACCGCTTCTACGGATTCCTGGACGCGTTCACCAACTTCCACCACCCCCACCGGCTCGTGGAGGACAACCACGCCGTCACCGTGGACCGGTACCCCGACGGCTACTTCGTCACCGACGACCTCACCGACCGCGCCATCTCGATGCTGCGCGAGCGCCGGGCCTCCAACCCCGAGCAGCCGTTCCTCCTCTACTTCGCGCACGGGGCCGTCCACGCGCCGCTCCACGCCAAGCCCGCGGACATCGAACGCCACCGCGGTCGGTACGACGCGGGCTGGGATGCGCTGCGAGCCGAGCGCTTCGCCCGGCAGCAGGAACTCGGCATCGTCACACCGGGCACCGAGGTCGCGCCGCGCAACACCGAGGAGCAGCACGACGTCGTGGCGTGGGACTCGCTCGGCGAGCAGGAACGCGAGCTCTTCGCCCGCCACATGGAGGTCTACGCGGGCATGGTCGACAACATCGACCAGAACGTGGGCCGGCTCGTCGCGGCGCTCGAGGAGCTCGGCGTGCTCGACGACACGATCTTCGTGTTCACCTCCGACAACGGCGCGTCCCGCGAGGGCGAAGCGGTCGGCACCTCCTCGTACTACGTGCACCTGCTGCAGGGCGACGACGTGGAGGCGGACCACGCACGCCTCGACCTCCTCGGCGGGCCGCGCACCACCCCGCACTACCCGCGGGGCTGGGCCATGGCGTCGAACACGCCGTTCCGGCTCTACAAGATCAACACCCACCAGGGCGGTCACTCGGTGCCGTGCATCGTGTCGTGGCCGGCGGGCCTGCCCGCCGACGGATCGCTCCGGCGGCAGTGGGGGCACGTCACCGACCTCTTCCCCACCATCCTCGAGGCGATCGACGGCGCCGCGCCCACCGCGCAGGCCGACGGGACGGCGCTCGACGGGGCGAGCCTGCTGCCGGCGCTGCGCGAGCTGGACGCGACGAGCGCGCACCGCGAGCAGGTCTTCGAGATGAACGGCCACCGCGGCTACTACCGCGACGGTTGGCACGCGGTGACCCTGCACCTGCCGATGACCCCGTTCGACGGCGAGCGGTGGGAGCTCTACGACCTCGAGCAGGACCCGACCGAACTGCACGACCTCGCGGCCCGCGAACCCGAACGCCTCGCCGAGCTCGTCGCGGCCTGGGAGCGCGCGGCGTGGGAGCAGCGCATCTACCCGCTCGACGAGGGCACCTCGCTGAAGTACCTCATCCGCCCGCCGCGCTCCGAGGTCTACCGGGCCCCGGTCACCATCTGGCCGGGCACCCCGACCCTCGAGCGCTGGCGGTCGGTGCAGCTCATCTGGTTCCGGTCCTGCACGATCACCATCGAGGTCTCGCTCGCAGCCGAGGACCGGGGGCACCTCGTGGCCCATGGCGACCAGGGCGCGGGGTACGCGGTGTACGTGCTCGACGGCCACGTGCACTACGTGCACCACGACGGCCGGGGTCGGCTGCGGGAACTCGACGGCGGCCCGATCCCGCCCGGGCGCCACACGGTGACCTGCGACCTGCGCGCCGCGGCCGGCAACACGTGGACGGTCGGCCTGCGGGTCGACGACGGACCGGAGTCGACCCTCGACGGCGTGCCGTTCCTCTACGGCATGGCTCCCTTCGAGGGCATCGACGTCGGCATCGACCGCCGCTCCCCGGTGTCGTGGCCGCTCTTCGAACGGTTCGGCGCGTTCGCGTTCACCGGCACGCTCGGACCCGTACGCTTCACGCCCGGCGAGGATGCCCCCGGCGCCCCGTCGACCCTCGTGGACATACTCCGCGGCATCGGCCTGCGCTTCGAGTGAATCGCCCCGTGCCCCGCGCCATCACCGCGCCCCACGCGTTCCTGCGGCGCTTCGTGGAGGTCGAGACGCGCAGTGCGTTCGCGATCCTCGGGGCCGCGGTGCTCGGCGTCACCCTCGCGTCCACCCCACTCGGGCCCGACCTCGTCGATTTCGTGTCGCGCCACCACGTCCGGGGCGCGATCTCCGAGGTCGCGGTCTGCGGCTTCTTCCTGCTCATCGGGCTCGAGCTGCGACGGGAGGTGGCCCACGGTGCGCTCTCGGGGGCCTTCGCCCGGGTGGCGCTCGCCGCCGCGGCGATCGGCATGGCGGTGCCGGCCGCGATCTACCTCCTCGCCGCCCCGCCCGGGGCGAGGGCCGGATGGGTGGCGGTGGTGGCGACCGACATCGCGGTGGCCAGCGCGGTGGCACTGCTCGGGGTGCCGACGGAACCGGCCCGGGTGGCACTGCTCACCATCGCCATCTTCGACGACATCGGCGCGGTCGCAGCGCTCGCGGTGGCCGGAGGTCACGCACCGACCTACGCGTGGCTGCCGGTGGTCGTGGCGGTCGTCGCGCTGTACGCGTGGGCGGCGCGACGGTTCGCGCTCGGCGGCCTCGCCGCGCTCGTCGCCGCCGTCGTCGCGTGCGGCCTCTCGCTCCACGCCGGGTTCCACCCGTCGCTCGCCGCGTTCGCGGTCGGGTTCGCGGTGCCACGCACCGCGGGCCGCGCCGGCGACGAACCGGTGGAAGAGCGGATCGAGCGGCGTCTGCACCCTTGGGTGGCCGGGCTCCTCCTGCCCGTATTCGTCCTGCTCCAGACCCTCGTGCCGCTGCGCCTCGCGCCGGGCAGCCCGGCGAGCCTCGTCGTGGTGACCGTCGTGGCCGTGCTCCTCGGCAAGACCCTCGGCGTGAGCGCGACCCTGCTCGCGACGCGGCGGGTGCATGGCATCGATCCACTCGAGTGCCTCGCGATCGGCCTCGCTGCGGCCGCCGCGCTCACCGTCGCGCTCATCGGGGTCGACGCCACGCTGCACGGCACGGTGTTCGCGCAACCCGTGAGCCTCGGCGTGCTCGCGGCCACGGCGCTCGCCGGAGCCGGCGGGATCAGCGTCGGACGGCTCGCCACCCGGCGCGCCAGCCGCCGGTCCCGATGAGCAGCCCGATCGCGAGCACGAGGTTGAACGCCGAGAACATCGTGTGCCCCGGGGTGAAGTGACGCAGCAGACCTCCGAGCGTGGCCGTCACGACCACCGTGCCGACGAGGCGGAGCCAGGGCCGATCGGCGGCGGTGTAGAGGCGAAGGGCCAGTGCCCCGACGATCCACGCGACGGCGATCGGCCACAGCACCTCGAGGAACCACGTCGACCCGGCCTGCTCGAGCCCGTGGTTGCGCCGACCGAGCAGCAGGAAGACCACGAGCACCACGGCGTCGGCGAGCGGTGCGAACCGCGCCGGCCTCACGCCCGGATCCCCTCGGCGAGCCGGCGTCCCACCTCGGGCAGCACCGCGGCGTCGACGTTGCCGAACGCGAGCCGCAGCCACCGCTCCTGATCGGCCCCGAACGCTGCGCCTGGGATGCAGAGCACCCCCTGCTCGGCGAGGAGCCGCCGGGCGACCGTCGTCGCGTCGAGGTCGGCGTGCGGGTGCCGCACGTAGGCGAAGAACGCGCCCGAGGCCCCCAGGCGGTACCCGCCCGGCTCGTCGGCCAGCGCGCGGCGACCGGCCTCGACCCGGGCGTGCATGTCCGCACGACGTTCCGCCATCCACCCACCGAGGTGATCGAGGCCGAAGGCCACCGCCTCCTGCGCGGCCCGCGGCGCGCAGATGGTCTGGCAGTCGAGGAGCTTGGCCACCTCGCGCCGCACGGCCGGACCGGCGACGAGCGCGCCGACACGAGCTCCCGGTACGGCGAGTGACTTGGAGTACGAGGTGAGGTGGATGAGCGTGTCGCGCCAGTCGTCGCGCGCGAACTCGTGGTGCGGCGGGACGTCGGCCTCGCGGAACTCCCGGTAGGTCTCGTCGAGCACGAGCGCGATGCCGTGCCGTCGCGCCACGTCCGCAACGGCGGCGATCACCGCGGCCGGGTACTCGGCCCCCGTCGGGTTGTTCGGCGTCACGAGCACGATCGCCCGGGTGCGCTGGGTCACCGCCGCGGCGATCGCCTCCGGATCGGGCACGAAGTCGGGGCCGGTCGGCACGTGCACGGGCTCCACGCCCTCGGCCCGCAGCCACATGTCGTGGTCGAAGTAGACCGGGCTCGGCAGCACGACCTCGTCGCCCACCGCGCAGGTCGCTCCGACCGCGAGGCAGAACGCCTGGTTGCAGCCGGCCGTGACGACCACGTCCTCCCCCGTGAGGGCGGCGCCGTAGGTCGCGGTGAGGTCGCGGGCCACCGCGTCGCGCACGTGCTCGAGCCCGACCCCCAGCACGTAGCCGTAGGCGTCCTCACGACCGGCCAGCGCCGCGAGGTGCTCCCGCAGCTCTCGGGCCGGCGGGTACGAGGGCGCCGCCTGGGCCAGTTCGATCCGCGGGCGGGCCGGGTCGTCGACGTGGTCGGCGAGCCAGTCCCGGGCGATGGTCACGGGCGGGTCGGTGACCGCAGCGACACGGGGGTTGATCCGGGGCATCCGGCGCAGACTAGGGGCGTGACGCCGGGCACCCGCCCCGGCCTCCCCATTCGCGAGAACGCGTTCTACACTACTGCCATGAACGCGATCAACGATCTCGGCTTCCCGGTCTTCGACTGCGACAACCACTACTACGAGGCGCTCGACGCCTTCACCCGGCACCTCCCCGGCGGAGGCAGCCCCCGCACCGTGCAGTGGGCGACGATCAACGGCCGCCAGTACCCCGTGATCGGCGGCCGGGTGAGCCGCGTCGTCACGAACGCGACGTTCGACCCCATCGCCAAGGCCGGCGCGATGTACGACTACTTCCGCGGCAACCCGGACCAGCGGTTCCCACTCGACTTCCTCAAGGACCGCGAGCCGATCCGGCCCGAGTACCGCGAGCGCGAGGCCCGGCTCGAGGTGATGGACGCCCAAGGCATCGACCGGGTCTGGATGTTCCCGACCCTCGGGATGCTCTACGAGGAGCTGCTCAAGCACGACACCCCCGCGCTCACGCAAGTGTTCACCGCGTTCAACCGGTGGGTCGAGGATGACTGGGGCTTCAACTTCCGCGACCGCATCTTCGCGGCGCCCTACATCACGCTCGCCGACGTCGACCACGCAGTGGCCGAGCTCGAGTACGCGCTCGCCCGGGACGCCGGCGTCGTGGTGATGCGACCCGCGGCGGCCTTCACGCCCAACGGCCCGCGCACGCCGGCCGACCCCGAGTTCGACCGGTTCTGGGCCCGGGTGAACGAGTCGGGCATCACCGTGGTCGTGCACGCCGGCGACTCCGGCTACCTCTCGAACGGCTACGCGGCCGACGGCTTCGCGGCCACCTTCGAGGGCGCCGAGCGCCCGAGCATCAAGATGCTCACGATGGAGCGGGCCATCTACGACTTCCTCGCCTCCCTCGTCTTCGACCGGCTCTTCGAATGGTTCCCGAACGTGCGGATCGCCTCGGTCGAGAACGGCGCGGAGTTCCTCCCCGACCTGTTCCGCAAGCTCTCCTCGACCCACAAGCGCATCCCGGGCTTCTTCCCCGAGGACCCGATCGAGACCTTCCGGCGCAACATCTGGATCAACCCGTTCTGGGAGGACGACCCGTACGTGATCGCGGACCTCGTGGGCACCGAGCGCGTGCTCTTCGGCTCCGACTGGCCCCACATCGAGTGCGTCCCCGAGCCGCTCTCCTACGAGCGCGAGCTGAAGGACTTCTCGGACGAGGCTCGGCGCCTGATCCTCCACGACAACACGGCTGCGCTCAACGAGCTCCGCCCGGCCTGAGCCGGCCGGTCACCGCGCGGCGACCACCCGCCCATCGAGCATCTCGACGACCCGATCGGCGCGGGCCGCGACCCGCGGGTCATGGCTCACCACGACGAGGGTCATCCCCCGTTCGTTCCGGAGCCGGTCGAGCAGATCGAGGACGAGCGCGCCGGTACCTGAGTCGAGCCGACCCGTCGGTTCGTCGGCGAGCAGCAGACCCGGCTCGTTCGCGAGGGCTCGGGCGATGGCCACCCGTTGGCGCTCGCCGCCGGACAGCGCGGGGGTTCGCGAGCCCGCCCGATCCAGCATCCCGACCTCGGCGAGGAGCGCTCGCGCCCGTGCCCGGCGAGCCCGGTTCGACCGCACGACGCCGACCATCGGCACCTCGACGTTCTCGAGGGCCGAGAGCGAGGGCAGCAGGTTGTCGAGTTGGAAGACCAGACCGACATCGACCGCCCGCACGTGGTCGAGGTCCCGCCGTCGGGTCAGGTCGTGCCCGCCGACCTCGAGGTGGCCGGCGTCCGGGTCGTCGAGCGCGCCGAGGAGGTTGAGGAGGGTCGACTTGCCGCAGCCCGAGGGACCGACCACGGCCACGAACTCCCCGGGCCCGACCTCGAGGTCGACGCGGTCCACCGCGCGCACCCGGCCCTGCTCGAACGACTTCACGAGCCCGCGGGCCGAGATGACGACGCCACGTCGGTCCTCACTCATGGCGCAGCGCCTCCATCGGGGTCAACCGTGTCGCCCGGATCGCCGGGTACGCCGCACCCAGCAGGCCGACGACGAGTGCGACCACCGCGCCCTGCACGAACACCCGCGGCGGGAAGGCCGGCGCGAGGAAGTCGCCCACCGCGGGCAGCCGGGTGGCGAGGGAGGCGATGCTCGCGCCCAGCGCACCCCCGACGAAGCCCGCGAGCAGGCAGAGGGCCACCGACTCGGCCACGATCATCCGCAGCACCCGCGACCGATGCCAGCCGACCGCGCGCAGCACGCCGATCTCCCGGGTGCGCTCGAAGATCGACATGATCATCGTGTTCATGACGCCGATGCCCCCGATCACCACCGCGAGGAACGAGATGGCGAGGTTGGCCGCATCGAGGAGCGCGAAGCCCTGGTCCACCTTTGCGTAGTCGCCGGCGTCGACGATCGCGGCGACGCCATCCACGTGACGTTCGACACGACGGGCGACCACGTCGGCATCGGCTCCACGCTCCACCCGGACGTAGACGATCGAGACCGCGTCGGTGATGTGCTCCATGGCCTGCGCGGTGGCGAGCAGGACCACCGCGCCGGCTCGCTCCCACTGGCTCGACGCCTCGTAGATCCCGACGACGTCGAGCCGGCGGCCGTCCACCGTGACGCGATCTCCCACCTGCACACCCGCATCCGGGCCGAACGCGCCCTCATCCGAGCTCCGGGGCATCCGGCCGACCCGCATCCGCAACGGGTTCGCCCCGAGGTCGGCGACCGTACGGCCCATGATGAAGAAGTACGCCTTCCCACCGAACCGGGTGATGTGGAGTACCACCCCGTGCGCGGCAGCCACACCGGGGACCCCAGCGACCTCCACCGCCGCGGCTTCCGGGAGTCGGCTGAAGGAGAGGTCCGAAGCCCCGGCCTGGGCCACCATGAAGTCCGCGCCACCCGAGGACGCGAGGCTCCCCGCGGCCCCCCTCATCCCGGCGGTGATGCAACCGAGCGCCACGACGGTGGTGATGCCGAGGCTGATGCCGAGCAACGTGAGGACCGACCGGGTCCGCTGGCGCAACAGGTTCCTGAGGACGAGGCCGACGAAGGTCACCACGGGCATCCTCCCTGCGGAGCCCGCCCCGGGGCAGGGCCGAACGTCCCGGCCCGGGACGAACGCCCCGGCGGTCTAGCGTTCGCGACCATGACGGACGCCACCACCGCACCCCAACGCCACGCTCGCTGGCGCACCCCGATCGCCTGGGTCCTGCTCGTGGCGGCGGTGGTGCTCACGCCGATCACGCTCACCGCGGTCTGGCTGCGCAACGAGCTGCTCGACACGGATCGCTACGTCGAGACCATGGCACCCCTCGCCCGCGACCCGCGGATCCAGACGGCCATCGCGACGCGCGTCACGAACGAGATCTTCGCGGGCCAGCGGGTGCAGGACGCGCTCGAGTCGAAGCTGCCCGACTCCATCGGCTTCCTCGCGGCCCCCGCCTCCGAGGCGCTCCGGCAGACCACGTACAACGTGACGCTGCGCCTCACCCAGTCGAAGCAGTTCGCGACCCTCTGGGACGAGGCGAACCGACTCGCGCACGCGAGCGTCGACCGGGCCCTCACCGGCTCGGGGAACATCACGCTCACGACCAAGAACGGGCAGATCGTGCTCGACCTGACGCCGGTGTACGCCGAGGTGTCGAAGCGGCTCGAGAAGACCTCGCTCGGCATCACGAACCGGCTGCCCTTCAGCGCGCTCAACAAGACCTTCGTGATCGCGGACGTCTCCACGCTCCAGGGCGCGCAGACCGCGACGCGGTGGTTCGATCGGGTCGCGGACGTCCTGCCGTGGCTCGTGCTCGCGATGTTCGTGGGCGCGGTGCTGCTGTTCCACGACCGGCGCAAGGGAGTGCTGCGGGTCGGGATCGGCCTGCTCATCGCCACCCTGCTCTTCGCCGTGGCCCTCGCGCTCGCCCGGGCCGGCTACGTCGACACCGTCTCGCAACCGACCGCGGTGAGCCGCAGCGCCCAGCAGGCGGTCTTCGACACCACCTTCCGGTTCCTGCGCAACAACAACCGCACGATCATGGCGGTCGGCCTCGTGCTGGCCGTCGGCGCGGCGCTGGCCGGTACATCCCGCGCTGCGCTCGCGGTGCGGGGGGCGTTCACCCGGATGTCCGGTCGCGCTGCGGAGGCCGGCGGCGAGCACGGGTTGCTCGGGGGTCCGGTGAGCGCGTTCGTGGCCCGCAACCTGACGCTGCTCGAGGTCTCCGTGGTGGTCGTGGCCTTCGGCGTGTTCGCATTCGTCGCCGCCCCGAGCCCGATGACCGTGCTCTGGATCACGCTCGCCACGCTCGCCGCCGTGATCGCGCTGCTCGTCGTCGCTCGCGCCGGGCGAGCCGAACCTGCGAGCTGAGGTCGTGGCGCGGGTCAGACCCCGCGGTTCTCGATGGTGTTGGGTCGGGGGTGTCCCTCGGCCTCGCACAGCGCGTAGTACGTGTCACGCACGGTCTGCGCGTCGATGACGAGTTCGACCGCGCCGTTCGCGTCGAGCTGCAGGTTGGCCCCGTAGATCGCGAACCACGCGTCGGTCAGCCCCTCATTCTCCTCGGGGACGACGAGGGTGTGCACCGAACCGGCCGGCTCGAACAGGTAGGACCCGGCGGTGTTCACCTCGGGGTACTCCGCGTACTTCCACGAACCGGCGAGGGTGAACGCGAAGACCTGGCCGGTGTGTCGGTGGGTGGGCACGATGACGCCGGGCTCGAACCGGGTACGGATCACCCAGAGGCCCTGCTCGATGTCCACGTGGAGCAGCTGCAGGTGGGTTCCGTCACCGAGGGCGACGAAGGGGAGCTCCTCCTCGCCGCGGTGGATGGCCATGGGGATCGCAGGGGTGATCGTCATGGCCGGCAAGTTACCCCTGCCCTCCCCCGGACGGCGAGGCCCGGGAGCACACCCGCCACGTTCAGGGTCGCTTGAACGAGGTCCAGCCGCGGTCGCAGGTGAGCAGCGCCCCGTTGAGGCTGCGCGAAGCGTCCGAGGCGAGGAACACCACGAGGTCGCCGATCTCGTCGGGGGTCTGGAGGTGGCCGTCGGCATGGCCGGCGGCGAAGAGGCCGGTGAGCGTCGGGTCGTCGAGGATCACGCCGTTCATCGGGGTCTCCACGTAGCCCGGTCCGATCGCGTTGATGCGGATCCCGAGCGGACCGCAGCCGGGGGCCATCGACTTCGTGAGCATCGCCACGCCGCCCTTCGAAGCCGCGTACGCGTCCATGCCGCCGAGCGGCACCGTCGACATCGAGGAGGCCGTGGTGATGATGGACCCTCCCCCGCGGGCCGCCATCGCCGGGACCGCGTGGTGCACGCAGTGGAAGACGCCCGAGAGGTTGACCCGGATCACCCGGTCCCAGTCGGCCGGGTCGATCTGCGGGGCGAACCCATCGCCGCGGAACGCGAGCGCGATCCCCGCGTTGGCGTGCAGCACGTCGAGGCCGCCGAACGTGTCGAGCGCGTGCGCCACGAGCGCGCCGCACTCATCGGGTTCAGCCACGTCGCAGCGTTGCGCCTCGGCCACGCCCCCGACCGCCACGATGCCCTCGGCCACCGCGATCGCCGAGGCGAGGTCGATGTCGGCGACGACCACCGAGGCGCCGGCCCGGGCGAGCGCCTCGCACGAGGCGCGTCCGATGCCGGACCCGCCTCCGGTGACGATCGCGACCCGTCCGTCGAGGGTTCCCACGGTCACCCCTCAGCGCCGGGCGTCGACGTCCTGCACCGCCTTGAGGATGCGGCGCCCGAACTCGGGGCTCGTGCAGGCGAGGTGCGTATCGTCCATACGGTGCGTGGTCGCGCCGGGGATGGCGAGGGCGAGGCGGTGCTGGGCATCCGCGCTCACCGCGCGGTCCCGGGTGGTGATGAGCACGCTCGTGGGCACGTCGATCCGACCGACCCAGCGCCGGGAGGAGAAGGTGCTCACGGCACGCCCCGCCTCGGCGACGAGGCGCAGGTCGTGGCGTCGGAACTCCTCGCGCACCCAGGTCGCGAAGGAGGAGGGGCGGGTCGGCGGGTTGCCGCCGAAGATGCGCCGGCCGAGGGTGTGGGGCACGTGGGCCACCGCGGTGCCGACCCGCAGCCCGGCGGCCGCGGCCATCATCGAGGCGGCGAACACCCGACGCTCGGGGTGGCCGGTCACGAACTCGGCGCCGGTCGCGCAGAGCACGAGGCCGGCGACGAGGTGGGGGTGCCGCTTCCAGAGGAGCTGGGCCGTCGGCCCGCCCATCGAGTAGCCGACCGCGATGACCGGGCCGCAGCCCTCGCGCTCGATGAGGGCCGCGAGGTCGTCCGCGCAGTCGCGCAGCCGGAACCGGTCGTTGGTGCGGATGCCGCGACCGTGGCCCCGCAGGTCGGGGGCCAGCACCGAGTAGTGCTCCCCGACCGGGCCGAAGGCCTGGTACCAGTTGAGGCCGCCGCTCGCGCACCATCCGTGGATGAGCAGCACCGTCGGCGCGCCGGGCGGACCCTCGACCCGACGTACGAAGGTCGTGCCGCGACCGGACAGCGGCACCCGCTCGCCGAGCGGCAGCGGCGGCCCCGGCACCTCGTCGGCGTCGAGCCAGGCGGTCTCCGTGGGGAGTGCGACCATGGAGCATCCAGCCTAGGCCCGCTCCGACCCCGGTCCGTGCCACCCGACCTGCGAGACTCCGCCGGTGAACACCCCGGGACCCGCCGTCGTCGTCGACCACCTCGTGCGCCGGTTCGGCGAGTTCACCGCGGTCGACGACGTGTCGTTCTCGGTGGAGGCCGGCGAGCTCTTCGGCTTCCTCGGACCGAACGGGGCCGGGAAGACCACGACGATCTCGATCCTCTGCACGCTCCAGAGCCCCTCGGGCGGCACGGCGCGGGTGGCCGGCCACGACGTCGTGACCGAACGCGACGAGGTGCGCCGCAACATCGGGCTCGTGTTCCAGGAGATCACGCTCGACGACTACCTCACCGCGGCCGAGAACCTCCGGTTCCACGCCGTGCTCTACGGGATCCCGCCGACCGAGGTGAAGGCCCGCATGGATCCGCTCCTCGACATGGTCGGCCTCACCGACCGTCGCGACCAGCAGGTCCGGTTCTTCTCGGGCGGCATGAAGCGCCGGCTCGAGATCGCCCGCGGCCTGTTGCACATGCCCCGCGTGCTGTTCCTCGACGAGCCCACGATCGGCCTCGACCCGCAGACCCGCACCCACATCTGGGACTACGTCGACGAGCTGCGCGCCCGCGAGCAGGTCACGATGTTCCTCACCACGCACTACATGGACGAGGCCGAACGCTGCGACCGCATCGCCATCATCGACCAGGGTCGGATCGTCGCCATCGACACGCCGACCGCGCTCAAGGCCTCGGTCGGGGCCGACACCATCACGCTGGCCACCCACGACGACGCGGTCGCCAGCCGGGAGCTCGCCGCCGAGTTCGGCATCTCCGCGGACGCCAAGGGCGACCACCTCGTGCTGCGGGTCCCGGACGGCGAGGCCTTCGTACCCCGCATCTTCTCGACCCTCAGCGTCGGGGTCACGAGCGTGAACGTGCGGCGCCCGAGCCTCGACGACGTGTTCCTCAAGTACACCGGGCGCGACCTGCGCGACGCCGACTCGGCCGGCGGGCTGGCCGCGAACCCGATGGTGCGCGCGTTCCGGAGCGGACGATGACGACCACCGTGCCCACCGCCCCCGCACCGCCCGCCGCCGGACCGACGCTGCGCAACCTGCGCACGATCCGGATGATCTGGTTCCGGGAGCTCATCCGGCTGCGGCGCATGCCGACCCGCATCATCTCGAGCATCGCCCAACCGATCATCTTCCTGCTCGTGATGGGCGCGGGGATCGGTTCGCTCGTGGGCCGGCGGGGCGCCGGCGGCGGCGTGAGCTACCAGGTCTTCATCTTCCCGGGAATCCTCGCCATGTCGATCATCACCTCGTCGCTCTTCTCGGCGATGTCGATCGTGTGGGACCGGGAGTTCGGGTTCCTGCGGGAGATGCTCGTCGCGCCGGTCACCCGGGGCTCGCTCGTGCTCGGCAAGGCCGTGGGTGGCGGCACCGTCTCGGTGGCCCAGGGCCTCCTGCTCATCGTGTTCGCGCCGTTCATCGGGGTGAGCCTCAACCCGGTGCGCGTGCTCGGCCTCGTGATCGCGCTCCTGCTGCTCGCGTTCGCGCTCACCTCGCTCGGCATCGTGCTGTCGAGCCGCATCAACCGCATGGAGTCCTTCCAGATGGTGATGTCGCTCGTGATGCAGCCGATGATCTTCCTGTCCGGCGCGGTGTTCCCCCTCACCTCGCTGCCGGTCTGGCTCGCAGTGCTGACCCGGCTCAACCCGGCAACCTACGGGGTCGATCTGTGCCGACGGGTGCTCATCCCCCAGGCCCCGCCGCTCACGCTGTTCGGCCACGTCGTGCCGCTCTGGGGCGACGCCGCGATCATCCTCGCCTTCGGGACGATCACCCTCGCGATGGCGATCAAGCTCTTCGCCAACGCGGAGTGACGCGCTAGCCCTTCGCCGCCACGATCGCGTCGCAGAGCGACCGGAGTTCGTCCTGCTCCTCGTCGCTGAGGCAGGCCAGGGCCCGGGCGAAGGCGACGTTCGTCGATTCCTCCGCACCTTCCCACGCGATCTGGAGCACGCTGGAGTCCGGGTGGGGTTCGGGCCAGCCGAAGATCCCGGCCATGTAGGGGCTCGCGAGCATGACCGCTTCGAGCGGGGCGAACCCGGCGGCGAGGATCGCCCCGGCGTGGAGCCCGCCGCGCAGCTCGCGCAGCCCGTTGAGCCGGTGCAGGACGAGGGCCTTGTCGTCGGTCGGCTCGTCCATCGCGCGCCACGCGGCGAACAGCGGCGCACCGGCCGGGCTCGCGGCCTGCGTGATGCGTCCGAGCAGCTCGGCAGCCCGCGCGTAGTCGGGACCGTCGCCGAGGTGGGCCCGAGCCCACGCGTGCGCGCAGGCCGCGAACTCGGCGGCGGCCTGCTCCCGCGACATCACGGTGCCGCTGCGGTCCCACGCGTCGCGGATGCCGCCCGGCTCGAAGTACGTGAAGGTGGAGGCGACGACGTCGGCGTTGACCTCGCCGAGGACCCCGCCCCGGCCCGCCACGTAGAAGTCCATGCCGTTGAAGCCGAGCTCGGCCCCCCGCGCGTACGTCGCGCCGTCGAGCATGAAGTTGGACGGCAGCTCGGACACGGCCGGCTTGAGGGCCGCGGCGATCTCGGTGGCGTGCATGGTTCCTCCGAACGGGTGCGGGACGGTCGCCGGACGGTAGCCGCCCCGCACCGGATGCGTCCCGGTCAGCCGCCGAACGCCGGGCCGTCCCAGCGGTCGAGCCGGGCGAACTCGGCGACCGGTCGTCGGCGCAGCCGGGTGACGGCCCGCACCGGCTCGCCGAGCACGACCATCGCGGCGACCCCGACGTGGCGGGGGAAACCGAGGAGGTCGCGGGCCGCAGGCTCGCGGCGGCAGAGGAAGGTGGTCATCACGCCACCGAGGCCCTCGGCCCGGGCCGCGAGCATCACGTTCTGCACGAACGGGTACACCGACGCCCCGCCGACGATCGAGTGGCGGTCGAGTCCGCCGTCGAGCACGGCGAGCTGGGTGAGGTCGGCGAGCACGACGAGCACCGCCGGGGCCTGCGCGATCCCGTCGAGGAGCGGGTTCGGCGCGTGCGTCGCACCGACCGCCGCGAGGTCGATGACCGGCGGGTCGGGCCAGACCCCGTCCTCCCCCACCGCGAACGGCACGAGCCCGGCGCCGAGGTAGCCGACGTACTCGTTCCAACCGGCCTGCGCGAGCGCGCCGAGCTGCGTGCGGACCTCCGGATCCCGGATGACGAGCACCGTCCAGGGCTGCCGGTTGCCGCCGCTCGGCGCGAACCGGGCCGCGTCGAGGATGCGCTCGAGGGTCGCGTCGTCGATGGAGCGGTCGGTGAACTCGCGGGTCGACGCGGTGGTGCGCATGGCCGCGGTGACGCCCACCTCGGACGTTCCCGGGTCGTGCGCGGCGGCCATCGGGTCAGGCGAGGTAACGGCTGACGGTGTCGACGATCGCCGCGGGCTTGTCCGAACCCTCGCGCTCGATGGTCACCCGGGTGACGGCCTGCACGCCGCCCGGCACCTCGGTGGCCGCGAGCAGCGTCCCCGTGCCGCGCAGTCGCGAGCCCACGGGCACCGGCGACGGGAAGCGCACCTTGTCGACGCCGTAGTTGAGGCCCATCGAGATGCCGTGCACCTGCAGGATCTGCGGCAGGAACATGCTGGCCAGCGACATCGTGAGGTAGCCGTGGGCGATCGGCGTGCCGAACGGTCCCGCCGCCGCCTTCTCGACGTCGACGTGGATCCACTGGTGGTCGCCGGTCGCATCGGCGAACAGGTTGATCTGCTCCTGGGTCACCGTGGTCCAGTCGCTCGTGCCGAGTTCCTGACCGACCGCTTCGAGGAGGGCCTGGGGGTTGTCGAAGATCGTCGCTGCCATGCGGGCGAGTCTGCCAGACGCGACCGCGGGCCGGCTCAGTCCGGCGCGGGGAGGCTCGACCGACCGCCGGTCGCCCAGTACGACGCGGTGAGGGTGACGTTCTTGCCGAGCGGCTCCATCGTCTCGTACACGCGCTGGTACGCGGTGCGCGCGATGAGCCAGCGCCCGTCGACCTTCACGTAGTCGTCGTCGTAGAAGGCGGCGCCCTGGATGATGAGGTTCCACTGCGTGTCCACCACGCGGTCCTCGAGCGCCCAGACGCCGGTCGCCGTGGTCGGGCCCGTGAGCTCGATCTCCGGGTGGTGGGCCTTGTGGCTCGAGTGGAACGTCTCGGACCCCATGCCCTTACGGAAGAACTCGACGATCGCGTCGCGACCCTCGTAGGCGTACGCGCCCGCGCTGTACGCGCAGGTCGCCTCCGGCGTGAACAGCTCGGCGATGTCGTCCCACTGCTTGAGGTCGAGGTTGCGGAAGTACGCGTACTTCACGCGCTCGATCTCGGCGATCTCGACGAGGTCCTCGGGGGTCATGGGCCGGACTCTACGCGCGTCGGGTCAGCGCAGCCGCTCGAGCAGATCCGACGCGCATCCGGCCGGTGCGATCACCGGGTTGCAGCAGGCGACCGTGCCGCCCGGGATCGACGCGAAGTAGGGCGTACCGAACGGGTTGTCCGAGATGGTCGGGTAGTCGGTGCTG
>JBJTQX010000104.1:0-19629 GCA_046075855.1 Actinomycetes bacterium
GCGATCTCCCTGCCGGGCACGCCGCTGTCGGGCGCGGTCCTCACCGGCAACCCCGTGCGCCGCACGGTGGCCGCAGTCGAGCGGCAGCCGGATCCGGCGGCCCCGCTCCTCGGGATCGTCGGCGGGAGCCTGGGAGCCGGCCGGCTCAACGAGGCCGCGCTCGGTCTCGCCCGATCGTGGCGCGGCCGGACCGATGTGCGGGTGCTCCACGTCGCGGGCCCCCGGTTCGTCGACGCGTGCGAACGGGAGTTCCACGCGGGCCGGGAGCCGGGTGACGAGCTGCGGTACGAGCTCATCGGCTACGAGGAGCACATGGAACGGCTCTACGGGTCGGTGTCGCTCGCAGTGTGCCGGGCCGGGGCCGTGACGGTCGCCGAGCTCGCAGCCGCCGGCGTCCCGGCGGTGCTCGTCCCGTGGTCGGGTGCCGCGGGTGATCACCAGACCCGCAACGCCGAGGCTCTCGTCGCGGCTGGCGGCGCAGTCCTGCTGCGGGATGCGGACTGCGACGCGGGCACGCTCGAGGCCGTGGTCGGGCCGTTGCTCGGTGACGCAGCACGCCTCGACCGTATGGGCGCGGCGGCACGGACCCTCGCGCGTCCTGATGCCGCGGACGATCTCGCGGCCCTCGTCGAGGAGGTGGCCGGTGCCCGCGCCTGACCGCGAGGGTCGGCTCGACCTCACCGAACCTCGGGCCATCCACGTGGTCGGGGTGGCCGGACACGGCATGAGCGCGCTCGCCGCGGTGCTCGCCGAGCTCGGGCACTCCGTGTCGGGCACCGACATCGCGCCGAGTCGCCGCATGGATCGCCTCGGGCTCCTCGGGGTGACCTGCACCGTCGGGCAGACCGCAGCGAACGTGCCCGAGGGCTGCGACGCGGTGGTCATCTCGACCGCGGTCCCGCGCACGAACGTGGAGGTCGCCGCGGCCGAGGCCCGGGGCATCCCGGTCTTCCACCGGAGCGATGCGCTCGCCGGCGTGGTCGCCGCGCGCCGGGGGATCGGCGTGGCCGGGACGCACGGCAAGACCACGACCTCCTCGATGGTCACGCTCATCCTGCGGGCGGCCGGGCTCCACCCGTCCTTCGTGATCGGCAGCGAACTCCACGAGGTCGGCACGAACGCGGCCATGGATCGGGGCGAGTGGCTGGTCGTCGAGTGCGACGAGAGCGACGGGTCCTTCCTGAAGTTCGACCTCGAGGCGGCGATCGTCACGAACATCGAGGAGGACCACCTCGGCTACTGGGGGACGATGCCCCGGCTCGAGGCCGCGTTCGAGACCTTCGCGGCCCACGTGGACGGCCCCGTCGTGCTCTGTGCGGACGATCCCGTGACCGCCCGCCTCGCCGCGGTGCACCCCCGGGCGGTCACCTACGGGTGGGCGGAGGACGCCGGGTTCCGAGCGGTCGGCTACCGGAGCGGGTCGGGTGGGTCGCGCTGGGAACTCCGACGCGACGGCGAACCCGTGGGCGAGCTCGCGCTCCCGCTCCTCGGCGCCCACAACGCGCAGAACGCCACCGCGGCGGCGGCCCTCACCATGACGCTCGGCGTCCCGTTCGACACGGTGCGCGACGCGCTCGCGGGCTTCAGCGGGGTGTCCCGTCGGTTCCAGTACCGCGGCGAGCGCGACGGCGTCACCTACGTCGACGACTACGCGCACCTGCCGAGCGAGATCCGCGCGACCCTCGCCGCGGCGCACGAGGGCGACTGGACCCGGATCGTCGCGGTGTTCCAGCCCTACCGGTACAAGCGGACCCAGCTCATGTGGCGGGAGTTCGCCGACGCGTTCGCAGGGGTCGACCACCTCATCCTCACCGACGTGTGCGGCGCGAGCGAGGAGCCGATCCCGGGGGTCTCGGGCCGGCTCGTCCTCCAGGCGGTGCTCGACGCGCACCCGGAGCTTCCGGTCACCTACCTCCCGCACCGCGCCGAACTCGTGGCCCACGTGCCGCGCTACGCGCGCCCCGGGGATCTCGTGCTCACGCTGGGAGCCGGAGACCTCACCACGGTGCCGGACGAGTGGGTGGGCGGGTGACCCCCGTCCCCGAGCGGGCCTTCGACGAGGTGGTGGCCCGGTTGCGGCCCGTGCTCGGGGATCGGGTCGAGCGCCGCGCGCCGCTGGCCCCCTTCACCCCGTACCGCCTCGGTGGACCGGCGGCGGTGCTCGTCCGCATCGGCGCGCCGTAGGAGCTCGCCGCGCTCGCCGCCGCGCGCGCCGCCGTCGCGCCGGTGCCGGTCACCGTGATCGGGCGCGGGTCGAACCTGGTGGTGGCGGACGCAGGGGTGCCGGCGATCGTCGTCCTCCTCGACGGCGGGTACGAGGACGTCGTCGTGGCGGAGGCGGAGGTGCGCTCGGGCGGCGCGGTGCCGCTCCCGGTCCTGGCTCGACGGCTCGCCGCCGCCGGGCGCGCCGGCCTCGAGTTCTACGTGGGGATCCCGGGCACCGTCGGCGGAGCGGTGCGCATGAACGCCGGTGGCCACGGTCGTACCACGGCCGAGGTGCTCCTCGACGCCGAGGTCGCCGATCTCGACGGGGACGGCGCGGTGCGGACCCGGCCGGTGGGCGAACTCGGGCTCGGCTACCGGCACTCGGCCCTCGGTCCGGCCGAGGTGGTCCTCGGCGCGCGGTTCGCGGTGGTCGGCGACGAGGTCGGGACCTGCGAGGCCCGCCTCGCCGAGATCGTCCGCTGGCGCCGCGAGCACCAGCCCGGGGGTGCCAACGCGGGCTCGGTGTTCCGCAACCCCGAGGGGGATTCGGCGGGCCGGCTCATCGAGGCCACCGGGCTCAAGGGTCTGCGGGTCGGCGGGGCCGTGGTCTCCGAGAAGCACGCCAACTTCATCCAGGCCGAGGCCGAGGCCACGGCGGCCGACGTCGCCGCGCTCGTGGCTCTGGTGCAGGATCGGGTGGAGGCCGCCACCGGCGTACGGCTCGAGACCGAACTCCACTGGTTGGGGTTCACGGGGTCGACGCCGTGAACGACGTGGACCCGCGCATCCGCGAGCGCCGCTCCGCGGTGGAGCGGGCGGTGATGCGCCGCCGTTCGATCATCGCGGCCACGGCGGCCGGTGTGGTCGCGCTCCTCGCGCTGACCTGGGTCGTCCTGCAGTCCTCGCTGCTCGAGACCCGCGTCCTCCACGTCGAGGGCGTGACCGGGGAGCAGGCGGCGCTGGTCGCCCGCCGGGTGGACCTCCCGGTCGGCTCCTCGTTGCCGCTCCTCGACACCGCCCCGCTCGCCGCCCGGGTGCGCGGGATCCCGTGGATCGCCGAGGTGAGGGTGACCAAGCACCTGCCGCACGCGGTCACGGTGCGGGTCGTGGCGCGGCAACCGGTGGCCTACGCGCGGTCCGGATCGACGGTGCCGGCTTCGACGACCACCTCCACGGCCCGTTCGACCGGGCCGACCGGGCCGTCGGGATCCACGGGGACGACGAGCACCAGCAGCACGACCACCACGACCGTCGCCGTGCCGGTTCCGCCGCGGCTCGTCGACGCCACCGGCCGTGTGCTCGCGACGACGGCGGCGCCCCCGGAGGGACTCCCTGAGATCGTGGGCGCCCGGGTGCCCCGGGCCGGTCGACGGATCCGGCCCGTGGGAGCGGCGGTCGCGCTGGCCGCGCTGCCGACCGAACTGCGGAGCCAGGTGACGCGCCTCACCGTGGACACCCGCGGCGGGCTCACCCTCGACCTCGCCGTGGCGCCGGGCACCCGTCGACCGCCGGCTCGCCGCGTCCGACTCGGCACGGCGTCGCAGGCCCGGGCGAAGGGGGAGGCCGCGCTGGCCGTGCTGCGTTCGATCATCGCGGCGAAGGGTTCGGTGGGGACGATCGACGTCACCGTGCCGTCGGCCCCCGTGACCTCGGGCTGATCGGGGCGCGCCCGGGCCGGATCGTTGCCCGACGGGGTCCGCGGCGGTACAGTCTGCAGATTCACCGCAGGGTTACATAACGCTCGATCTCCACTTCACATCGACCGTCAGGTCGAGGTCCACGTCGAGGGTGCGAGCGTTGTGCCGACGCCGGGAGAGGCGCGACTGATGATGGGTGCACCGCAGAACTACCTCGCCGTGATCAAGGTCGTCGGCGTCGGCGGGGGTGGCGGCAACGCGGTCAACCGCATGGTGGACGCCGGCCTCAAGGGGGTCGAGTTCCTCGCGGTGAACACCGACGCGCAGGCGTTGCTGCTCAGCGACGCCGACCTGCGCCTCGACCTCGGGCGCGAGCTCACCCGCGGGCTCGGTGCCGGCTCCGACCCGGAGGTCGGGCGGCAGGCGGCCGAGGAGCACCGGGCCGAGATCGAGGAGGCGCTGCGCGGCGCCGACATGGTGTTCATCACCGCCGGGAAGGGTGGCGGCACCGGCACCGGCGCAGCGCCGGTCATCGCCGAGATCGCCAAGGAGCTCGGCGCGCTCACCATCGGTGTGGTGACCCGGCCCTTCGGCTTCGAGGGGCGGCGTCGCTCGGTGCAGGCCGAGCAGGGCATCCAGCGGCTCAAGGAGAAGGTCGACACCCTCATCGTCATCCCGAACGACCGCCTCCTCCAGGTCTCGGACGAGCGGACCTCCATGGTGAACGCCTTCAAGATGGCGGACGAGGTCCTCCTCCAGGGCGTGCAGGGCATCACCGACCTCATCACCACGCCGGGTCTCATCAACACCGACTTCGCCGACGTGAAGATGATCATGACGAACGCCGGCTCCGCGCTCATGGGCATCGGCTACGCGTCGGGCGATGGCCGGGCGCTGAACGCCGCACGTTCAGCGATCTCGAGCCCGCTGCTCGAGGCGAGCATCGAGGGGGCCCGCGGGATCCTGCTCACCATCTCGGGTCCGTCGGACCTCGGGCTGTTCGAGGTGAACGAGGCGGCGCAGATCATCGCGGACGCGGCCCACCCCGACGCCAACATCATCTTCGGCACGGTGATCGACGACTCGCTCGGCGACGAGTGCCGGGTCACAGTGATCGTGGCGGGCTTCGACCGGTACGAGGGGGAGCGGGCGACCGCTCCGCTCGGCCTGCGCTCGGAGGAGCCCTTCGGGGTCTCCGACGCGGATCTCGGACTCGACGGGGACGACGACTTCGACGTCCCCGAGTTCCTCCGCTGACCGAGGCCGCCGCCGGGGCTCCGGCGCTCGAGGCCATCGAGCTCGGCTGCGCGCGGATCTGGTGCACCGACCGGCGCGGTGGGGTCTCGTTGGCTCCGTACGCGTCGCTGAACCTCGCGGTACACGTCGGGGACGACCCGCTCGCAGTGCGAGCCAACACGCTGCGCCTCGCCGCCGCGTGCCCCGGGACGCCGGCGGATCCGGACGCGTGGGTCTACGTGAACCACGTGCACGGCACCGACGTGCTGCGGGTCGAGGAGGCCCCGGCCGGCCGGCCCGACGCCGACGGCGCCGCGACCTCGGTGGTCGGGCTGCCGCTCGTGGCGATCGGGGCCGACTGTGCGCCGATCGCGCTGGCCGACGACGAGGCCTGCGCCGCAGTGCACTCCGGGTGGCGCGGGCTCGAGGCGGGGGTGGTCGCCGCGGGCGTCGCCGCGGTGCGGGCCCTCGGACGCGGGCCGGTGCGGGCGCTCGTCGGTCCGTGCGTGAGCGCGGCCCACTACGAGTTCGGGCCGGCGGACCTCGAACGGCTCGCCGCGAGCGTCGGACCCGAGGTGGTCGGCCGGACCGCCGCGGGGCGACCCGCGCTCGACCTGCGGGCGGGCATCCACGCGGCGTTGCGCGCCGTCGGGGTGGACGAGGTGCACGACGATGCGCGCTGCACGGTGGCCGACCCCGACCTGTTCTCCTTCCGGCGCGACGGCACCACGGGTCGTCAGGGCATGGTCGTGGTCCGGGTCCGATGATGGCTGACGACCTCGCGTCCCGGCTCGACGAGGTGCGGGAGCGGATCGCCGCGGCGGCGCGGGCCGCCGGGCGCGGTCCGGACGAGGTGCTCCTCGTGGGTGCCTCGAAGACCGTCGACGTACGAACCCTGGCCTCGGCGCTCGCGCTCGGCCTGCACGACCTCGGGGAGAACCGTGCGCAGGAGCTGCTGGCCAAGGCGCCCGAGCTCGCGGCCGCGCCGCAGCCGCCGGTCTGGCACTTCGTCGGCCAGCTCCAGCGCAACAAGGTCGCTGCGCTCGCCCCGCACGTCCGCCTCTGGCAGAGCGTCGACCGGGTCGCGCTCGGCGAGGCCATCGCCCGTCGTGCCCCCGGAGCCGAGGTGCTCGTGGAGGTGAACCTCGGCGACGAGCCGCAGAAGGGTGGGGTGGCGCCGACCGACGCCCCGGCCCTCGTGGATGCGCTGGCCGGGCTCGGGTTGGCGGTCACCGGGCTCATGACGGTGGCGCCGATCGAGGGCGAGCCGGCCCGGTGGTTCGCGGCCCTGCGCGAGCTCGGCGAGCGCCTGTCCCTGCCGGAACTGTCGATGGGCATGAGCGGCGACTACGAGGCGGCGATCGCGCAGGGGGCGACGATCGTCCGGGTCGGTACGGCCATCTTCGGAGGCCGCACCGCGGCGCGCTGAACGGGTGTCCCCGGGTCCGGGCCCGTGCGGCGGTATCCTCCGGCGACCCGCGAGGAGGTTGCACCCCATGCCCGGCTGGATGCGGAAGACCATGGACTACCTCGGCCTCACCGACGTCGACGAGGCCGACGAGGGCTACGACTACCTCGATGAGGACGGCAGCTACGACGACCTCGTCGAGGAGGCGCCGCTCGAGCCAGCGGCCCCGGCCGCCCGAACCACCGACCGCCGCGTCGCGACGACCCCGACCGTCAACCCGGTGCGCACGCTGCCCGAACCGGTCATGCCGCCGGTCGACGTCACGAAGCCGATCATCCGGCCCGTGCCCGCGTCGAGCGCCCGGGTGCACGTGGTCGAGCCCCGCGGGTTCAACGACGCGCAGGAGGTGGGGGACCGGCTCAAGGCGGGCCAACCGGTCATCATCAACCTCCAGGGCGCGGACAACGAGCTGAAGCGACGCCTCATCGACTTCTCGAGTGGCCTCACCTACGCCATCGGCGGCTCGATGTCGCGCGTATCGGACCAGGTCTTCCTCCTCGCCCCCAGCAACACCGAGGTCTCCCAGGAGGAGAAGGAGCGCCTGCAGGCGCGCGGGCTGTACCGCGCCTAGATGCTGCTGCGCGAGCTCCTCTGCAACCTCGTCACCATCTACCTCGTCGTGCTCGCGGCGAGGGCGGTGCTGTCCTGGTTCCCCCTGCGGCCGGATTCGCCGGTGGCGCCCGTGGCCCGGTTCCTCGTGGTGATCACCGAGCCGTTCCTCGAGCCACTCCGACGGGTCATCCCGCCGGCCGGCGTGTTCGACCTGTCCTTCCTCGTGGCGTTCTTCGGGCTCTCCATCATCCGGCAGATCATCTGCGGCTGATCCCCGTGCCCGCTCGGGCCGAGCCCGGGCGGCGCCCGCCGGACCCGCCCGGATGTCCACCATTCCGCCGGAACCCGTCGCTACCATCCGGGGCATGGATGTGACTCCGCACGAACTCCGGGATGCCGAGATCAACGAGGTGAAGCGGGGCTACGACTGCGATGCGGTCGACGAGCTCCTCGAGCGGGCCGCGGACACGATCGAGGCACTCCAGCACAAGGTCGACCTCGCCGAGCAGCACGCCCGCGACGCCGAGGCGCGCGGGGTCACTGCCCGGGAGAGCGAGGACGTCCTCCAGCGCACGCTGCTCATGGCCCAGAAGGCGGCGGACGACGCGATCGCGGACGCGAACGCCCGGGCCGCGGCGATCACCGCAGCGGCCGACGCCCAGGCGCGGATCACGATCGACGACGCGGCGACCTCGGCCCAGCGCGAGGCGACGGCCCAGCGTCTCGCGCTCGAGTCGGAGGTGCGCGACCTCGCGGCGCGCCGTGAGGCGCTCAGCGCCGACGTCGACGCGCTCGAGCGGTTCGAGGCGGACTACCGGGCGCGCTTGCGCCGTGCGATCGAGGCTGACCTGGATGCGCTCGCGGTGACCCGCGAGCCCGTCGCAGCCTCGGCTCGGCCGGCCGTGCACGACGTCGGCTCGGGGCCGGCGCCGGCCGGCGCGGTGTCGACACCCGCGGTGGATCCGGGTCCGCCGACCGCGGCGCTCGAGGTGGTCGAACCCGCACCGACGGGGGACTCGCTGTTCGAGCCGGCCGCGGAGCCCGCGGCGCCATCGCCGCCCTTCGAGGAGACCCCGACCGACGCGAGCATGTCGGACGACGACTTCTTCGCATCGCTGCGCGACGCGGTGAACGACGACACCCCACTCGGACCCCGCGACGACGACCTGCCGCCCGATCGGGCGATGTTCGGCGACGAGCGTCGGTCGGGGATCTTCCGCCGACGGCGCTGACCGGGCCGTCGGCGGTTCAGCCTGCGGCGGGACCGATCCGGACCGCCACCTCGCCGAGGTCGGTGGCCAGCACCTGCCATCCGCCGGCACCCGTCGGTGCGCCCTCCTCGAGATCCCAGCTCGGGGCGAGGACCTCCTCGGCGATCCGGTCGCCGTGCTCACGGACCGCGAGGGCCACCGCGCCCTCAGCCCGCATGCGCAGGTCGATGCGATCGGCGATCTCGAGGCCGGTGGCCTTGCGCAGGTCGTTGAGCGCCCGCACGAGGTCCCGGGCCAACCCCTCCCGGCGCAGCGCGTCGTCGAGGCTCGTGTCGAGGGCCACCGCGATGCCGTCCTCCTGGGCCAGCGCGAACTCCTCGTGGGAGGCGGCGCGCACCTCGACGTCCTCCGGGCCGAGCACGACCTCGGCGCCGTCGAGGACGACCCGGTAGGTGCCCACCGCCTCGAGGGCGCGGCGCACCTCGGCCCCGTCCACCTCGGCGAGGTGGGCCTTGAGCGCGGGGACCCGCGGGCCGACCTTCGGACCGAGCGTGCGGAAGTTCGGGTGCACGGTGTAGTCGAGGAGTCCCTCGAGGCTCGTCACCGACTCCAGCGACCCGACGTTGAGCGCGTCCCGAACGTCCTCGGCCACCTCGGGTCGCAGCGTTCCGCCGTCGGGCAACAGCACCATGGCGCGGTGCAGCGGCTGGCGCACCTTGAGCCGCGCGTCGTTGCGGGCCGCGAGTCCGAGGCTCACCACGGCCCGGGCCCGCGCGACCTCGGCCTCGAGGTCCGGGTCGAGCGCGGCGTCGTCGACGGTCGGCCAGTCACCGAGGTGCACCGACTCGGAGGTGCGGCGGAGCCGTTGGTGGAGTGCGTCGGCGGTGAACGGGGTGTAGGGGGCGAGGAGGCGCGCCACGGTGTCGAGGCACTCGAAGAGCGTGGCGTGGGCCGCGCCGTCGGCCGTGCGCCAGAACCGGGGCCGTGACCGTCGCACGTACCAGTTGGAGAGGTCATCGACGAGTCGGTCGAGGGCCTGGGCGCCCCGGAGCGCATCGAAGCCCTCGAGCGCGTCGGTCACCTCGCGCACCGTGTGGTGCAGCCGCGATCGGATCCAACGGTCCAGGACGTGCGTCGGCTCGGCCTGCGCTCCACCGGGCTCCCAGCCGTCGAGGTTCGCGTACGTCACGAAGAAGGAGCACGTGTTCCAGAGGGTCAGCAGGAAGCGGTTCGTGGTCTCGTCGATGCCCTCGACGAACACGCGCTTCGGGGTCCACGGGCTCCCGGCGCTGAACATGTTCCAGCGCAGCGCGTCGGCCCCGCGGGTGTCGAGCACGCTGAACGGGGCGATGACGTTGCCCTTCGACTTGGACATCTTCTGCCCGTCCTTGTCGACGACGAGCGCGAGGCAGACCACGTTGCGGTAGGGCGAGCGTCCGAAGGCCATCGTGTTGATGGCCAGGAGCGTGTAGAACCAGCCCCGGGTCTGGTCGATCCCCTCGCAGATGAAGTCGGCGGGGAAGCGCTGCTCGAACCGGTCCTCCTGCTCGAACGGGTAGTGGAGCTGGGCGAAGGGCATCGAGCCGGAGTCGAACCACGCGTCGAGCACCGGCTCCACCCGGTGCGCCGGGCCGCCGCACGCCGGGCAGGCGATCACGACGTCGTCCACGTCGGGACGGTGGGGGTCGAGGGCGAGGAGATCCGAGCCGGCCCGCTCCGACAGTTCGGCGAGCGAACCCACGCAGGTGTCGTGGCCCCCGTCGCAGCGCCACACGGGGATGGGCGTCCCCCAGAACCGGTCGCGGGAGAGCGCCCAGTCCACGTTGTTCTCCAGCCAGTCCCCGAAGCGCCCGTCCCGGATGTGCGCCGGGTGCCAGCCGACCTGCTGGTTCTCGCGGATCATCGCGTCGCGGTGCGCGCTCGTGCGGGCGAACCAGGTCGGTTTGGCCCAGTAGATGAGCGGAGTGCTGCACCGCCAGCAGTGCGGGTACGAGTGCTCGTAGGCCGCGACCCGCTCGAGCCGGCCGTCGGCCCGCAGGCGTTCGATGATCGCCGCGTCGGCCTCCTTGACGAAGGTGCCGGCGTGTGCGGGGACGGCCGACGTGAACGCCGCGTCCGGCCCGACCGGGTTGACCACGGGCAGGCCCTCGGTGAGCCCGACCTCGCGGTCCACCTCCCCGAACGCCGGTGCGAGGTGCACGAGCCCGGAGCCGTCCTCCACTGTCACGAAGTCCGCGGCCACCACCCGGCAAGCCGTCTCGTCATCGAGGGGCACGTCCTCGAACGGACGCACGTAGTGCAGCCCCACGAGGTCGGTGGCGGCGACGCGGGCGACCACCTCGGCGTCCTCCCCACAGACCGGCGCGACCCGATCCGCCGCGAGCACGAGGTCGCGGGCTCCGTCCCGGCCGCGTACCCGCGCGTACTCCACGTCCGGACCGAGGGCGACGCCGACGTTCGAGAGGAGGGTCCACGGCGTGGTCGTCCACACGAGCAGGTCGAACTCGCGGTCGCGTACCGGGAAGCGCACGTACACCGAGTCCTCGGTGATGTCGCGGTAGGCGCCGGGCTGCCCCAGTTCGTGGCTCGAGAGGGCGGTGCCGCACCGACCGCAGTAGGGCACGACCTTGAAGCCCTCGTAGATGTCGCCCTGGTCCCAGAGCCGCTTGAACACCCACCAGACGCTCTCGACGAAGGTCGGCGACATCGTCCAGTAGGCCCCGTCGACGTCGAGCCACATGCCGATGCGCTCGGTGAGCGCTGCGAAGTCGTCGACGTAGCGCTGGACCGAGGCCCGGCAGCGCGCGTTGAACTCGGCGATCCCGAAGGCCTCGATCTGCTGCTTGCCCGAGAAGCCGAGCTCCTTCTCGACCTCGACCTCGACGGGGAGCCCGTGGCAGTCCCAGCCGCCCTGTCGCCGGACGAGGTGCCCCCGCATGGTCTGGAAGCGGGGGTAGATGTCCTTGAAGAGCCGAGCCCACGCGTGGTGGAGGCCGGGGCGTCCGTTGGCTGTCGGCGGACCCTCGTAGAAGACCCACTCGGGGGCGTCCGATCGGCGTCGGAGGCTCTCGGCGAACACGTCGCCGTCCTGCCACTGCTCGAGCACCGACCGTTCGAGCGCGACGAGGTCGAACGGGGGGAGGGGCTCGAACGGCACGGCGGTACGGTACCCGACCGTCCTCGACGCCCATCCGGCCGCGGACGGTTCCGGTGCGCTGGAACCGCGGGGTCCCGGACGGCTAGGGTGCCCCGCCCGCTCGCCCGATCCCCCCATCGAGGAGACCCGATGCCCCCCGCCAAGAAGGCTGCGAAGAAGGCCGCTGCCCGCAGGGCGCCGGCGAAGGGCACCGCGGCGCGCAAGCCAGCCGCGAAGCAGGTCGCTCGGCGGGCGGCGAAGCCCGCCGCGAGGAAGACCACCGCGAAGAAGACCGCCGCGAAGAAGACCACCGCGAAGAAGACCACGGCCAAGAAGACGGTGAAGCCCGCCACGAAGCGGACGGCGGCGAAGAAGGTCGCGAAGAAGACGGCCCCCAAGAAGACTGCGAAGAAGTCTGCGGCCAAGAAGACCGCGAAGAAGACGGCGGTCAAGAAGGCGACGCCGCTCACGCCGGCGCAGCGGGAGGCGGCCAAGCGCCGCGCGGCGAGGGAGCGCGAGGCGGAGCGCAAGGCCGCGGCGCGGGCCAAGGAGGCGGAGCGACGGCAGCGCGAGGCGGAGCGCAAGGCTGCGGCCAAGGCCAAGGAACTCGCCCGTCGGGCGGCCGAGAAGGCCCGCATCGAGAAGGCCAAGGCGGCTGAGAAGGTCCGCATCGAGAAGGCCAAGGCGGCTGAGAAGATCCGTGCGGCCAAGGCGGCCGAGAAGGCCCGTCGGGCCGCCGAGCAGCAGGCCGAACGCGAGCGCCGCGAGGCGGAGCGCCGGGCCGAGCAGGAGCGTCGGGCCGCCGAGAAGCGCAAGGCCGAGGAGAAGGCGGCGGCCGAGCGGGCCGCGGCCGAGCGTCGGGCGGCCGAGCTGGCATCCCGCTGCTCCTACTCGCACCTCAACATCGACTCCGTCCGCGATGCCCTGCCCGAGGGATCCCGGCGGGCGCTCACCCCGAAGCAGCTCGAGACGCTCGAGGGCATGCTGCGGGCCGAGCGGGCCCACCTCACCCACCAGGCTGAGGAGATGCAGGCCGAGGCCGATGCGCTCATGCTCGAGCGCGAGCTGGGTGACACCCAGTTCGACGAGGAGTCGGGGGAGGGCGACACGATCGCCATCGAGCGCGAGCGGGACCTGCTCATCTCCTCGAAGGCCCGGGAGGCGGTCGACGAGATCGACCGTGCGCTCGCCCGCCTCGCAGCCGGCACCTACGGGACCTGCGTGCCTGCGGGCGTCCGCATCCCGTTCGAGCGGCTCGAGGCCATCCCGTGGGCCGAGCACTGCGTGATGTGCCGGAACCGGGTCGAGCGGCACCGCTGACCCGGCACGCGACCCGGTGACGACCTCCGCCCGTCGCGGGCTCGCCGCCGCCATCGTGGTCGGGACGGTGGTCGCCGACGTGGCCACGAAGCAGTGGGCGGTCGGCGCGCTCGCCGACGGTCCGATCTGGCTCGTCGGCAACTCCGTGGGCTTCGTCCTCGCCCGCAACTCCGGCTCGGCGTTCCTCAGCCTCCTGAGCTCGGCGACACCCGTGCTCGCGCTGCTCGCCATCGTCGCGGCCGTCGTCCTGGCCCGCGCGGTGGCCCGGACCTCGGACCCGTGGATGCTCGTCGGGCTGTCGCTGTTCCTCGGTGGTGCGCTGGGGAACCTCGTCGACCGGGTGTTCCGTGCGCCCGGGCCGTTGCGGGGCGCGGTGGTCGACTTCGTGAAGGTCGGGCCGTGGCCGCTCTTCAACGTGGCGGACAGTGCCATCACCGTCGGCGCGGTGCTCGTGGCCATCGCGGTGCTGCGGGACCGACCCGACCACGCGCCCGGTGCCCCTGACGCAGGTTCGCACGCCGATGGCTGAGCAGTTCGAGGTCCCGGCGCCGCTCGCGGGTGAACGGGTGGACCGCGCGGTCGCGCTGCTCACGGGGTGGACGCGGGTCGACGTGCAGGCACTCATCGCCGCGGGGTCCGTCGAGGTGGACGGCCGACCGGTGATCAAGAGCCGGCGGCTCGAGGAGGGCGAGGTGGTCGAGGTGCTGGCCGAGCCCGAGCTCCCCGGACCCCCGGTGGCCCAGGACATCCCGCTCGTCGAACGATGGGCCGACGATGACGTGCTCGTCATCGCCAAGCCCGCCGGCCTCGTCGTGCACCCGGGGGCGGGCAACCCCGGCGGGACCCTGGCCAACGCGCTGCTCTTCCACCATCCGGAGGTCGCCGCCGTCGGCGAGCCGAACCGCCCGGGCATCGTCCACCGGCTCGACCGCGACACGAGCGGGCTCATGCTCGTGGCCCGCACGTCGCGGGCCCACGACGCGCTTACGGCCGCCCTCGCCGCGCACGAGGTCGAGCGGAGGTACCTCGCGCTCGTCTGGGGGATCCCCGAGGCGCGCGTCGGCGTGATCGACGCGCCGATCGGGCGGTCGGCGCGCGTCCCGACCCGTATGGCCGTGCGGCAGGGGGGCCGCCCGGCACGCACCCACTACGAGGTGGTCGAGGAGTTCCCCGAACCGGGCGTCGCACTCCTCGAGTGCCGCCTCGAGACCGGCCGGACCCACCAGATCCGCGTGCACGTGGCCGCGATCGGGCATCCGGTGGTCGGCGACGTGGCCTACGGCGGTCAGCGCGCGACGTTGCGCACCGATCGCCCCTTCCTCCACGCGGCCGCCCTCGGGTTCGACCACCCGGTGACGGGGGAGCACCTCGAGCTCACCGAACCGCTCCCGCCGGACCTCGCCGCGGTGCTCGCGCGCCTGGTCTGAGCCGCCGTCAGCGGAGGTAGTCCGCGAACCCGGGCAGCGGATGCGCGTGCCCGGCGTCGTCGACCACGACACCGGTCGCGCCGCGTTCGGCGAGCAGCGGCGCGACCGGGCCGGGGCCGAGGAGGTAGAGCGCCTTGGCCAGCACCTCCGCCTCAGCGGCGGTGCCCGCGATGACGGTCACCGCCCGCCCGGCACCGGCGACCGGGTTCCCCGTGCTCGGCTCGATGAGGTGGTGCAGGTCGGTCCCGCCGCGTCGCCAACGCCGTCGGGTGCGCGCGCTCGTCGCGATGCCGCCGCGGGCGAGGGCGAGGCGCGTGCCCGGCAGTTCCTCGACGTCGACGATCCACCCGGAGGTGGGCGGCTCGCCGGCGAGGCGCACGTCGCCCCCGAGGGACAGGCAGACCCCCGACGCGCCGTGTGCGAGCAGTTCCGCCGCGACCACGTCGGCGGCGCGACCCTTGCCGATGCAGCCGAGGTCGAGGTGCACACCGGGGGGGAGGGTCACGGACCGCACGAGCGGGTCGAGACGGACCTCGGCGAGGCCCGGCGCCGGGGTTCCCGACGGCACGGGCCCGCCATCCGGGGGCAGGGCCGCGAAATCGTCGGTGTAACCCGCCGCACGCACCGCGTCGTGCACGCTCGGGTCGAACGCGCCGCGCGTGTCCCGCCAGGCTGCGAGCGCGAGTTCGAGCACCGCGAACGTGTCGTCGGAGACGACGACCGGTCGACCCGGATGGTCGTGGAGCCGGAGCAGTTCGCTCGTGGGTCGGAAGCGGCTCCAGCGGGCCTCGAGCTCCTCGACCCGGTCGACGGCGAGGTCGAGGAGCTCCGGGGTCCCCCCGAGGAGCGTGAGGTCGCAGTCGGTACCCATCGCACGCCACTCGCGACGCAGCAGCCCGTCATCGGGCTGCTGCGCAGGGTCCTCGGCGGGCCGATCGGTGCTCAGTCGTCGTCCTCGTCCGGTTCCGGTGGCTCGGGCGGTTCCGGGGCCTCGTCCTCGTCGTCATCGGCACTCGGGGACACGGTGGTCGTCGTGGGCGAGACGGTGCTCGCGCCGCTGCCGACGGAGCCGGGGCTGCTCCCGCCGCTGCGGCCCGCGACCATCCCGCCGCCGGCGCTCGGTGCGCTCGGGGCCACGGCCACCGCCACCGGTTCCGGCGGGGCCGGCTCCTCGGCGTTCGCCGGCGCGTCTCCGGGCTCGGCGGTGCCAGCGGCCGACTCGCGGTCCTCGTCGCCGGTGGACACCGGGCTGTAGGTGCCCACCCGGTGTTCGGGCGCAGCGATGCGACCGACGGATGCGGCCGCCGCAGCTCCCGCGGCCACGGTGACGGTCACCGCAGCGACGACCGCCAGCGTCCGCCGTGCGGTCACGTCAGTCGTCCCCGTCGCGCTCGCCGTCCGAGTGGTCGGCGTCGTCATCGTCGGCGTCGTCCGAGTCGTCGTCCGAGTCGTCGTCCGAGTCGTTGGCGTCGTCGTCCGAGTCGTCGTCGGCGTCCTCGAGCTCGTCCTCATCGACGTCGCGGTCCTCGTCGTCGGCGTCCTCGAACTCGTCGTAGTCGGGGACCATGGTCGAGGTGGGCGCGGTCGTCGTCACCTCCGGCGCGGTGGTGGTCGTCGGGTCGACCCCGGTCTCGCCGGTCGCACCCGTGTCGCCGGTGACCTCGGCGATGACGGCGGGCGGGTTCGAGTCGTCCCCGACCCCGTTGAGGGCACCCGCAGCGATGCCGCCGGCGCCGATGGCGATGACGGTCGATCCGATGATGGCGAGGAGGCGCTTCGGTTCCATGGTGCGTTCCCTTCCGATGGGTTGGCTGGCGGAGGTGCGGGGGCCGGGGCCGGAGCCCCGGGTGGGTGCCCCCACGGTACGGGGTATCGGTCGTGCCCCGGGGCAGGGGCGACCCAAGATTCGGCAAAGATGTGGTCGCCCGGGCGGGTTCGTGTGGGAGGGTCGGCGGGCCATGGACGTACTGATCGTCGAGGACGACGACGCGATCGCTGAACCGCTGGCCCGCGGCCTCGAGCGGGAGCGGTTCACGGTCCGCCGTGTGGCCACCGGCGCCGAGGCACTCGAGGCCGAGACCCCCGACGTCGTGCTGCTCGACCTCGGTCTCCCGGACATGGACGGTCGCGAGGTCTGCCGGATCCTCCGGGATCGCGGCGAGGTCCCGATCCTCGTCGTGAGCGCGCGCGGCGAGGAGATCGACCGGGTCCTGCTCCTCGAGATGGGCGCCGACGACTACCTGGTCAAGCCCTTCGGGTTCCACGAACTCGTCGCCCGCATCCGGGCGGTCAGCCGGAGGTCCGGGGGCGGGAGCCGGCGGGTCGATGCCGCCGATCGACCTCCCGCGGTCGGTTCGCTCGTGGTGGACCGTCGGTCCCACCGGGTCACCGTCGATGGGATCGACATCGCGATGACCCCGAAGGAGTACGCGCTGCTCGCGTTCCTCGCCTCCGATCCGGGCCGGGCCTTCACGCGCTCCGAGATCTTCGACGAGGTGTGGGATCCGCACTGGTACGGACCCACGAAGACGCTCGACGTGCACGTCGCCGCGGTGCGCCGCAAGCTCGGTGATCCCCGGTGGATCGAGACGGTGCGAGGGGTCGGCTTCCGGCTGGTGGACCCGCGCGCGTGAGACGCCGCCTGCTCCTCGGCTACCTCACGATCACCGTCGTCGTGCTCCTCGTGCTCGAGGTGCCGCTCGGGCTCGCGTACGCCGGGTCGGAGCGGCGGCGGCTGCTCGCCGACGTCCAGCACGACGCGCTCGCCCTCTCGATCCGGACCCACGAGGCCATCGAGCCGGCCGCCCCGGCGACGCTCGCCCGGATCGTCGGGGCCTACGCGGTCGCGACCGGTGGGCGCGTCGTGGTCACCGACGCCACCGGCCGGCTCCTCGTCGACTCGGACCCGACCCCGGGCACGCGACCCGATCGCTCCTTCGCGTCGCGTCCTGAGTTCGCCCGGGCCCTCGCCGGACGCGAGGCTGACGGCACCCGGCACTCGGACACGCTCGGCACCGACCTGCTGTACGTGGCGGTCCCCGTGGTGTCCGGCGGCGAGGTGATCGGGGCGCTGCGGGTGTCGTACCCGACCTCGTTCGTCACCGCACGTATCCGGCGGGTGTGGCTCGGGCTCGCCGCGCTCGCGGTCTGCGTGCTCGGCATCGTGTTCCTCGTGAGCCTGCGGCTCGCCCGCGCCGTCTCGGCCCCGGTGTCCGACCTCGAGGTCGCGGCCCGCCGGCTCGGCGACGGGGATCTGGGTGCCCGCGCCCCGGTGCCGCGCGGGCCGGACGAGCTGCGCGTGCTCGCGGAGTCGTTCAACGGGACGGCGGCGCGGCTCGGATCCCTCGTCGAGTCGCAGCGTGCGTTCGTCGCCGATGCGTCCCACCAGCTCCGGACCCCACTGCAGGCGCTCCGGCTCCGGCTCGAGATCCTCGAGGGCGACGCGGCGGCGGGTCGCCCGGTGGACGCGCGCGACGTGGAGGGCGCGCTCGCTGAGGTGCGGCGTCTGTCGCGGTTGGTGGACGGGTTGCTCGCGCTCGCCCGGGCCGAGCAGGGGGGTGCCGCACCGGTCGCCCTCGGGCTGACCGGGATCGTTGCGGGTCGGCTCGACGCGTGGCGCGCGTTCGCGGCGGAGCAGGGCATCGAGGTGGCGAGCACGGTGCCCGGTTCGCTCGAGGTCCGGGTCACGCCCGGTTCGCTCGAACAGGCGCTCGACAACCTCATCTCGAACGCGATCGACGTCGCGCCGGCGGGTTCTGCGGTGCGCTGCGACGCGCGGGCCGACGGACCCGGGCACGTGGTGCTCACCATCCGGGACCAGGGTCCCGGGATGACGGCGGAGCAGCTCGATCGCGCGTTCGACCGCTTCTGGCGTCCCCCGGGCGCGAGCCCCGGCGGATCGGGGCTCTGGCTCGCCCTCGTGCGCGGGCTCGTGGAGGCCGACGGTGGGAGCGTGGACCTCGCGGCGGCCGAGGGTGGTGGGCTCGAGGCGAGGGTGCGGCTGCGGTCGGCCTGACCGGGTCCGCTCAGGACGTCGGTGCCGCGTGCCCGCGTCGGGTGCGCTCGACGAGGTCGGCGAGCGTGCAGGCGTCGAGGTGGCTGCGCATCTCCTCGCCCACCGACACCCAGACCTCCTGGAGCACGCAGTGCCCCTCGCAGTGGTCGTGGTCCTCGATCGCCGTGGTGATCGGCCCGTCGACCGCGGCGAGGATCTCGGCGAGGGTGATCTCGGCCGGCGGTCGCGCGAGCACGTAACCGCCGCCGACCCCCCGCTTCGAACGCACGAGCCCCGCCCCCTTCACCGCGAGGAGGATCTGCTCGAGGTAGGGCTGCGGGAGGTTCGTGCGTTCGGCGATCTCCTTGACCGAGGTGGGCCGCTCGGAGCCGTGCAGCGCGAGCGAGAGCAGGGCCCGTGCCGCGTAGTCACCCCGTGTCGAGACCCTCACCGGTCCATGCTCGCACACCGAGCCGCGCCGCGGTCGGGTGCAGTGGGCGGGGCGGTACCGTTCGGCTCATGGAGCCCGTCCGCCCCGACCTCGCCGGCCCGTGCATCACGGGCATCGTCCCGGGGTTGCTGGGATCCACGCCGCCCGCGTGGTTCCCGGCCCCGACGGCCGGGGCATCGGCCACCGTGCTGCTCGTGCTCGACGGCCTCGGGTGGACCGAACTCGAGCGGCACCGGGCGATCCTGCCGAACCTGACCGCGATGGTCGGTGGGTCGATCACGACGGTGGTGCCGTCGACGACCTCGACCGCGCTCACCTCGATCGTGACCGGGCGCGCACCGATCGAGCACGGCGTGCTCGGGTACCGGGTGCGCGAGGGGAGCGGCGTGCTCAACGTGCTCCAGTGGCGCATGGAGGACGGCGGCCGGGCCCCGGAACCTCGGGACCTCCAACGTCACGCAGCGTTCGGCGGGCGTCGAGTCCCGGTGGTGACCCAGGCCTCCTTCCGGAGAACGGGGTTCACCCGGGCGCACCTCGAGGGCGTCGACTTCGTCGGATGGTCGACGGTCGCGGTGCTCGTGGAGCAGTGCCGGGGCCGGATCGCGGCCGGCGCGCCGTTCGTCTACGCGTACTACCCGGGGGTCGACTCCGTGGCGCACGAGTTCGGGCTGCACGACGACCGGTACCTCGCCGAGCTGGCGTTCACGGATCGGCTCGTCGGCTGGATGCTCGACGTCCTGCCCGCGCACGCCGCCCTGCTCGTGACCGCGGACCACGGGCAGGCCCAGGTCGGACCCGAGGGTTGGGTCGAGCTCCCGACGGTCGCCGGGCTGGCTCCGTTGCAAGCCGGTGATGGGCGGTTCCGACACCTGCACGCGCGTCCCGGTGGGGCGGGCGACCTCCTGCTCGCGGCCCGGGAGGCGGCGGGGGACCGGGCCTGGGTGTTCACCCGGTCGGAGCTCATCGATGGCGGCTGGCTCGGGCCCGGTCGG
>JBJTQX010000105.1:0-11853 GCA_046075855.1 Actinomycetes bacterium
CGACGGCTACCTCGTCGACACCTCGGCGATCATGGACGGCCGCTTCGCCGGCCTCGTGCGCGCCGGGGTGCTGACCGGCGACCTGCTCGTGCCGCGGTTCGTGCTCGACGAGCTGCAGGGTTTCGCCGACGGCGGCCCCGAGTCGCCCCAGGCTCGGCGGGCTCGTCGAGGACTCGAGTCCCTCGACGCCTTCGGCCGTGAGGGCGCGGTGCGGGTCCGGGTCCTCGACGACGAGGTGCCCGAGGTTGCCGAGGTCGACGCCAAGCTCGTCGCCCTCGCCCGTCGACTCGAGCTGCGACTCATCACCGCCGATGCCACCCTCGCCCGGGTCGCCGAGATCCAGGGGGTGCCGACCCTCAACGTGCGGCGGCTCGCCGCCGATCTCGCCGCGCCGGTGGTCGCGGGCGAGACCCTCACCGTGCGCATCCTCAAGCCCGGTCGCGAGCCGGGTCAGGGCGTCGGGTTCCTCGACGACGGTTCGATGGTGGTCGTGAACGGCGGCGCCGACGCGGTCGGGGCCGAACCCATCGAGGTCACCGTCTCGTCGGTGGTGCCCAACGCGGCGGGCCGCATCGTCTTCGCCCGGCCGGTGGTCGCCGGGGCCCCGGTCGGCACGGGTCCGACCGGCTCGGGCATCATGGCCGGGTGACGACCTGGGCCATCCTGCTCGCCGCGGGTCGCGGCACCCGCTTCGGCGGGGAGAAGCAGTTCGGTGACCTCGCAGGCCAGCGGATCGTGGACCGGGCGGTGCACGGCGCACACGCGGCGGTCGACGCGGTCGTGCTCGTGCTGCCCGCCGGTGCGACCTGGGTCGGACCGCCCGTGGCGGCGGTGGTCGCCGGCGGCGCGCACCGATCCGACTCCGTGCGGGCCGGGCTCGCTGCCGTGCCCGAGGAGGCCGACGTCATCCTCGTGCACGATGCGGCACGGCCGCTCGCCGGTCCCGGCGTGTACCGCGCGGTCATCGACGCGGTCCGAGCCGGCGCGGACGGCGCCGTGCCGGGACTGCCGATCCCCGACACGGTGAAGCGGGTGGAGGGCGACCGGGTGATCGAGACGGTGGACCGTGCCTCGCTCGTCGCGGTGCAGACGCCGCAGGCCTTCCGGGCCGAGGTGCTCCGGGCCGCGCACGCCGGCGCGGACGACGCGACCGACGATGCCGGCCTCGTCGAACGGTACGGCGGTACCGTCGTGGTCGTGCCCGGTGATCCCCGCAGCCGCAAGGTGACCGATCGTGAGGACCTCGCCGCGCTCGAGGCCTTGCTCGCGGACGACGGTGCGCCGTGATCCACCGGGTCGGCCTCGGGTTCGACGTGCACCCGTTCGGTGGTGACGGGCCGCTCGTGCTCGGCGGCGTCACGATCGACGGTCCGGGGCTCGACGGTCACTCCGACGCCGACGTGGTCGCGCACGCGGTCGCCGATGCGTTGCTCGGTCCGGCCGGTCTGCCCGACCTGGGTGCCCGGTACCCGGCGAGCGACGAGCGGTGGGCCGGTGCGCGTTCGGTCGACCTCCTCGCGGACGTGGCTGCCGCGGTGGCCCGTGAGGGTTGGTGGCTGCAGAACGTCGACGTCGTGGTCGCGGCCGAGGCGCCGCGCCTCGGGCCACACCTCGCGGCGATGGCCGAGACGGTGGCGGCCGCACTCGTCCCGCTCCAGGAGCCGATGGGCGTTCCGCTCCACGTGGCCGTCACCCCGAAGCGGGGGGAGGGGCTCGGCTTCGTCGGCCGGGTCGAGGGGATCGCGTGCTGGGCGGTCGCCATGCTCAGCAAGGGTTGAGGCGCGGACACGGCGGGTAGCCTCGCGACGATGAGCGACGGCGTCCGGCTCCACGACACGCTCGTGGGCGCGAAGGTGGAGCTGACCCCCCGCACCCCGGGGCAGGTGTCGTTCTACGTCTGCGGGCCCACGGTCTACGACGTCCCGCACCTCGGCCACGGACGCACCGCAGTCGCGTTCGACACGATTCGGCGGTACCTCGAGTGGCGCGGGTACGCGGTGCGGTTCGTGAGCAACATCACGGACATCGAGGACAAGATCATCGGGCGCGCCGCGCGCGAGGGCAGCACCGAACCCGAGGTCGCCGCGCGCTACGAAGCCGCGTACTGGTCGGAGATGGACCGGCTCTCGGTGCGGCGGCCCGACGAGGTACCGCACGCGACCGGGTACATCGAGCAGATGCAGTCGCTCATCGCCGAGCTGGTCGGGTCCGGCCACGCGTACGTGATCGACGGTCAGGGTGTGTACTTCTCGGTGCCCACCTACCCCGGGTACGGGGAGCTCTCGCACCGCCGACTCGACGACCTGCTCGAGGGGGCCGGAGCCCGCGTCGAGGTCGACGAGCAGAAGCGCAGCCCGGTCGACTTCGCGCTGTGGAAGGCGGCCAAACCGGGTGAGCCCGATTGGGACTCGCCCTGGGGTCGGGGCCGCCCGGGCTGGCACATCGAGTGCTCGGCCATGTCGCTCGAGCTCCTCGGCGAGGGCTTCGACGTCCACGCGGGTGGTGATGACCTGGCCTTCCCGCACCACGAGAACGAGCGGGCCCAGGCCGAGGCCGCGGGCCACGCCTTCGCGCGCCACTGGATCCACTCGGGCATGGTGATGGTCGGCGGCGAGAAGATGTCGAAGTCGCTCGGCACCTTCACGACCCTGGGCGAGGCCATCGACGCGCACGGTGGGCGGGCACTGCGGGTCGCGGTGCTCCAGACCCACTACCGCTCGCAGACCGAACTCGGCCCGACGGAGATCGCGGCTGCGGCGAAGGCGGTCGATCGTCTCGACGCGTTGGAGCGCCGGGCGGCCGGCTCCATCGCCGAGGTGACGGACCTCGACGCGACGACGGTGGACGCGTTCCGCCGGGCCATGGACGACGACTTCGGCACCCCGGCCGCGCTCGCCGCGGTGTTCGAGGCGGTGGGTCGCGCGAACTCGGCGATCGATGCCGGCGAGTGGGACGTCGCGGCGACCCTCGTGGCCACGGTGCGGTCCCTCGTCGCGGTGCTCGGCCTCGCCGCGGGCTCGACCACCGGGGGCGAGGACGACGCGGAGATCGACGCGCTCGTGGCCGAGCGCGACGCGGCGCGTGCGGCGCGCGACTTCTCCCGGGCCGATGCGATCCGCGACGAACTCGCGGCCCGCGGGGTCGTGCTCGAGGACGCGCCCGGCGGCACGCGTTGGCACCGATGAACCGCCCGCGGGGGAACGGAGGTCGATCGGGCGCCGGGCGGACTCGGTCCCGGGAGCCCGAACGCCGACGGGGTGAGGGACGAGCCGACCGGACGGGTGCGCCCGAACGCGGGCTCGGCGGCGATCAGGTCGAGGGCATCAACGCGGTGCGCGAGCTGCTGCGGGCCCACCGACGCCCGATCCGCGAGGTGCTGGTCGCAGTCGGCGGTGACGAGGCGGGTCCGCGGGCCGAGATCATCGAGCTCGCCCACGAGGGGGGCGTGCGGGTCCGCGAGGTGTCGGCGACGCAGCTGCTCGCGCTCGCGCGCTCGGAGGCGCCCCAGGGGGTGATCGCCCGAGCCGCGCCGATCGAGCCGGTTGACGTCGACCGCCTGCTCGCCGATCCGCGCGGCTTCCTCGTCGCGCTCGACGGGGTGACGGACCCGGGGAACCTCGGTGCTGTGATGCGGACCGCCGAGATGGCCGGAGCCACCGGCATCGTGCTGCCGAAGCACCGGAGCGCTCGCCTCGGTCCGTCCACCATGAAGGCGGCCGCGGGCGCGGCCGAGTGGCTGCCGGTCGCGCAGGCCGCGGGGCTCCCGGCGTTCCTCGACCGGGCGCGCCGGGCCGGGGTGTGGTCGGTCGCCCTCGACATGGACGGCGACGCCGACCTCCACGACCTCGCGGTGGCCGACGGACCCATCGTGCTCGTGCTCGGTGCGGAGGGCCGCGGCGTCGCGCGGCTCACCCGGCAGCGGTGTGACCTCGTCGCCTCGATCGAGACCCATGGTCACCTCGACAGCCTCAACGTGTCGGCGGCCGCGGCGGTGGCCTGCTTCGCGGTGGCCCGTCGGCGCTCGGGCGGCGGCGGATCCTGAGCCGGCCATCCGGGGTACGGTCGCGTTCGGTCCTCGCCGGAGTAGCTCAGTTGGCCAGAGCAGCCGCCTTGTAAGCGGCAGGTCGTCGGTTCGAAGCCGACCTCCGGCTCCACGGCGTCCGGCGCGCGCGTGACGCGTCCGGTCCGACCCGGCGGGATAGGGTCCGGGCCGTGACCGATCCGATGAACCCGGGTGGAGGGCGGCCCGACCGGCGCACCTCGTCGACCGGTGGCCGCGGGGCGCTCGGGAACCCGGCGGTACGGGGCGGACTGCTCATCGGGCTCGCCATCATCATCGGCATCGTGCTGCTCCAGGTGATCGACGACGGCTCGGGTCCCATCGGCGACGGGGGGACGACGACGACCACCGCGATCGTCACGACGACGAGCCGGGCCTCCTCGAGCACCACCCGCCCCGGGACCTCGACGACGCGCAAGACGACGGGTACGACCCGCCCGAACTCCCAGGTGACGGTCCTGGTGCAGAACGGTTCCGGGGTGGCCGGCGCTGCGGCGTCGATGACCGCGAGGATCCGCGCCGCCGGCTACCAGACCCTCACCCCGGCGACGGCGGCGGCGACGGTGACCGGCACGACGGTGTACTACGCGTCCGGGTACAACCGGGAGTGCGCGGCCGTCGCGACCATCGTCGGTCCGGGGGCCAAGGGCGCAGCGATGCCCACGCCCGTCCCCGCCGGGGCCGAGCGGGCCAATTGCCTCGTGGTCCTCGGCGCCTGAGCCGGCGCCGCGCCCGCTCCAGCCTCCGTCCCCTCGCCGCGCTCGCGCCCGACCTCGGGATCGTCCTCGACTTCGATGGATCGCTCGCGCCCATCGTCGACGATCCCGACGCGGCGATCGCTCGGCCCGAGGCGATCGCCGCGTTGACGCGCCTCACCGGGCGGGTGCGGCCCATCGCGGTGGTGAGTGGCCGCCCGGTCGGTTTCCTGCGGCGTGCCGTGCCGGTGCCGGGCGCGGTGCTCATCGGTCAGTACGGGCTCGAACGGGAGGGTCCGGGTACCGCGACGCTCGTCGACCCGCGGGCGGTCGGGGCCTGGGGGTCCGAATCGGTCACGGCCCTCGCGACGCGGGCGCGTCGCGACCTCCCCGGCGTCCGCGTCGAGGAGAAGGGCGCGGTCGCGGTCGCGCTGCACTGGCGCGAGCAGCCGGAACTCGGAGCCGAGGCGGAGCGCTGGGGGCGGGCGGCGGCCGCCGCGACCGGCCTCCTCGCGGTGCCCGGCCGTCTCGCGCTCGAGCTGCGTCCGGACCTCGCCGTCGACAAGGGCACGGTCGTGCGCGAGCTGGTGCTCGACGGCCCCCGCCCGCTCCGCGGCCTCCTCGTGGCCGGTGACGACCACGGCGATCTCCCCGCGTTCGACGCAGCAGGTCGGCTCTGCGACGAGGGCGTGCTCGAGCGCGTCCTCCGGATCGGGGTGCGCTCGATCGAGGCGCCCGCCGCGCTCGCGGACCACACGGACCTCACGGTCGCCGGTCCCCACGGGCTCTCGCAGTGCCTCGGCCTGCTGGCCCGCCTCCTCGGCGGCTGACGGGCGCGCTCAGCGCGCGTGCGTGAGCTGGTCGCCCAGCCAGTCGACCGGACGGCGTGCGCCGATGCGGTCCCGGAGCGCCGACGCGCGTGCCGTCCGCTCGGCCGGTCCCATCGCGAGCGCGGTGTGCAGTGCCGACGCGGTCTGCAGCAGGTCGTACGGCTGGACCTCGACGCAGGCGCCACCGAGCTCATCGAACGCGCCGGCATCGCGGGACAGGCAGAGTGGGGCGTCCCGTTCGTTCACCACGGGTCCCTCCTTGGCCACGAGGTTCAGCCCGTCCCGGATCGGGTTCACGAGCAGCACGTCGGCCCGGGCCAGCCCGGCGAGCGATCGCGCGTAGTCATCGCGCGCGTCGAGGATCACCGGTGTCCAGTCACCCCGGGCCCAGCGGTCGTTGATCCGCTCGACCACCTCCTCCACCTCCCGGCGCAGGCGCAGGTAGATCGGCAGCCGCTCGCGTGACGGGTTCACGAGGGCGGCGAGCACCGTGCGCTCCCGCCACTCGGGGCGCTCCTCGAGGAGCGTCTCGAACGCGAGCAGGCCCCGCACGATGTTCTTGGAGGGCTCGATGCGGTCGCTCCGCACGATGAGCTGCCGATCGCCGGCCAGCGCGTCGAACCCGCCCACCGCCTCGCGGACGGGCGCGGTGGCCGCCTCGGCGCGGAGTCCATCGAGGTCCGGGCAGAACGCGCTCGCGAACGTCGGCACGTCGGGAGCGCCCCCGAGTACCTCCGCCGCGGAGGCCCGGTAGGCCCGAGCCCACCGCGCCGTGTGGAACCCGACCGGAGTGCGCCGCATGGTTCCGAGCAGGGTGGTCGCCATCACCTCCGGGAGCACGCGGATCGAGTTGGGCCCGCAGAACGGGATGTGCGTGAACGCTGCGATCCGCAGGTCGGGCCGCAGGTCCCGCAGGACCCCGGGCACGAGCGCGAGCTGGAAGTCCTGGACGAGCACGGTGTCGTGCTCGCCCGCGTCCTCGGCGACCGCCGCAGCGAACGCTCGGTTCACCTCGACGTACGCGTCCCACGCGAGCCGGGTCGCCCGGTCGAGGCGCGGCGTGTTCGGGAGGTCGAACAGGCCGTGGTGGAGGAACCACAGCAGCTCGTTGGCGATCACGTCGTAGTGCTGCCGGTGCAGGTCGGGGTCGAGGTTCAGGAGCTGGAGGCGGAACTCGGGCACCTCGGCCCGACCCGCGGCCACCGCGGCCCGGTCGTCGTCGGACAGCGCGGCCGCGTACCAGCGGGCCGAGTCGTTCTGGGCGAGCAACGGCGACAGGACGCTCACGAGACCACCCGCCCCGCGGGACGCGCGGAAGTGCTCGCCGTCGCGCCGGAAGCTCACCGGCCCTCGGTGGGAGACGACGATCACGTCAGCCGCGCACCGCGGCGATGAGGTGCAGCCAGTCCTCGAGTTCCCGGGTCGAGAGGAAGTGGGTGCGGACGTGCTCGCGGCCGTTGGCCCCCATGGCGTCGGCCTGTTCCGGATCGCGCAGCAGGTCGACCGCGTGGCGGGCGGCGGCCTCGATCGAGTCGACCAGGTAGCCGTCGACCCCGTGGCGGATCTGGAGCACGATGCCGCCCGCGTTCCCGCCGATCACGGGCCGCCCCTTCCAGAGCGCCTCGGCCACCGTGAGCCCGAAGCCCTCCCGGAGCGACTTCTGGACGACCACGTCGGCGGCCCGCTGGAACGCGTTGATCTGGACGTTGCCGACCTGCTGGATGTTGGAGAGCAGGTGGATGTCGCGGTCACCGGCGCGGGCCCGGTCGACCTCCTCCCAGACGCCGAACCCCTCGGGATCGTCGGTGGCCATCGATCCGGCGAGCACCAACTGGAGGTCGGGCACCTGCTCGCGGGCGATGCGGTACGCCTCGAGCACGCCGAGCGGATCCTTCCACGGGTCGAACCGGCTCACCTGCACCATCATCGGCCGGTGCGGGTCGATGCCGTACTGCTTGCAGATCTCGGCCACGAACGGTTCGGGCAGGTCGAGGTTCTTCACCGAGAGCGGATCGATGCAGGGCGGCGCGATGTGGACGTGCTCGGTCGACATGGAGGCGGGGACGAAGGCGGGCATCGTCCAGACCGTCGCGTCGTAGCGTTCGACGTGGGGCCGGAAGAACTCCCACACGTCCTCGCGCACGTCGGTGAGGTCGATGTGGCACCGCCAGATCCACCGGGTGTCGGGATCGCAGGCCGGACCGTGCTCGCAGAAGGTTCGCATCGCCGCGGGCTGCGCGTCGTGGATGACCACGACGTCCCACGCGCCCTCGAGCAGGAGGGTGTTCTCGAGCACCTTCTCGAGGTACGTGCGGCGGTCGGCCTCGGTGAACTCGTGCCCGGCACCCTGGAGCGCGTTGTGGACGTTCTTCGTGATGCCGAAGAACTCGTCGCTGCCGTGGATGACCTGCCACTCCGCGTCGACGCCGACGCTGCGCAGCAGCGGAACGTGGGTCGCGAGCAGCTCGGCCACACCGCCCCCGTACGCGGTGGCGTTCACGTGGAGCACCCGTGCGCCGTGCAGGGGCCGGGCGGCCTCCCGGATCCGCTCGACCGCGTCGGCCCCGATGGTCGGCTCGTAGTCGGCCAGCTCCTTGTCGAGCAGCGGCACCCGCTCGAGCACGCGCACCTCCGGTGGTCTCGGGTCGGAGCGGGTTCCCCCTCGCCCGCGCTCCGTGCTTCGGCCAATCTATGTGGCTGTGGTGGATCGACGACGACGAGCGGTGGCCTGTCCGGACAAGTTCCGCGGCACGTTGAGCGCGGCCGCGGCGACTGTGGCGATCGCGACCGGTTTGCGTCGCGCCGGCTACGACGAGGTGGCCGAGATCCCGATGGCCGATGGCGGGGAGGGCTCGCTCGAGGCGATCCGCGACGCGTGCGGTGGCGCGTTCCAGACGACACGGGTCACCGGTCCGCTGGGCGCGGCCGTGGACGCGGCGTGGTTGGTGCTGCCCGACGGGACCGCGGTCATCGAGATGGCGCGCGCGAGTGGCCGGGCGCTCGTGACCGGTCGCGGCGATCCGCTCGGCGCGACGACTCGGGGTACCGGTGAGCTCCTGGCCGCAGCGCGCGCAGGCGGGACGCGACGCGCGCTGGTCTGCGTCGGGGGGAGCGCGACGACCGACGGCGGTCTCGGCGCAGTCGAGGCGCTCGGGTGGTCGCTGCGCGGCCTCGAGGTGACCGTGGCCTGCGACGTGGCCACCGCCTTCGTCGACGCGGCCGCAGTCTTCGGGCCGCAGAAGGGTGCGTCGCCCGCCCAGGTCGATCTGCTCGGCCGGCGCCTCACGGCGCTCGTCGACGAGTACCGGGCGCGCACCGGGGTCGATGTGCAGGACCTCGAGGGGGCTGGGGCGGCCGGCGGGCTCGCGGGCGGGCTGGCTGCGCTCGGCGCGCGCCTCGAGCCGGGCTACGAGGCGATCGCCCGGCTGGCCGGTCTCGACCGCGCGCTCGAGCATGCGCACCTCGTCGTGACGGGCGAGGGGCGGGTCGACGCGACGTCGTTCGCCGGCAAGGTGGTCGGAGGAGTGCTCGACTGGTCGATCGACGAGGGGGTGCCGCACCGGGCGGTCATCGCGGGCCAGGTCACCGACGAGGCTCGCGAGGAGCTGGCGGTGCGGCCCGCGACCGAGGTGCTCCCGCTCACCGACCGGGTCTGGACGCCGGCGGAGACCTTCGTGCGCACGGCCGAACTCGTGGAGGAGGCCGCGGTCGCGGCGGGGCGCCACGCGCTCGTCGACGCGACCGACTGAGTCAGGCGATCTCGCGCCCGCGTGCCGCGCGGTACGCGGCCACATCCAGCATCGGCGGGCGCTCCCGGGCTTCGATCGCAACACGCTCGAGGTCGTGGCCCGAGGTGTAGCGCGCGAGCTCCGGGTGGAGCACGGCGTCCGTCGTCATCCCGGCTCGATGCAGCGCGGTGGCCATGATCGCGGTGGCCTGCAGCGCGAGCTGGTCGATGGGGCGGTTGCGGTGCTCGCGCACGCCGAGGTCGACCTGGGCCATCGCCCCCGGACCGTGGGCTTCGAGGATGTCGACGAGCATGGCGAACTCGACCCCCCAACCCTCGACGAACGGGATCGCCTCGAGGATCTCCCGTCGGCCCGCGTACTCACCGGCGAGCGGCTGCACGAACCGGGCGAGCGCCGGGAACAGGAGCGCGATGAGCGGACGTGCGACGAGTTCGGTCACCCGGCCACCACCCGTGGCCTCTCCGTGGAGGGGGCGTCGGTAGAAGCCCTTCACGAAGCCGATCTCCGGCTGCGTGAGCAGCGGCCCGACGAGGCCGGTCACGAAGTGCTCCTCGAAGTTCCGGATGTCCGCGTCGACCCAGCACACGATGTCACCGCGGCACACGTGGAGCGATTTCCACATGGCGTTGCCCTTGCCCGACCCGGGGCCGACCTCCGGCAGGATGCTCCGCTCGGCCACGACCCGGGCGCCCTCCCAGGCCGCGGCCTCTGCCGTCGCGTCGGTGGAGCCGTCGTCGATGACCACGACCTCGTCGACGAGGAGGTGTCGCTCCATGAGCCGGCGGCGGACCGTGGCGACGATGTGGCCGACGGTCGCGGCCTCGTTGCGGGCCGGCAGGCACACCGACACGGTGGTGCCGGTGCGCGCCCGTGCCTCGGCGAGGGCCTCGGGGTCGAAGTCGCCGTGGTGGCGGGGCACCGGCAGGACGGTCACGGCGGGAGAGTCTACGTGGACACCCCGTCCGGATTGCGGCCGAGCCGAGCGCTCTGCCAGACTCCCGGTCGAACAACGCGCTCATCGAGAGCGGCCGAGGGACGGGCCCTACGACGCCGCGGCAACCAGCGCACCGCTCGAACGGCGGTCGCCAGGTGCCAATGCCCGAACGATGAGCAGCCCGAGAGCGACGGGGATCCCCCTTCCGCTCGAGGCGCTCACGAGCGCGTCGAGACGGTCACCGAGAGCCGGTGACCGACGGAGGATGAGGAGACGTCTCGTGGCGTACGTGTCGGCGCTCAAGTGTCGGGAGTGCGGTCGGGAGTACCCGATCGAGCCCTCGTACACCTGCTCGTGGTGCTTCGGTCCGCTCGAGGTCGCGTACGACTACGACGCGATCCGCGACCACACCTCCCGGGAGCGCATCGCGGCCGGTCCCGCCAACATCTGGCGGTACGCGGACCTGCTGCCCTCCGACGACCACCCGGCCATCGACCTCGGCGCGGGCTTCACCCCGCTCGTGCGGGCCGATCGGCTCGCGGCCGAGCTCGGGCTCGGGGAGGTGTGGGTCAAGAACGACACGCTCAACCCGACCAACTCGTTCAAGGACCGGGTGGTGAACGTGGCCCTGGCCAAGGCGCTCGAGTTCGGCTTCACGGTGGCGGCCTGCGCGTCGACCGGGAACCTCGCGAACTCGGTGGCGGCGCACGCGGCGCGGGCCGGGCTGGCGTCCTACGTGTTCGTCCCGGCTGACCTCGAGGCGGGCAAGATCGTCACCACCGCGGTCTACGGGGGCAACCTCGTGGCGGTCGACGGCAACTACGACGACGTGAACCGGCTGTGCGCGGAGCTCGCGGGCACGTACCCGTGGGCGTTCGTGAACGTGAACGTGCGGCCGTACTACGCGGAGGGGTCCAAGACCCTCGCGTTCGAGACGGCCGAGCAACTCGGCTGGCGGGCGCCCGACCACGTGGTCGTGCCGATCGCCAGCGGTTCGCAGCTCACGAAGATCCACAAGGGCTTCCACGAGCTGCACACGGTCGGCCTGCTCGACGAGGAGCCGCAGGTGCGGGTGTCCGGGGCGCAGGCGCTCGGCTGCTCCCCGGTGGCGAGCGCGTTCCTCGAGGGACGCGATGTCATCAAGCCCGTGAAGCCGTCCACGATCGCCAAGTCGCTGGCCATCGGCAACCCGGCCGACGGCTACTTCGCGATCGACGCGGTGCGCTCCACCGGCGGCGGCATGGCCGCGGTCACCGACGAGGAGATCGTCGAGGGCATCCGGCTGCTCGCGCGCACCGAGGGCATCTTCGCCGAGACTGCGGGTGGCGTCACGGTCGCCACGCTGCAGAAGCTCGCGGCATCGGGCGTGATCCGACCCGACGAACGCGTCGTCGTGTACATCACGGGTCACGGCCTCAAGACCCTCGACGCCGTGGCCGAGGTCGTCGGCCCGACGGCCACCATCCGACCCACCATCGAGGCGTTCCACGACGCCTTCCCGTCCCTCCAGGAGAGCACCCGATGACCTTCGTCCACATCCCCACCCAGCTCCGCGAGCTCACTGGCGGCGCCGCCGAGGTCGACC
>JBJTQX010000106.1:0-13090 GCA_046075855.1 Actinomycetes bacterium
CCCGTGTCGTTTGAGGCCGACCACCACCTCGCGCAGCACGGCCCGGTGCACCTCGGGGTCCCGGACGATCCCCCCCTTGCCGACCCGAGCCCGTCCGGCCTCGAACTACGGCTTCACGAGGAGCACGAGGTCCGCACCCGGATCAACGAGGCGTGCGAACGCCGGTGCGACCGTGAGGAGGGAGATGAAGGAGAGGTCCGCGACGAGGAGGTCCACCGGTCCGCCGATCGCGTCGGGTTCGAGGACCCGGACGTTGACGCGCTCGAGCACCTCGACCCTCGGGTCACGGCGGAGGGACCACGCGAGCTGGCCCCGCCCCACGTCCACCGCGATGACCCGGGCGGCGCCCCGCTGGAGGAGACAGTCGGTGAACCCGCCGGTCGACGCACCGGCGTCGAGCGCTCGGCGGCCATCGACCGGGACCCCGAAGGCCTCCAGCGCGGCGTCGAGCTTCTCCCCCCCGCGCGAAACGAACCGAGCCGGCGGGGCGTCGAGCCCGATCGGTTCATCGGGCGCCACCTGCCGGGACGCGCTGCGAGCCGGTGCGCCACCGACCGTCACCTGCCCCGCCTCGATGGCCGCGACCGCCCGCGCCCGACTCGGCGCGAGCCCACGCCGGACCAACTCGGCGTCGAGTCGACGGCGCACCGTGGTCCCCGGCCGCAGCCGCGCGGTCAGGAGGCCCGCTTCGACGATCCGGCGGCCTTCCGCTTCGCCGGCGCCTTCTTGCCCGCGGTCTTCTTCGCGGCGGCCTTCTTCGTGGCGGCCTGCTTGCCCGCGGTCTTCTTCGCGGTGGCCTTCTTGCCCGCCGTCTTCTTCGCCGCGGCCTTCTTCGACTTCGATCCCCCCGCGCCGAGCTCGCGGCGGAGCCGCTGCTCGACCTGGGTGAGCTCGGCCCGCGTCACGAGACCGAGCGCCTTGACCTGACGACCGACCTCCGTCCGGACGGTTGCGAGGGCCAGATCACGACGGCGGCGACTCTCCTCGAGGAGACCGTCGACGAGGGCCTGCACCTGGGACTGCGCGATGAGTCCCTGGTCGACCAACTCTCGCGCCCGGGCGCGGGCCTGCGCACGGGTGAGGTCGACGAAGCCGGTACCGGCGTCGATGAAGCGGCTGAGGTCGGGGCGCTGGGGCACGGTTCCTCCGTATGGGTTCGGGGGTTCGGTGGTTCGGGTTCCGACCGCGCGGCCGGGGATCGGGGTCCGTCCACCGCACGACCCGTACGACGTACCGGGACGATCCCGACGAGTGGGCGGAGCCTACCCCCGCAGCCGGCCGATCCCACGGGTTCACCGGGGATCCTGCGGGTACCCTCGCCGCGGTGGTGCTCCCCATCTACGACGACAACCCGTCCGGGCGGGTCCCGGTCCTCACCATCCTCGTGATTGCGGTCAACGTGCTGATCTTCGTGCTCGTCCAGCCGCACGGCGGGACCCGCGAGATCGAGTTCACCTACCGCCACGCCACCATCCCCTGCGAGATCCAGCAGGCCGGGCCACTCACCGAGGCCGAGCTCTTCACCGCGTCCTGCGAGCCGCGCGAGGTGTACCAGGACGACCGCGCCGCGGGTGAGCCGCTCGTGTTCCCCCACAAGAACGTGTGGTTCAGCGTGCTGGCGTCACTGTTCCTCCACGGCGGGTGGATCCACCTGCTCGGCAACATGCTGTTCCTCTGGGTGTTCGGCAACAACATCGAGGAACGGTTCGGGGCCATCGGCTTCACGCTCTTCTACCTGACGGCCGGCGTCGCCGCGACCGCGGTGCAGGTGCTCGCCGACACCTCCTCCACCGTGCCGGTCATCGGTGCCTCCGGGGCCATCGCGGGGGTGATGGGTGCGTACCTCGTCCTCTTCCCCCGGGCCCGGGTCCTCACCTGGTGGCCGGTCTTCGTGATCCTCGTGGTGTACGTGCCCGCATCGGTCGTCCTCGTGCTGTGGTTCCTCATGCAGTTCGCGATCGACCCGTCGAGCGGGGTGGCCTGGCAGGCGCACGTCGGCGGCTTCGCGTTCGGCGCCCTCGTGGCGTTCGCCGTCCGCAACCGGCTGCGCCAGTTGCCGGACGTCCCGCCTCGGCGGCCGCCGCGGGGCCCGTTCCACCGCGTCGGGCCGGGACCGCCGCCCCCTGCCGGCGGTCCGTTCGGACCGTCCAACCCCTGGGCCGCGCCGACCGGACCGCCACCACCGCCTCCGCCTCCGGGTTGGCCACCGCCGACCGCGCCGCCGGCCTGAGCCCAGCGCCGACGGCCGGCCGCGTCACCGTGCGGATCGGTCGAGCGCGCTGAGGGCATCCCGGTAGTGACCCGCCTCGGGACGCATGGCCACGGCCAGGCGCAACCACCGGCGAGCACCATCGGCGTCGCCCGCCCGGGTACGGCAGAGCCCGAGGCCGTAGAGCGCGTAGTCGTTCACCGGATCCAACTCGACGACCCGGGCGAACTCCCGCTCGGCCTCCTCGAACCGTCCGGTTCGGAAGTACGCGCGGGCGAGGGCCTCGCGGATCGACCCCTGCTCGGGCTCGAGGTCGCGGGCCTGTTCGAGCGGGATCACCGCGGCGTGGGGGTTGGCCCCGGCGAGCAGCCGGGAGCCCTCGCGGAACCGCTCGTACGCATCCACCTGCGCCTCCGTTCCTCGCGCGCCACGGGCCGCTCGGGGGCCTGTGCCATGATCGCCCGACCCCCACCGCGCCCGACGAGGACAACCCGACCGTGCCCGCATTCGTTCCGTTCCGAGGCCTCCGGTACCGCGCCGGTGGCGTGCTCGACCCGGTGACCGCGCCACCCTACGACGTCATCGACCCGCAGCAGCGCGCCGACCTCGCCGCCCGCGATGAGCACAACGCGGTACGGCTGATCCTTCCCGACGGGGACGCCCCGTACGCCGGAGCGGCGGCGTTGCTCGGCGCGTGGATGGAGGACGGCACGCTCGGCACCGACCGCGCCCCTGCGTTCTACGTGTACCGGATGTCGTTCCGCGAGGCCGACGGCACGCCGCGGGTCACGACCGGGGTGCTCGGTGCGCTCGTGCTGCCGGACCGCATCGAGGACGGCACGGTCCTGCCCCACGAGCGCACGCTACCGAAGGCCAAGAGCGACCGACTCGACCTGCTGCGGGCGACCCGGGCCAACCTCGACCCGATCTGGGGTCTCTGCCCGACCGCCGGGCTCACCGCCGACCTCGACGCCGCCACGCGCGGTCCATCCCTCGCCGAGTGCACCGACGAGTTCGAGGTGCACCACGAGGTCTGGGCACTCGACGATCCCGAGGCGGTGGCCGCGGTGAGCGCCGCCGTGGCCGCGGGACCGCTCGTCCTCGCCGACGGGCACCACCGGTTCGAGACCGCGCTCGCCTACCGCTCCGAACGTGGGGCCGCGGACGCCGGCGCAGCCGCGATCATGTGCCTGGTCGTCGAGCTCGCCGATGAGCAGCTCGTCGTGCACGCGATCCACCGACTCGTCCACGGGCTCCCGCCCGACCTGGAGGCTCGGCTCGCAGCGACCTGCGAGATCGTCGACGCCGGCCCGCACACCACCGAGGCGCTCGCCGAGCTGCGGGCAGCGCTGCGGGACCCGGCCCGTGGCGGGCTCGGCCTCGTCCTGCCCGACCGGCTGCTCCGCCTCGTCCCCCGCGACGGCGCGCGCGCCGCCGCGCGCGCCGATCAGCCCACAGCCCTCCACGGCGTCGGAGCCGCTGACTTCGACGCCCTCGTGCGCCCAGCACTCGATGGGGCGACGCTGACCTACCGCAACGATGCCGGGGACTGCGCCGCGATCGTCGCCCGGGGCGACGCCGACGCGGCCGTGCTCCTGACCCCGGTGAGCGTGGCGGCGATCCGGGATGCCGGGCGCGCCGGCGTGCGCATGCCCGAGAAGACGACGTTCTTCTGGCCCAAGCCGCGCACCGGCATGGTGATGCGACGCCTCGACGACTGATCGGCGCCCCCGGGACGCACGGCCGATCCTGGGGTCAGCCGACGTCCCAGGTCGTGCCCGAGCCGAGGAGCGCATCGAGGTCCGCCGGACCGCCGGACTGCGCGGCGACCAGCTGCCGATCGACCTCCTGCTCGTAGACCGCCCGCTCCACGTCCCGGAAGATGCCGATCGGGGTCGGCATCACCGGGCCCCAGGAGAGCCGGGACAGCGCGAACGCGAGCGACGGGTCCTCCCGGTGCTCGTCGTGCACCGCGATGCGGTCGAGTCCGACCGAGGCCACCTCGACGATGCGGGCCTCGCCATCCTCGACCACCACGCCGTGCTGTCCCTCGTCGCCGAAGACGATCGGCTTGCCGTGCTCGAGGTTGATGAGCATGTCGGCGCGCCGGTCCTTGGCCACGATGTCGTCGAAGGCTCCGTCGTTGAAGACGTTGCAGTTCTGGTAGATCTCCACGAAGGCCGCGCCCTGGTGGTCGTGGGCCCGTCGGAAGGTCTCCATCATGTGCTTGCGGTCCATGTCGTGGGTACGAGCGACGAAGCTCGCCTCGACCCCGAGGGCGACCGAGATGGGGTTGAACGGGTGGTCGACCGAACCGAACGGGGTCGACTTCGTGACCTTACCGACCTCGCTGGTCGGCGAGTACTGGCCCTTGGTGAGCCCGTAGATCTGGTTGTTGAACATCAGGATCGTGAGGTTCACGTTGCGGCGCAGCGCGTGGATCGTGTGGTTGCCCCCGATGGAGAGGCTGTCGCCGTCACCCGTGATGACCCACACGTCGAGGTCCGGTCGCGCCGTGGCGATGCCGGTGGCGAACGCGGGCGCCCGCCCGTGGATGGAGTGCACCCCGTAGGTGTTCATGTAGTACGGGAAACGGCTGGAGCAGCCGATGCCGCTCACGAACACCTGGTTCTCCGGGCGCAGGCCCATCTCGGGCAGCAGCAGCTGCACCGCGGTGAGCACCGAGTAGTCCCCGCACCCGGGGCACCACCGCACCTCCTGGTCGGAGGAGAAGTCCTTGCGCGAGAGGGTGACGGGCTCAGCCATTGATCATCTCCAGCATCTTCGCCTCGAGTTCGGCCGCCCGGAACGGGAGACCCTGGACCTTCGTGAGGCTCTGCGCGTCGACGAGGTACTCGGCACGCACGAGCCGGGACAGCTGGCCGAGGTTCATCTCCGGGACCAGCACCTTCGGGTACCGACGCAGCACCTCACCGAGGTTCGCCGGGAACGGGTTGAGGTGGACGAGGTGGGCGTGCGCGACCTTGCCGCCACCCTCCCGGACCCGCCGGGCCGCAGCCTGGATCGCCCCCCAGGTGCTGCCTCAGCCGAGCACGAGGAGATCGGCGTCGCCGTCCGGATCGTCCACCGAGACCTCGGGGATGTCCTTGGCGATGCCCGCGACCTTCTCGGCCCGGATGTGCACCATCCGCTCGTGGTTCTCCGGCTCGTAGTTCACGTTGCCGGTCACGTCCTGCTTCTCGATGCCGCCGACCCGGTGCATGAGCCCGGGCGTGCCCGGGATGGCCCACGGGCGGGCGAGCGTCTCCGCGTCCCGCAGGTACGGCAGGTACCGAGGGGTGCCGTCCGGGTGCTCGCCGTTCATCTCGGTCTGGAAGGGCACCGAGATGTCGGGCAGCTCGTCGGCCGTCGGGAAGCGCCAGGGCTCGGAGCCGTTCGCGAGGTAGCCGTCGGTGAGGACCATGACCGGTGTCTGGTACTTCAGGGCGATCCGCGCCCCCTCGAGGACCGTATCGAAGCAGTGCGAGGGCGAGTACGCGGCCACGATGGGCAGCGGGGCCTCGCCGTGCCGTCCGTACATCGCGAGCATGAGGTCGGCCTGCTCGGTCTTGGTGGGCAGGCCGGTCGAGGGGCCGCCCCGCTGCACGTCGATGAGGAGCAGCGGCAACTCGATGCTCACCGCGAGGCCCATGGCCTCCGCCTTGAGGTCGACGCCGGGTCCGCTCGTCGTCGTGACGCCGAGGTGGCCGGCGTAGGCCGCGCCGATCGCCATGCCGGCCGCCGCGATCTCGTCCTCGGCCTGCACGGTGCGCACGCCGAACCGCTTGTGCTTGGAGAGCTCGTGCAGGATGTCGGAGGCCGGGGTGATCGGGTACGAGGCGAGGAAGAGCGGGAGCTTGGCCTGGTGGGCCGCAGCGACGAGCCCGTAGGCCGTCGCGATGTTGCCAGTGATGTTGCGGTAGCGGCCCGGCTCGAGCTCCGCCGCGGGAACGCTGTACGCGTGCTCGAAGATCTCGGCCGTCTCCCCGAAGTGGTAGCCAGCCTTGAACGACGCGAGGTTCGCATCGTGGACGATCTGGTTCTTGCCGAACCGCTCGTCGATCCAGCGCACGATGGAGTCGACGGGGCGGGTGTACATCCACGCGATGAGGCCGAGGGCGAAGAAGTTCTTCGAGCGCTCGGCGTCACGGGGCTTGGCCCCGGAGTCCTTCGCCGCCTCGAGGGTCAGCGTCGTCATCGGGATCGCGTACAGCCGGTACGAGGCGAGCGATCCGTCCTCGAGCGGGTTGCCGAGGTACCCGGCCTTCTCGAGGTTGCGGGGCTCGAACGCATCGGTGTTGGCGATGATCGCCCCACCCGGCATGAGGTCGCCGATGTTGGCCTTGAGGGCCGCGGGGTTCATGGCCACGAGGAGGTTCGGCGCGTCGCCGGGGGTCACGATGTCGCGGCCGGCGATGTGCACCTGGAACGAGGAGACACCGGCGATCGTGCCGGCCGGCGCCCGGATCTCGGCCGGGTAGTTCGGGAGCGTCGCCAGGTCGTTGCCGAACGCCGCACTCACGTCGGTGAAGCGGTCGCCCACGAGCTGCATGCCGTCGCAGGAGTCGCCGGCGAATCGGATGACGACGCGTTCGAGCGCCTCGGGCTGGACGGGAACGGTCGTCTCGGTCACATCGCCTCTTTCGGGCAGTGGCGCCGCCACGCTGCGGAGCCCGCCGGGTGCCGTGGGCCGAACGGGGGTCCGACCCGGTGCGCCGGCCGCCCGACGAACCGGTGGCGAGCATACCGACCGGCGGGTCGCGTTCCGGGAAGCGGCCGCCGGTATATTCGGCCCGCGGCAATCGGACGTCGTCGCTCGTACACCCACTGCCCGGCCGGTGCGCCGGGCCCCGAGAGGAGAACACCCCGACATGGCCCTCGGCTACGACCAGCAGCTCTTCATCCTCGCCTTCGACCACCGGGGGTCGTTCCAGAAGAAGATGTTCGGCATCGCCGGCGACCCCTCCCCCGAGGAGTCCGCCCGGATCATCGACGCCAAGGCCGTGATCGCCGCCGGGTTCGCCAAGGCGCTCGACGAGGGGGCGAGCGCGGCGACCGCGGGCATCCTCGTGGACGAGCAGTTCGGCACCGACGTGGCCCGGACCCACCTCGGGGCCGGTCGCATCGTGGCCATGCCGGTCGAGCGCAGTGGCCTCGACTACTTCGACTTCGAGTACGGCGACGACTTCGGCGCCCACATCGAGTCGTTCAACCCGACCTTCTCGAAGATCCTCGTGCGCTACAACCCGGAGGGCAACGCGGAGGACAACGCCCGCTCGCTCGCCGGACTCCGCACGCTCTCCGACTGGCTGCACGCCCGCGACCGCAAGTTCCTCCTCGAGCTCCTCGTGCCCGGCGAGCCCCACCAGATCGAGGCGGCCGGCGGCGAGGACGCCTACGACACCGAGGCCCGCCCGGCGCTCATGCGCGGGGCCATCGAGGCCATGCAGGGCGCGGGCATCGAGGCCGACATCTGGAAGATCGAGGGCATCGACCGCCGCGAGGACTGCGAGATGATCGCCGAGCAGACCCGGGCCGGCGGCCGCGACGGGGTCGGCTGCGTGGTGCTCGGACGCGGCGCGGACGACGCCAAGGTCGACCACTGGCTGCGTACCGGCGCCGGGGTGCCCGGCTACCTCGGGTTCGCCATCGGCCGCAGCATCTGGTGGGACCAGCTCAAGGGCTACCTCGACGGCTCGCTCACCGGCGACGCAGCGGCCACGCAGATCTCCGCCAACTACCGGCGGTACATCGACGTCTACGTGGGCGGCTGAGCCCCGACCGTGACGACCACCGAGGACTTCGCGCACCGGTTCATCACTGCGACAGCCCGAGGAGACCTCGAGGCCGTCGCCACGATGTACGCGCCCGACGCGGTCATCGCGATCAACGTGATGCCACGTGAACTCGGAGCCGAGGCGGGGCTGGCCGTGCTCGCCGAGCTGCACCGACGCGCGACCTCCGTCCGCTACGAGGTGCTCGAGGTGATCCCGACCGAGCACGGCTACGTGCAGCGCCACGTCCTCCACGTGGTCGTGCCCGCGAGCGGGGATCAGGCGGAGCGTGCCCTCGCAGTACCCGCCTGCCTCGTGGTCCGGCTCGAGGGCGAGCGCATCACCCGCCTCGACGAGTACCTCGACTCGGCGCAGGTCGCCCCGCTCTTCGGCGGCTAGCCGATCGCAGTGCGCAGGCTCGGCAGCGCCCAGGCCAGCGTGCCGAGCGCCCCGGCCGCCACCACCCAGACCACGGCGACGAACGCCGGGGGCAGCGGTGACTCGGTGTCGACCCACCCGGTGACCCGACGCTGCTCGGACCCGACCGGCACCCGCCACGTGGGTCGCCACCCGTCGGCATCACCCCGACGGGTGCTGCCGACGGCCCGGTGCACCACCTCGAGCACGGGCCGTTCGAGCAGCACGTAGGAGAGGTAGGCGGCCACGACGGTCAGGGTGACCGCGAGCGCGAGGTACGTCCACAACCCGTCCGGGCTCCACCACGCGGTGCGATGCCACGCCAGGTAGCGGTAGGCGATGAGGTTCCACAGGTACACCCCGTAGGAGATCACCCCGAGCAGGACCATCGGCGGGCTCGCGAGGAACCGACGCCCGAGATCCGCCCGGCGGCCCGGGAGCAGCAACGGGAGCACGATGAGGGTCGCGGTGAGCAGCGAGCACGCGTCCCACCACCACTCGGCGACCGCGCCGAACGGGCGGAACACCAGCACCGGGAGCCCCGACCGCGTCGTCGCGATGAGGGCGATCACGGCGAGCGACCACGCCACCGCCGCACGGTCGGCCAACGCGCGCAGCGGACGGGGTACCCGGCCCCCCGTGTCCCGCCAGGTGCTCGCCACCGCCAGCAGCATGCCGACCGCGAACCAGTCGAGGTAGCTCGGCAGCCAGTACCCCAGTTGGCCCAGCGGGAACCACGCGTGGCGGGTCGACGCGTCCTTGCCGATGACGAACAACCAGACGGTCCGGCTCGCGATGCCCACTGCGGCGAGCAGCAGGAGTCCGACCACCTGGGCCGTGACCGCCCGTATCCGCAGCACGCGCTGCAGCGCGCGCAGCCCGAGGGCGATGAGTGGCAGGGCCGCGTAGAACGACACCTCGATCACGAGCGTCCAGGCCACGCCGAGCCCGAACGCGTACTGACCACCGAACCAGTAGTTCTGCACGAGCGTGTACGCGATGAGGTGGTCCCGCAACGGCGCGCCCGGGTCGAACCACGCGGTGCCCAGCAGGATGGCAACGGTGAGCGCGAGCCAGTAGGCCGGGAGGATGCGTGCGCTGCGCCGGGCCCAGAACGGGCCGAGCCGCGGCGCGGCGCGACCGGTCTGCTGCGCGGCGGAGTAGGGCCGGTAGAGCAGGAACCCCGAGAGCACGAAGAACATCGCGACCCCGAGCTGTCCGAGCACGCTCATGACGCTGCGCACCGAGTGGGGCGCCCAGTGCGCGCCGTACCCCACGTAGGCGTACCCCGCGGCGTGGTAGACGACCACGGCGAAGGCGGCGACGGCCCGAGCCCCGTCCATGCAGGGGAACTCGGTCCGCCGCGCGGCGTCGCGATCCCCTCCCGGTGCCGCCGGCGCCTCGACTGTCACGCGGTCAGCGTAGTGACGCCGTCCGGGCGCACGGACCGTGGCTCGCTCAGGCGAGGTGTCGAAGGGTCGGTAGCAGCAGTCCGAGGGCCAGCGCTGCGATGGCGACCGCCGTCGGCAGCACCCAGCGAATCCGACCGATCACCGTGGGTTCCGCGGACCATTCGGGGAGACGCGCCCGCTCGGCGCCGAGTGGGATCCGCCAGGTGGGCCGGATGCGCACGGAGGTCTCGGGCCGCGTGCTGCCCACAGCCCGGTGCACCGCGGCCAGGACGGGACGTTCGAGGATGACGTACGACAGGGAGGCGATCGCCACCGTCCCACCCACCGCGCACGCGACGTACACGAGACCCGGACGCGGGCTCCACCACGCGCCGCGATGCTGCTCGAGGAGCACGAAGAACGTGACGTTCCACAGGTAGATGCCGTACGAGACGACGCCGAGCAGCACCGCCGGCCGCGAGGCGAGCAGGCGCCGCCCGAGGTCGGGCCGCGGACCCGGCACGAGTGCGGGCAGCACGAGGAGGGCGCCGACCGCGAGCGCGCCGACGTTCCACCACCAGGCCTCCCATGCCCCGAAGGCGCGCCAGGGCAGGGTGGGGAATCCGGACCTCGTGATGACCCAGATCCAGATCGCCGCGAGCCCCCAACCGATCCACGCGCGTCCGGCGAGCGCACGCAGGGCGCGGCCGTACCCGCCGTCGGCGTCGCGGCGAGCGCTGGCGACCGCGAGCAGCATGCCGACCGCGAACCAGTCGAGGTAGCAGGGCAACCAGTACCCGAGTTGGCTCAACGGGAACCAGGTGCGGCTCGGCGCCGCATCGCGGAGCGAGATCAACCAGTACGTGCGAAGGACCAGTCCGCTCGCTCCCATCACGAGGAGGCCGACCACCTGCGCCCGCCAGGGCGCGAGCCGGGTCACGCGGGCCAACCCGCGCAGGCCCGCCGCGATGAATGGCAGTGCCAGGTAGAACGAGAACTCGATGACGAGGGTCCACGCGACCCCGAGCCCGAACAGCACCACCGAGCCGCTGCGGTAGTTCTGCACGAGTCCGTAGGCCACGAGGTGGTCGCGCACCCCCCACCGGCCGGTACCGACCGCGCCGAGCACGATCGCGCCGGTCAGGGCCAACCAGTACGCAGGCAGGATCCGGGCGGATCGACGGGCCCAGAAGCGCCAGGGGTTCGGTGCGGGGCCGCCAGTGCGGGCGACCTGCGCGTGGGGCCGGAACAGCAGGAACCCCGAGAGCACGAAGAACGCCGCCACCCCGACCTGGCCGAGCACGGTCGTCACGGCCCATACGGCCGCGGGCAGCACGTCCGTGCCGTACCCGTGCTGGACGAACGCAGCCGCGTGGTGGGCGACGACCGCGAAGGCCGCGAGCGCGCGGGCGCCATCGATGCAGGGGAACTCGGTCAGCGCCGCCGGTGCGGCGTCCGGGCGGCCGGAACGCCGCAGGGTCTCGGCCACGGGCCGAGCGTACCCGTGGTCCCGCCCGACCCGGACCGGCTCAGCCGAGCGCGGCGAGCCGCTCCGCGACGTCGGCGAACCCGGCCTCCTGCTTGCGGATGCGCTCGAACCGGGCGCGAGCCGCGGGCAGGTTGCCGCTGCGCTCCTCGAGGTCGGCGAGCGCGTACCAGAGGCGCAGGTGGTGCGGCAGCACCCGCTTGATCCCGTCGGCCCGCTTGGCCAGCAGCGCGATCGCGTCGTCGAGTCGCCCGCGATCGGCGAGGGACCCGGCGAGCACGATGCGTCCTTCGGTGACGAGCTCGGAGGAGGGCGACTCCTCCCCGAGCTCGCGCCACCGGGCCTCGACCGTCTCGTGGTCGCCGAGCGCGCGGTAGCAGTCCATGAGCACGGGATGCTGGGTGACGTCACCCGTCATCGCGTAGTACTCCTCGAGTTCGCGCACCGCATCGCGGTAGCGACCGGCGCGGTACAGCGAGAGGCCGTAGAGCTCCCGCACGCTCTGCGAGCCGGGCAGCTGCTCCCGCAACGGTCGCAGGATCCGCAGCGCGTCGCGCTCCCGGTCATCCGCGAAGGCGTCCGCGGCGCGCATGAGCGATTCGTAGTGCCGCTCCCCCCGCTTGCCGCCGAGCCGCAGGATCTCGTCCCGCACGGCCTGGGGACCCGGGCGCCTGCGCCGCGACGGCGTACGCCGCGGCGGGGCCTCGGCGGTCCGCCGTGGGGCGCGTGCCGGACGATCCGCGCCACCGCCCTGCACCCGGCGCAACGACTCCCGCGGCGCGCGCTCCTCCGACGGTTCGGCCGTGGCCTTGCGGGGCGCGCGCTTCGGCGCCCGCGGGGCCGGCACCTCGATCGGGAACGATGCGGCCCGCCGCCCGCCCCGGGCCACGGCACCTTCGGCTCGCCCCGTCGTTCGGTCCCGCCCGCCGCCCATCTGCTTGCGGGGCTTCGGAGCAGCATCGCGCTCCTCCTCGCGGCCGACGCTCCGACCGGCGGTGCCCCGCGCTGAGGTCGATCGGGCCGAGGCGGCACCTCCGGCGCGGCGAGCGGGAGCCCCGGCGCGCGAACCCGCCGTGGTCGACCGACCGCCGCCCGATCGTGCGGACCCGCTGGTCGAGCGCGACCCGCTCGCCGAACGCCCGCCGGCGCGTCGCCGCTCCTCGTCGCGCTCAGCACGCCAGTCCGGCTGCTCGACCCGGCCCCGCCCCTCGCCGCGTCGCGGCGCACCGCTGCGACTCGCCGACGAGGTGCTGCGGCTCGAGCGCTCGTCGCGCGCGGCACGGGACGAACCCGTGGCGCCGCCCGCACTGCGGCCCGATGACGTGCGACCGCCGCTCCCACGGGACGAACCCGAGGATGCGCTGCGACCGCCTCGCCCCGAACCTGCGGCCGTGCCACCCGAACGGGAGCCGCCGGAACGAGGCGCGCCGGCGCGCGACTGCCCGGACCCCGCTCCCCCCGAACGGGAGCCGCCGGAACGGGAACCACCTGCGGTTCCACCGGTTCGGCCCCGCGAGGAACCGCCGGATCGACCGGAGTTGGCGGGGCGCTGGGGCACGGTGAGACCTCGGGGAGTGATGGAACCCGCGGGAGCGCCGGGGAACTGCGCAGCGAGCACGACGGTGGTGGGCGGGAGACGTTAGCGCCCCGGCCCGGACGCGACGGTGGGGCACCCTCGCGAGTGCCCCACCCATCGTTCGGAGGATCCGGCGGCGACCTACTCTCCCAGGGGGCTCCCCCCCAAGTACCATCGGCGCGGGCGGTCTTCACTTCCGTGTTCGGGATGGGAACGGGTGTTTCCCCGCCGCTATTG
>JBJTQX010000107.1:0-75238 GCA_046075855.1 Actinomycetes bacterium
GGCCAGCCCGGTCTGGACGGTGATCCATGCGCCACCGTCGAGGCGACGGGTGAGCGTTCCCGAGGTCGCGGTGTACTGCACCTGGCGGCTCACCCCCCGGATGTAGGTGGTGAACGAGATGTGGCTCGCGGTCGAGGTCGCGTCGTCGACGGCCGTCGCCTGGCGGAGCTCCTTCGTCATCGTGTTGAGGACGAGGCGCATCGAGTCGAGGCTCTCCGTGCGGTCGGCCTGGTAGGCCTGCGATCGGGTCACGGAGTCCAGGGTCTGGAGGATCACGACGCCGACGACCATGAGCAGCGACACGGTGATGAGCAGCTCGATGAGCGTGAAGCCGCCTTGCCGGCGCGGGGTCGGGGTGCCGTCCATCACGAGCACTGGTTCTTCGAGAGGGTGATGGTGTTGCCCGCGACCGACTCGTTGCCGGCCTGGTCGTAGGCCGCGATCTGGTACCGCACCGAGGTGAGTGACTTCGCCGTCGTGTCGGACGCGGTCAGCCCGGTGGTGCTCGAGACGATGGCCCAGGACACGCCGTCGGTGGAGCGGTAGACCCGGTAGCCCACGAGGTTCGTGTCGCTGCTCGCGCCCCAGGTGAGCTGCACCGTGCGGTTCGTGCCCGAGCAGGAGGCGGTGCGGCTCAGGGTGCCCGGGGTGCTCGGCACCGTGGTGTCGAGCACGATGCTCTGGGCCCCGAGGCTCCAGTAGTCGGAAGCCTCGAACCGGGCCCGGCCCGCGATGGACTTCGTGCCGTCGCCGGTGGCCAGCGTCCAGGCCAGGGTCGGGTTGGCCGCGGACCACTCCGACTCGGCGCCCCAGGTCGTGCCGCCGTCGTTCGAGAACTGGGTCCAGACCCGGGTCGAGCACGGGGCCATCGCGAGCGTCAGCGTGACCGTGCGCGACGCGGTGTACCCGACGATCGAACCGGAGCCGGACGCCGCGGCGAAGGATCCGCAGCCGGAGGACGGCACCGTGGTCGTGGTGGTGGGGACGGTCGTGGTGGTGGTGGTCGTGGTCGAGCCCCGCGGCACGGTGACCGTGCCGTTCGTGAACAGCACGGATTCCCGCAGCACGTGTGCGGTGCCGGGCGTCGTGATGTTGCGGTACTTCACCACGACGGTGATCCGCTTGAGGTTCTGGGTGCCCGGTACGTTCGGCGCGTCCACCCAGGTCACGAACTGGTACACGTCGACCTTCGTGGTGCCGACCACGACCGGGCTCTCCACGTGGAGCACCGGACCCGGGGTCACGGCGTCCACGATGAGCGGCTCGTACTCGCCGTTCCCGGTGACGTCGTACGAGGTGCCGGTGGCCGAGACCCAGTGGTCGGGGTTCGTGTCGTCGCTCGAGCGCGTGGGCTGCTCCGACATCGCCATCTGCGCGTAGTCGACGTCGCGCAGCTCCTCGAGGCGCTTGTTGGCCGCGGCCTCGGCGACCTGTCGCTGCCGGCCGAGGGCCACCGCCTGGAAGGCGGTCCCGATCGACGCGCTCAACCCGAGCATGATGATCGCCAGCAGGGTGATCGCCACGACGAGCTCGATGAGCGTCATGCCGGCCTCGGGTCCGCGCGTGCCCGCGACGGGGCGCGCCGAGTCGGCGTCGCTCCCCATCCGGTGCCGGATCCGGTCCAGCATCTCCACCCTCCCGTGTGCGCCGCACCCTGCGGCCACCCGGGGTATCGGCGGGCCGCCCCCGGGTCTTGACCGCGCGGTTCCCTCGATCCGTCCGGTTCCTCCCGGTCTCCTCCTGGGCCCGGGCCGTAGGCTGTCGGTTCCCACCGACGACGGAGCCGTGGTGCTGAGGTCGAACGATCCCTGCTGGTGCGCGAGTGGCCAGAAGTACAAGCGCTGCCACAAGCCGATCGATCGGCCCCTGCGCCCCGGCACGGTCTCGCCCATGCGGCCGGTCCCGCCGGGGATCCCGCGACCGCCCTACGCGGAGTCCGGCGAGCCGCCGCCCGGTCGCGAGGCGGCGGTGAAGTCGCCCGAGGTCATCGCCCGCATGCGGGTCGCCGGCCGCATCGCCGCGGAGATCCTGCGGGAGGCGGGTGCGCTCGTCGCTCCCGGGGTCACGACGGACGAGATCGACGCCGCGGTGCACGAGGCGACCATCGCCCGGGGGGCCTACCCGAGCCCGCTCAACTACCACGGCTACCCGAAGAGCGTCTGCACCTCGGTGAACGAGGTCATCTGCCACGGGATCCCCGACGACCGACCGCTCGAGGACGGCGACATCGTGAACCTCGACGTCACCGCGTACGTGGATGGGGTGCACGGGGACACGAACGCGACGTTCCTGGTGGGCCAGGTGGACGCAGGATCCCGTCGCCTCGTGCAGGTCACCCGTGAGTGCTTGGACCGCGGCATCGCGGCGGTGCGCCCCGGCCGTCCCCTGTCGGCGATCGGTCGGGCGATCGAGGAGCACGCGACGAAGGCCGGGTACTCGGTGATCCGCACCTTCGTCGGGCACGGGATCGGCGAGCAGTTCCACGGCGAACCCTCGGTGCTCCACTACTACGAACCGCGGTACACCACCCCGATGGAGGTCGGCATGGTGTTCACCATCGAACCGATGATCGCCATGGGTGACCACCGGGAGGTGATCTGGCCCGACGGCTGGACCGCAGCCACGGTGGATGGCCTGCGCACCGCGCAGTTCGAGCACACGCTCGTGGTGACCGAGGCGGGTGCGGAGGTGCTCACACGCTGAGCGCGCGGAGTATCAGGCCACCGTCGCGCCGAGCAGTTGGCCGATGCCGGCCGAGGCGGCCATGGCGATCGCGCCGCCGACCACCACACGGATCGCCGCCCGCCGAGGTGGCGCGCCGCCCAGCCGGGCGCCGATCGTTCCGAGCACGCCCAGCATGATGAGGGCCACGACCGCGCTCACCCCGATGCGGGTGGCTCCGGTCGCGCCCGTCCCGAGCAGGGCCATGACGAGCACCGGCACCACCGAGCCGATCGCGAACGCGAGGGCCGAGACGACCGCGGCCTGCCGTGGGCGGGCACGGGTGTGCTCGAGGATGCCCAGCTCGTCGCGCAGGTGTGCGCCCAGCGGGTCGTGTGCGGTGAGCTCCTCCGCGACGCGGGCGGCGAGCTCGGGGCTCAGACCGCGGGAGATGTAGATGCCCATGAGCTCCTCGAGCTCGTGGTCCGGCGTGGCCTCGAGCTCGAGCGACTCCCGGGCGATGTCGGCCTCCTCGGTGTCCTTCTGGCTGCTCACCGAGACGTACTCACCGAGGGCCATCGAGGCGGATCCGGCCACGAGTCCGGCGAGCCCGGCGATGAGGATGGCCGGCCGGTCCGCGTTCGCCGCGGCGACACCGATCATGAGGCTGGTCGTCGACACGATCCCGTCGTTCGCGCCGAGCACGGCGGCGCGCAACCACCCGACCCGGTCGTGCCGGTGGCTCTCGCGGTGGGATCCCGTGCGTGCGGGCATCGTCCGTCCTCCGTCGCCCGATCCGATGGGCAGCGTACGTCGGGGGGTGCGCGGGGCGGGCAGCGGGCTCAGGCCCGCGCCGCACGCGCCGCGTTGCCGATGATCCGCTGGGCCGTCGCGGCGTCGGCCGGGGTGAGGCCTCGGATCTGGAGGCTGCCGTCGGGCCCCTCGACGACGAGGCGCAGGCCGGTGAAGGTGCGGCGAACCCGGGCGACGTGCTCGAGCGTGGCCGTGCGCAGGTCGATGCGCCCCTCCACCGTGGCCGCCTCGATGCGGTCGCGGTAGACGTGCACGGGTCCCCGCCGCCACCGGCGCACCTTGATGAGCACCTCGTGCAGGATCAGGAGCGCGTCCTCGTCCACGGGGCGAACCTACCCGGCTGGGCGCGACGGGCGGCCGGCCCGCACCACCGGTAGCCTCCTGCCTCGATCGGGGCCAGAGGGCGCCGGCGGGGGGGATCGACGGTGAGGGGTACCCGGATGCGCAGGCTGTGGTGGATCCCGCTCGGGTTCGCGGCGGCGTTCCTGCTGGGCGGCTGCCAGCTGTACCTCGTCGCCCACACCTCGGCGGGCACGGCGGAGGACCCCCACGCGATCCTCGCCCCGACCGACCACCTCCAGCTCGCCGCCGACTTCACCACGGTCGACGTGACGATCCAACTGCCGGAGGGTGTCACGGCGCCGCCGGTTCCCTGCTGCCAGCCGCGGACCACGTGGCGGGTCGACATCGAGACGGGGAGCCAGGAGGTGATCGCCGACATCACCGGCCTGTTCTCGCGCGACGGCCGGTTGGCCCGGGCCACGCTGCCCCGGGGGATCTTCCTCCCCGGGGTCACCTACATCGTCTCCACCTGGAACACGCCGACCCCGGACGGTCTCGAGACGGACCGGCGCCGGATCGCGCTCTCCTGGGAGCCGGCGGTCGACATCGCCGACGCGTCGCGCTGCGAGACCCTCGGCCAGGCCCGGTGCATGCTCCCGTTCCCGAGCGACCGGTTCACGGTCGCCGACGAGGCGTCCGACACGGGGCTCCGCGTGCAACTCGACGCGGAATCCCTGCCCGCGAACATTCAGGGCGTCCACATCGATCCCACCCCGTGGAACCGCAGCGACGGCTTCTCGCCGGGCGCGCAGATCCTCGCCGAGGTTCCGGGCCTCGACCTCGGGCGCACCGACGAGCCCCGGATCGATGCGTTGGCCGACTCGCGTGCGGTCGGGAAGGCCGTGCTGGTGATCGACGCGGAGACAGGTGAGCGCATCCCCGTGTTCGCGGAGGTCAACGCGACGAACCCGGGGCCGGTGCCCCTGCTCATCGTGCGGCCGGTACGCAACCTGCTCGAGGGGCATCGGTACATCGTCGGCCTGGCGAACCTCCGCGCCGCCGACGGGTCGGTGCTGCCCGCGTCACGCGAGTTCCAGCTCTACCGGGACAACATCCCGACCTTCATCCCGGAGATCGAGGCGCGGCGTGACCACATGACCGACCTCATCATCCGCCTCAACGAGGCGAACATGCCCCGCGAGGGGATGTACCTCGCGTGGGACTTCACCGTGGCCAGTCAGCGTTCGCTCAGCGAGCGATCGCTGTCGATCCGGGACCAGACCTTCGACCCCCTCGGGGCCGACGGGGTCCTCGACCACACGGTGACCTCGGTCGACGAGGCCCCGAACGCCAACACCTTGCGACGGGTGAAGGGCACGTTCGAGGTGCCGAACTACCTCCTCGGCGACGGGGGTCCGGGGAATGCCTTCCACTACGAGGACCCGGCCGACCCCGACTCGCTCCCGAGCCCGAACGGCACGATCCAGGCCAACTTCATCTGCAACATCCCGCGGGCCGCGGTGGGGTCGGACGGCCGCGCGAACCCGGGGCGCAGCCTCATCAACGGCCACGGCCTGCTGGGCGACGCGGGCCAGGTGAACGGCTTCGCCGCACTCGGGAACACCTACAACTACACGATGTGCGCGACCGACTGGATCGGCATGGCCACCGGCGACCTGCCGAACGTGGCCACCGTGCTCGGGGACCTCTCCCGGTTCGACACGATGGCGGACCGGATGCAGCAGGGCATCCTGAACTTCCAGGTGCTGGGCCGACTGCTCAACAGCCCCGACGGGTTCGCGTCGAACTCGGTGTTCCGGGTCGGCTCGGACGCGCGACCCGCCTTCCGACCCGACTCGCTCGTGTTCAACGGCAACAGCCAGGGCGGCATCATGGGGGGTGCCCTCACCGCGCTCTCCAACGAGTTCGAGCGATCGGTGCTCGGGGTGCCGGGGATGAACTACTCGACCCTCCTGACCCGCAGCATCGACTACGACCCGTTCAGCGCGGTGAACGCGGTGGCCTACCCGGACCCGTTCGACCAGATCTTCGGTCAGGGCCTCATCCAGATGCTCTGGGACCGCGGCGAGTCGAACGGGTACGCCCACCACGTCACCGACGACCCGCTGCCCGGGACGCGTTCCCACCAGGTGCTGCTCATCGAGGCGTTCGGTGACCACCAGGTCACGAACATCGCCACCGAGAACATGGCCCGGACGATGGGCGTCTCCGTGCAGATGCCGAACCTCGCGCCGGGCCGCAGCTGGGACACCACCCCGATGTGGGGCATCCCGAGGGTCACGTCGTTCCCGTACACCGGGTCGGCGCTCGTCGAGTGGGACTTCGGCACGCCCGCCCCGCCGACCCTCAACCTGCCGAACCGCGCGGGTCAGGACCCGCACGGCCTCGGCGGTCGTGAGCCGCGGCTCGGGCTGCAGGTCGCCTACTTCCTCGAGGGCGTGTTCGTCGACGCGTGCGGCGGTGGGCCCTGCATCAGCAGCGTGCGCTGAGCGACCCGCAGGGCGCGCCCCGACCTGAGGTCACGCCCGAGCCCACAGCTCGGTGAGCGCCGCGGCGACCTCGGTGGCGCGCGACCACGGCCACCAGTGCGAGCACCCGGCGAACACGAGGAGCTCGGCCCCGGTGCGCTCGGCCACCCGGGCCCCGTACTCCGGCGGGGCGTAGGGGTCGTCGCCACCCCAGAGGACGAGCGTCGGACAGCCGATGGGTCGGTCGAGCGGTGCCCACCGACGCGCCGGGTCGACCACGCTGCGGTAGAGGCCGAGGATGGCGTCCGCCATGCGCCGGTCCCACGTCGCGGCCTGGGACGCGGCGAGGTCGGGTTCCGCCCCGCCCGCCGCGAGGATGCTGCAGCGCTCCTCCACCGACAGGGCGAGGATGCCGTCCATGACCGCCTCCCCGACCTCGGGGGTCTGCCAGGCCTGCGCGGTGTCGTGCCACACGTAGGCGTCGTCGAGCGGACCGCTGCCGAAGGCGACCGTGCGCAGCAGGTCGGGCCGTAGCGACGCCACCCGCTGCACCAGCAGGGCGCCCCAGTCGTGGCCGACGAGGTCGACCGGCGCGCCGATCGCCTCGATCTCGGCGACGAGCCACGCCGCGTAGTCGTCGTGCGAGCCGCCGAACCCGGGGGGTACCGGGCCACCGAAGCCCGGCAGGGCCGGGGTGCGCACATCCACGGTGTCGAGGTGCGCGAGCACGCGCTGCCAGAGGTCCGGGGTGTCGGGGACGCCGTGGACGAGGAGGGCGGTCATGCCCCGATCATCGCCGATCGCGGCACCGCGCGGGGCGCGGATTGCCGCGAACGCCGCACGCGCGTGCGCGAGGCTGCCGCGGCGTCGGTGAGGAGTGCGCCGGCGGCGACGGAAGGACTTCCCCCATGGCGAAGCGGATCGTGCGGACGGCTCCGATGGCCACGCACCCGAAGGACCGTGCCCTCTTCGAGCGGATCGACGCGGTCCTCGCCGAGTACGAGCAGGCGCTCAGGCAGCCGACAACGCCTCGACGACGTACTCGACGCACCCGGTGAGCGCGTCGACGTCGTCGGGATCGATCGCCGGGAACATCGCGATCCGCAGCTGGTTGCGTCCGAGCTTGCGGTAGGGCTCGGTGTCGAGGATGCCGTTGGCCCGCAGCACCGCGGCGATCGCAGAGGCGTCGACCGCCTCGGTGAAGTCGATGGTGCCGGTGACCGGGCTCCGGCTGCCCGGATCGGCCACGAAGGGGCTCGCGTACTCGCTCCGCTCGGCCCAGCCGTAGAGGGTGGCTGCCGATCGGTCGCACCGGCCCGCAGCCCACTCGAGGCCGCCATGGGCGAGCATCCACTCCACCTGCTCGGCGAGCAGGAACAGCGTGGCCAGCGCGGGGGTGTTGTAGGTCTGGTCGGCCCGGGAGTTCTCGAGCGCGAGCGGGAGGCTCAGGCTCGGGGGCACCCAGCGACCCGACGCCGCGATCTGCTCGATGCGCCGTACCGCCCGCGGTGAGCAGGTCGCGATCCAGAGGCCGCCGTCACCGCCGAAGCACTTCTGGGGCGCGAAGTAGTACACGTCGGTGGCCGACGGATCGAATCGCACCCCACCCGCCGCCGAGGTCGCGTCGACGAGGACCAGCCCGTCGGCATCGGGTCGGATGATCGGGCACACGACACCGGTCGAGGTCTCGTTGTGCGGGAACGCGTAGGTGTCGGCGCCGGGGGTCGGTGCGAGACGGGCCGGGGTGCTGCCGGGCGCGCACTCGACGACGACGGGGTCGTCGAGGTGGGGCGCGGCGGCGGTGACCTGCGCGAACTTCGCGGAGAACTCGCCGATCACGAGGTGCGCGCTGCGGCGCTCCACGAGGCCGAAGGCCGCGGCGTCCCAGAAGAGGGTGGATCCGCCGTTCGCGAGGAGCACCTCGTAGCCGTCGGGCAGGGAGAACAGCTCGCGCAGGCCGGCACGCACCCGCCCGACCACCGACCGTACGGTGGGTTGCCGGTGGCTGGTGCCGAGGTAGGTGGTGGTCGCGGCGGCGAGCGCGGCGACTCCCTCGGGGCGCACCTTCGACGGGCCCGACCCGAACCGCCCGTCGGACGGCAGGAGGTGGTGCGGGATGCGGATCGCGCTCGGGTCGATGCTCACCCGGCGAGCGTACGCGACCGTGGCCGCTGGACCGGGGGTCGGGGCTCAGCCGAGCGCGAGCACCTCACGGAACGACTCGCGCTGGGCTCGGAGGAAGGACTCGGTGTCGGGTACTGCGACCGCGTCCAGGTTGATGCCGATGCACGCGGTGCCGCAGTGCGACAGGAGGGTGACGTTGACCGCGGCCCCGGAGAGGGGACCGAAGGCGTACATCTGCTCGAGGGCCGCCCCGGCCGCGTACAGCGGGATGGGCGCGCCGGGCACGTTGCTGGTCACGAAGTCCGCGCCCTTGAGCATCGAGCCGAACAGGGCGGTGGTGACCGAGGTCGGGAGCTGGTTGAGGACACCGGCGAGGGCATCGGTGAGCGCGATCGCGGGTTCGTCGCGGATCCAGCGGCTCAGCCGACCCACCTCGAGGATGCGGTCGGCCGGGTCGGCCACGGTCATCGGCACGAGGAACCGGGCCGGCGTGAAGTGGTTGCCGCCGAGTGCCGCACCCTCCGACCGGAGGTTGATGGGCATGACCATGCGCAGGTGCTCCGGGGACTGCCCGTGGAACGCGTGGTACCGCATGAGCCCGCCGAGCACGCCGGCCACGAACGCGTCGTTCAGCGACCCGCCGACCGCCTTGGCCGCCCGCTTGAGGTCGTCCATCGGGACCTCGAGGGTCCCGAGGGAACGAGCCAGGGTCCGGGCCCGCATGATCGGGGAGTGCGGCGCGGTCGCGGGCTCGAGGAACCGCGCCACGCTGCCCGCGATGCGACCCGCGTCGCCCACGGTCTCGCCGGGGTTCGTGACGACCGATCGGCCGACGTCGCGCACCGAACCGAGCCCGCGTCGGGCGATCCCGAGGGCGCGCCGCCGACGGTGGGTGAGGGAACGGGTGATGAGGTCGAACGAGGAGAACGCGGTGAGGTCGATCTCCTCCTCGGTCGGGCTCACCGGTTGGCCGTCGCGGTCGAAGTCGAAGAGCATCATGAGCAGCTTCATGCCGCCGACGCCGTCGGTGAGCGAGTGGTGCACCTTGAGCACCATGGCCGCCCGGTCGTCCTCGAGACCCTCGACCACCGTGTACTCCCAGAGCGGGCGGGCCCGGTCGAACCCGGCCATCGCCGCAGTGCGGGCCAGGTCGAGCACCGACTCCACGGTTCCGTCGGCCGATCGCACACGGTGCATGTGGAAGCCGAGGTCGAAGTGCGGGTCCGCCGACCACAGGGGCGGACCGATGCGCAGCATCGGGGTGGCGACCCGCTGACGCAGCCGCGGGATCACCCGGGTGCCCGCCTCCACGCGGCGCACCAGCGCATCCCAGTCCGGCGCGCGGTCGAGGAACAGCACCGTCACGATCGTGGACCGCAGCAGCGGGTCCTTCTCGATGTTCCACATGAGCGCGTCGGCGTCGCTCATGTGGATCTCGAAGCGATCGTCCTGGGTCATGTCCGGTCCTCCCGCCGGCAGGGTACCTGCCGGCCCCGCCCGACCCCCGAGGCGGGTCAGGCCTGCTGGCCCCGACCCCGGTCGACGACGGCTCGACGTCGGCGTTCGATCTCGCCGGGATCGAAGCGCCAACCCCGGAAGGTCCGCTGCTCGTTGGCGATCGCATCGGCCCCGGTGAGCCGGGCGTTCTCGTCGTAGAGCCGCTTGAGCGCGCGCACCGCAGCGCGGTCGTTCCCGGCGATGTCGGCGGCCAGCGCGTGTGACCGGGGGAGCAGCTCGTCGTGCGGGACCACGTGGTTGACGAGCCCGGCCGCGAGCGCGTCGGTCGCCGTGAGGTAGTTGCCGGTGAGGCTCAGCTCCTTGGCCCGGCGGATCCCGACCGCCGCGGGGAGGAAGGTGCTCATGCCGCCTGCGGGCAGGAGACCGACGCGCGCGTGCGTGTCGGCGAACGTCGCGTGCTCGGAAGCGACGAGGAGATCGCAGGCGAGGGCGAGCTCGAAGCCACCGGTGACGCAGGGTCCGTTCACCGCGCCGATCACGGGCTTGGTCATCCGCCAGAGCGCGCCGAACGGGCTCAACGCCACGGGGTCCGCGCCGCCGCGCAGGTTCGCCCCGCTGCTCCCGAGTTCCCGCAGGTCGAGACCTGCGCAGAACGCAGGATCGGTGCCGGTGAGCACCACGACGTCGACGTCCTCGGCGGACTCGGCGTCGGCGAGCTCGGCGGCGAGCTCGGCCATGAGCGCGCTGCTGAGCGCGTTCCGGGCCTCGGGGCGGTGCATGGTGATGCGGCGCACCCCGGCCGCGGTCTCCACGAGGACGAGGTCGGCCACGGAGGGACGGTAGCCCGTGGGTGCGGCGGCCGCTGCGGCGCGCACAGCCCGCCCGATGCCGTCCGGAGGGGCTAGGTTCGCTGCATGGGCAGGAAGGTCAACGGGAGGCGCATCCGAGCGGGAGCGAACCTCGCCGGTGCGCGGCTGCGCAACGTGGACCTCGCGGGGGCGGACCTCACGGGCGCGGACCTGACCGGGGCCCGGCTGCAGCGGTCGAACCTCGCGGGCGCGGCGTTGGTCGGGGCGAACCTCGCCGGCGCGCGGCTCGACGGGGTGGACCTCACCCGGGCCGATCTGTCCGGGGCCAACCTCGTCGACGCGAACCTCGCGGGCGCGGTGCTGACCGACGCATCGCTCGACGGGGCCAACCTCGCGGGCGCCAACCTCGCTGGGGCCAACCTGGCGTGGGCCCGGCTGGCCGGAGCCAACCTCGACGCGGCGAACCTCCGCGGCGCGAACCTGACCTGGGCGAACCTCACCGACGCGTCGATGGACGGCACCGCGTTGGCGGGCGCACGGTTGACGGGGACCCGAGTGGTCGAGGTGATCGACCTCACCGAGGACGAACGGGCCGACGCGCAGCAGCCCGAGAGCTGAGCGTTCGTCGGGAGCGCAGCGCGCCGGGACGTCGGCCGGGACGGCCGGGGTGTGAGCCGGCGGAGGTCAGCGGCGGCCGACGAGCGGACGCTTGCCGTGGTTGGCCTTGTTGCGTCGGGCCCGCAGCTTGCGCTTCTTCGACTTCTTGCTCACGACCGTCTCACTCCTGTTCGCCCCGGTGGGCGGAGTGGAGAGGCTAGACGAGGGGCTGCGTCCCCGTCGCCTCGGGATCCCGGTGGGGGCGGCCCCGGGCGCGCCGCTACCCTCTCGCCCGTGGAGCACCTGGGCCTCGTGGGCCTCGCCGATTCGGGGCACGACCGGCTGTTCGCAGCCCTGACGGGTCTCGCGGTCGGTGGCGCCGCCGAGCGGACGGTCGGGGTCGTGCGGCTGCCCGACGAGCGGCTCGACCGCCTCGCGGCCATGTCGTCCTCGCAGAAGGTGGTGCCGGCGACCTTCGAGATCGCGTACGTGCCGGGCCTCGCGCCGGAGCCGGGCAAGGGGTTGGGCAGCCGTCTGCTCGGCACCCTGCGCGACTGCGACGCGATCCTCTTCGTGCTGCGGGCCGACGGCGTCGATCCGGCCGACGACCTCGCGACGATCGAGTACGAGCTCGTGCTCGCCGACCTCGCCTCGGTCGAGCAGCGCCTGGCCAAGCAGCAGCGCCTGGCCAAGGGCGACAAATCCCTGCTCCCCGAGATCGCCGCGCTCGAGCGCGCGGTCGCAGCGCTCGGTGACGGCGTACCGGTCTGGCGGTCCGACCTCACCGACGCGGAGCGGGCCCACCTCGCACCGGTCTTCCTCCTCACGAACAAGCCGGTGCTCATCGTGGTGGACGTGCCGCTCGACCGGATCGAGGACACCGACGCGCTCGCGGCGCCGCTCGGCGATGGCGCGCTCGGCTGCTGCACGGAGATCGAGGGCGACCCGGACGTCGTTGCGGCGGAGGGCCCGGACCGCGCCGCGCTGCTCGCCGACCTCGGGGTCGCCGAGAGCGTCGTGCCCCGGCTGGCCCGCGCGGCCTACCTCATGCTCGGTCGTCGCACGTTCTTCACCACGGGCGACAAGGAGAGCCGCGCCTGGACCTTCCGGTCCGGCGCGCGGGCACCGGAGTGCGCGGGGGTCATCCACTCCGATCTGCAGCGGGGGTTCATCCGCGCCGAGGTCATCCACTGGGACGAGCTGCTCGAGATCGGTGGGTGGTCGAAGGCAAAGGACGTCGGTCGTCTGCGGGTCGAGGGCAAGGAGTACGAGGTCGCGGACGGCGACGTGCTCGAGATCCGGTTCAACGTCTGATCCCGGGGGCTGGCGTGTGGCTCATGCGCGACGCGGAGGTGCTGGCCACCGCCGAGACGGTGTCGGATCGTCGGGCTCGGCGACGCGGCCTGCTCGGGCGTCCCGGGTACGAGGGGGCATTGGTGCTGCGACCCTGCCGTCAGGTCCACACCGTGGGGATGCGCTTCGCGATCGACGTGGCCTTCTGTGACCGGGACGGGATCGTCCGACGGGTGGCCACCATGCGGCCGGGCCGGGTGAGCCGGCCCTGTCTCGCGGCCGCGTGGGCGGTGGAGGCCGAGGCGGGTGCGTTCTCGCGGTGGGGCCTCGCGGTCGGTGACCGGTTGGAGCTGCGCGGGTGACCGGCGCGCTCGTGGTCGTGGCCACCCCGATCGGGAACCTCGGCGACCTGTCGCCGCGCGCGGTGAGCGCGCTCGCGTCCTGCGACATCGTGGCCTGCGAGGACACCCGACGAACCCGGGGGCTCCTCAGCCACGCAGGGATCCGCGGCGCCGGCCGTCTCGTGAGCGTGCACGCCCACAACGAGGAGGCGAGAGCCGAGGAACTCGTGGCCCGGATCGCGGAGGGGGCCCGCGTGGCCTACGTGACCGACGCGGGGACCCCGACGGTGAGCGATCCCGGTGCGCGCCTCGTGCGGGCCTGCGTCGAGGCGGGCCACCCGGTCGAGGTCGTTCCCGGCGCGAGCGCGGTGCTCACCGCGCTCGTGCTGTCCGGGTTCGCGGCGGATCGGTTCGTGTTCGAGGGGTTCCTGCCCCGGCGGGGTCGGGAGCGGCGGGATCGGCTCGCAGCGATCGCCGCCGACCTGCGACCCACCGTGCTCTACGAGGCACCGGGCCGGGTGGCCACCACCCTCGCCGACCTGGCCGCGGCGTGCGGGGTGGCGCGACCCTGCGCGGTGGCCCGAGAGCTCACGAAGGTCCACGAGGAGGTATGGCGGGTACCGCTCGGGGAGGCTGCGACCCGCATGGCCACCACCGAGGCCCGCGGCGAGTACGTCCTCGTGGTCGGTCCGGGGGTCGCGGTGACCGTCGAGGTCGACGACGCGGTGCTGCTCGCCGCGCTCGAACGAGCGGTCGCCGCGGGGGCCAGCACGCGGGATGCAGCCGCGTCGGTGGCGGCCGAGCACGGGGTACCCCGACGACGCGTCTACGCACTCGCCGTCGACCGTCGGGGCTGACCGTCGATCACCCGGCGGGGCGCGACTCCCCGAGTCGGGCGATGCAGTCCGTGCAGACCAGCCGATCGGCGAACTCGCGCAGGCCCTCGACCGAACCGCAGAAGGTGCAGCCGCGGTCGACCTTGCGCAGCACCACCGCACGCTCCTCGACCGAGACGTCGATGAGGTCGCCCACCTCGATGCCGAGGGAGCGGCGGACCTCGACCGGCAGTACGACGCGGCCCAGCGCGTCGACCTTCCGGGTGACCCCGCTCCCCGCCACGCGCCCTCCGTCCGAGTCGTCCGTCCCGCGGTCGTGCCCTCGGCGCGGGTTCCTCGAACCGGGCCGGGGGCGCCGACGGGCTGACGGTAGCGTAGGCCCGTGGCCCGACCCTTCTACGTGACGACGCCAATCTACTACGTCAACGACGTCCCCCACATCGGGCACGCGTACACGACGGTCGCCGCCGACACGCTGGCCCGCTACCGGCGGCTGCTCGGCGACGACGTGGTGTTCCTCACCGGCACCGACGAGCACGGGCTCAAGGTCCAGCAGGCCGCGGAGGCGCACGGGGTCACCCCGCAGGAGTGGGCCGATGGCACGAACGTGCGGTTCCGGGAGTGCTGGGACCTGCTCGACATCACGAACACCGACTTCATCCGAACGACCGAGCCCCGGCACCGGGTCGCGGTGCAGGAGTTCCTGCAGCGGGTGTACGACAACGGCCACATCGAACTCGACGTCTACGAGGGCCTGTACTGCGTGCCCTGCGAGGCGTACTACACGGAGGACGAGCTGCTCGATGGCAACTGCCCGCAGCACGGCCGTCCGGTGGAGCGGGTGCGCGAGGAGAACTACTTCTTCCGGCTGTCCCGCTTCGAGCAGGCGTTGCTCGACCACTACGCGGCCCATCCCGAGGCGGTGCGCCCCGAGGCCCGTCGCAACGAGGTGCTCGGGTTCATCCGCCAGGGCCTGCGCGACTTCTCGATGAGCCGCACCTCGATCACCTGGGGCATCCCGCTGCCCTGGGACGAGCGGCACGTGACCTACGTGTGGTTCGATGCGCTCTTCAACTACTGCACGGCGGTGGGGTTCGGGAGCGATCCCGCGCGGTTCGAGCGGTACTGGCCGGCCGACCACCACCTCATCGGCAAGGACATCCTGCGGTTCCACGCGGTGTTCTGGCCGGCCATGCTCATGGCCGCCGGGCTCGAACCGCCCCGCAACGTGTTCGCGCACGGGTTCCTCATGGTCGGTGGCGAGCGCATGTCGAAGACCCGGCTCAACCAGATCGCCCCGGCTGACCTGGTCGAGACCTTCGGATCCGACGGGTTCCGCTACCACTTCCTCGTGGACCAGCGGTTCGGCCCCGACGGCGACTTCTCGTTCGAGCAGATGGTGACCCGCTACAACGCGGATCTCGCCAACAACTTCGGGAACCTCGCGAGCCGGGTGCTCAACATGGCCGTCTCGTACTGCGACGGCGCGGTGCCGGGCACCCGTGCGGACGGTCCGCTCGTGGCCGCGGCGGCCCGGGCCCGCGACGGGCTCGACGCCGGCATGGCGGCGCTCGACTTCGCGTCGGGCTTCGGTGCGGTGTGGGAGCTCATCGGGGCGACGAACGCGTTCATCGAGGATCGCCAGCCGTGGGCGCTCCAGAAGGCCGGCGACACCGCGGGCTGCGCCGCGGTGCTCGGCGACTGCCTCGAGGCGCTGCGCATCGTCGCGGTGCTCGCGGGTCCGCTGCTGCCCCGGGCCACGGCCGAGCTGTGGGCGCGGCTCGGGCTCGACGGTGATCCCACCGGCGCACGACTGCCGGCGGACGCGGGTTGGGGCGCGGTCGACACCGCGGGGAACCGGCTCGTGAAGGGCGACCCGCTGTTCCCGCGCCTCGAGGTCGCGCCGGCGTGAGCGGCAAGCCGGCCTGGGCCGACTCGCACGTCCACCTCTTCTCGCTCGAGGACGACGAGGCCGCGCTCGACCGGGCCCGGGCCGCCGGCGTCGAGCGGTTCGTGTGCGTGGGCACCGACCTCGAGACCTCGCAGGCCTGCGTGGATCTCGCAGCGCGCCACGCCGACGTGGCCGCGGTGGTGGGGCTCCACCCCCACGAGGCGGTCCACCTCGACCGGGACCGGGCGGGCATCGAGGCGCTGCTCGATGCGACCGGCGTCGTCGGGGTCGGCGAGGCGGGCTTCGACCTGTTCTACGAGCACTCGCCCCGCCCCGCGCAGGACGAGGCGTTCCGCTGGCAGGTCGGGCTCGCGCACGCGCACGATCGGACGCTGGTCATCCACACGCGGGACGCCTGGCCCGAGACCTTCGCGCTCCTCGAGGCCGAGGGCGTGCCCCCGCGCACGGTGCTCCACTGCTTCACGGGCGGGCCGGCTGAGGCCGAGCGCGCGCTCGCGCTCGGCTGCCACCTGTCCTTCAGCGGCATCATCACGTTCCGCAACGCCGACGACCTGCGGGCCGCCGCCGCCCTCACCCCGCTCGAGCGAGCGCTCGTCGAGACCGACGCGCCCTACCTCGCACCCGTTCCGCACCGCGGCCGGCCGAACGAGCCGGCCTACGTCCCCGAGGTGGGGCGGGCGCTCGCGGCCGCGATGGGGCGGGACCCGGACGAGGTCGCAGCGGCGACCGCAGCGACCACCGCGCGGCTGCTCGGTCGCTGACCCGACCGCCTTGAGGCCGGGCTGAGGCCCGACCTGCGCCGATACCCGAAATCTCCCAGATACTGGGTGGCAGATTGCCGCGTCGGGGACCCCCCGGTACGGTCCGGGCACCCGCGACGGCTCCGGTCGGCGGGTGGCCCCCCGGTTCCGGGCGGGCCGGGCGGCGAGAGGGCGGACCCATCGGCGAGCGCTCCACCCGTGCGGGTGCACGGGTCGGTCACCACAGCCACGAGGCCCGCGCGCGCCGGTACGCGCTGCGCACCGTGCGGCCATCGCCCGCCCGGATCGAGGCGCCCGAGCCCGAGGCCTGGCTCCCGATCTGCGACGTGACGGCCGCGGTCACCGCGGCGGCACCGGTCGACGCCCGGGGCTTCACCTCGGCGGGGCAGGAACGCGCGGCCGCCCGCGACCGCCTCGACGCCGAGCTGCGGACCCTCGCCCCCGCTGGAGCGTCGCCGAGCCGACCGCTCGCCCCCCGCCCGGAGCCCGTCGCGGCGGTGGCCGTCCACCGGAGCCGGCTCCGCCATGCGCTCGAGGCCGCAGGCGCGGTGGTCGTCATCGCGGGGCTGGCCCTCGGCCTCTCCCGGCTCATCGGTTCCCCCCACCCGAACCGCTACGTCCCGATCTCGGTCGATGGGACCACGGCCACCGTGCAGACGAACGGGGCGCGGGTCGCCGACCTGCTCGTTGACGCCGGGGTGGTGCTCCGGCGGGCCGACCGGGTCGTGCCGGACCCGGCCACGCCACTGCGCGATGGCCTCGAGGTGCGGGTGCTGCGGGCGTTCCCGGTGACCGTCGACCTCGATGGTGCTGCTCGTACCGTGCGCACCACCCGGGCCGTCCCGGCCCGCCTGCTGCGCGAGCTCGATGCCGCCCCGGGTGCCGTGGTCGTGGACGCACCCCGCAGGCTGCGTCGTGGGGCTCGCGTGGTCGTGCGTACGCCGCGCACCCTGACGCTCGCGGTCGATGGCGCGACGCGCCCGCTCGTCTCGACCGGACTCACCGTGCGCGAGGCCCTCATGCTCGCGGGCGTGACGGTGGGGCCGAACGATGAGGTCGACCCGGGGCTCGACGTGGCCACGGTCGACGGCCAGCGGGTCCGGGTGACCCGGCTCGCCTCGGGGCAGCGCACCGCGCTGGTCCGGGTGCCGTTCACCACCGAGCGTCGGGCCGAGCCGAACCTCGACCAGGGTCAGACCCGGATCCTGCGGGCCGGCGTCGACGGCCAGCAGCGCATCGTCTACGGGGTGGCGCTGCGGGACGGAGTCGAGTCGGGACGCTGGGTGGTGCGGACCGAGGCCGTGCGCGCCCCGGTGAGCCGGATCATCGCGGTGGGGACCCGTCCGGTGCGGCGGGCCACGGCGACGAGGCCCGCGACGCCGACCGCGTCGTCCACCGGGCGCAGCGAGACCGGGCAGGGGTCGTTCTACGCCTTCACGGCTGCGTCCTGCGCGCACAAGACGCTCCCGTTCGGGACGGTGGTGCGCATCGTGAACCTGTCCACCGGCGCGAGCACGACCTGCACCATCCGCGACCGTGGTCCGTTCGGTCCGGGGCGGATCATCGACATGTCGAAGGACACCTTCGGTCGCATCGCCCCGCTCTCCCAGGGTGTCGTGCCGGTCCGCATCGAGTGGTGAGGCCGGCGGCTCCGCCGTCGCCGTCGTCGGCTCTGCGACGATGCTCCCCGTGACCGTCCCCACCGCGACCTCGATCCGCGCGCTGCTCGCCGAGCACGGTGCCGCGCCGAGCCGGGCGCTGGGCCAGCACTTCCTCGCCGACCCGAACACGGCCCGGCGCATCGTGCGCCTCGCCGATCTCGGGGCCGGTGGCCGCGTGCTCGAGATCGGACCGGGGGTCGGGTCGCTCACCGCCGCGCTCCTGGAGGCCGACGCGGTGGTCACCGCGCTCGAACTCGACCGCCACGTGCTCCCGCTGCTCGCCGCGGTGGTGGACGGCACGGGTCGAGCCGAGCGCGTGCGGGTCGTCCAGGGCGACGCGCTCACCGTCGACCTCGTGGAACTCGTCGGACCGGAGCCGATCTCCTGCGTGTCGAACCTGCCCTACAACGTCGCGACCCCGATCGTGATGCGCCTCCTCGACGAGGTGCCGCAGGTGCAACGCCTCCTCGTCATGGTGCAGCGGGAGGTGGGGGACCGCATGGCCGCGACGGTCGGCGGCCGTGAGTACGGCGCGGTCTCGGTGAAGATCGCGTACCACGGCGTGGCCCGCGTCGTCGGGAGCGTTGCGCCGAGCGTGTTCCTGCCGCCGCCACGGGTCGACTCGGCCCTCGTACGCATCGACCGACACGCGAGCCCGACCGTCGACGTGCCGAGCCGGGACGCGCTGTTCTCCCTCGTGCAGGCCGGCTTCGCCCAGCGCCGCAAGATGCTGCGGCGGGCCCTGGTCCCGCACCTCGGCGACCGTACGGTGCCGGTGCTCGAGGCGGCGGGCGTCGACCCGGCCGCTCGGGCTGAGACCCTCGACCTCGCCGCGTGGGCGGCGCTCGCTCGGGCCGCCGCGTGATGCGGGCCGAGGCCAAGCTCACGCTCGCACTCCGGGTCACCGGCCTGCTGCCCGACGGCTACCACGCGCTCGACGCGCTCGTCGTCGGGGTCGAAGCACCGGCCGACCGGCTCACGCTCACCGACGCGGGGACGGGGATCACCGCGCGCGTGCACGGTCCGGAGGCGGACGGCGTCCCCGACGACGCGGGGAACCTCGCGGTCCGCGCCGCGCGCGGCCTGCTCCCGGCGGGCGCGGGGGTCCACCTCGACCTCGAGAAGCACATCCCGGCCGGCGCGGGCCTCGGAGGTGGTTCCGCCGATGCCGCCGCCGTGCTGCGGGCGCTGCGGGGCCGGCCCGACGTCGACGGGGCGCGCATCGACGCAGTCGCCGCGGCGCTCGGCGCCGACGTCCCCGTCTGCCTGTGCGGTGGGGTGAACCGCATGGAGGGTCGTGGCGAGGTGCTGACGCCGCTCCCCGCCGGACCGCCGCTCGACCTCGTGGTCGCGGTGCCGCCCTTCGGTTGCTCGACCCCCGAGGTCTACCGGGCCTGGGACGCGCTCGGCGGGCCGGCTGCGACCCGCTCGGTGGCCGCACCCACCGGCTGGGCCGGGATCTGGGGGCCCGAGTGGATGAACGACCTCGAACCGGCGGCCGAGGTGGTCGCGCCGGGGCTCGCAGCGTTCCGGGGCCTCGTGGAGCGCGCCTGCGGCCGCCCCGCGCTGCTCGCGGGGAGCGGATCGGCCTATGCGGCCGTGCTCGGCGATCCCGCGGCAGCGGCGGCGGCCGCCGCCGCGCTGCGACGGGAGCCGGGCGTGCGGGCGTGGTCCGGACGCGCACCGGCCGCCCCAGAGGGCGGCCGGTGACGGAGATGCGGTCGGGCTAGCGACCCTGGTTGCGGCGCTGCCAGCGCGTCTTCTTCAGCAGCTTCTTGTGCTTCTTCTTGCGCATGCGCTTGCGGCGCTTCTTGATCAGGGAGCCCATGAGGCCTCGGAACCTAGCCGTGGCCGGGCGAGGGTGTCCAAGCGGACCCACCGGGTCGCGGCACCGTACGGGGTAGGGTCGCCCACGGAGTCCGTCGGGGGTGGTGTAACGGCAGCACGGGGTCCTTTGGAGTCCCAGGTCGGGGTTCGAAACCCTGCCCCCGAGCGACCCCGACCGGCTCGAGGCGCTCTGCGCGAACGGCACCGAGAGGAGCGAGAGGGAGATGGCGGTCCACCGGCCACTGGCCGCAGTCGTGCTCGCCGCCGGGGAGGGCACGCGGATGCGGTCGGCCACCCCGAAGGTGCTGCACCCGCTCGCCGGACGGCCCATGCTCGCCCACCTCGTCGACACCCTCGTCTCCCTGCCGATCGAACGGGTCGTGGTCGTCGTCGGGCACGGCGCGGCCGAGGTCACCGAGACCCTGTCGGCCGCGATCCGCTCGCCGAAGCCCGTGGACTTCGTCGAGCAGGCCGTGCAGCGCGGCACGGGCGATGCCACGGCGGTCGCCCTGAGCGCCTTCCCCGAGGAGACCGGGCTCGACGAGGACGACGTGCTCGTGCTCGTCGGCGACGTCCCGCTGCTGCGGGCCGACACGGTGGCCGCGCTCGTGGCCCACCACCGGGAGTCCGATGCCGCGGCGACCCTCCTCACGACGCACGTCGACGACCCGACCGGGTACGGGCGCATCGTGCGCGACGCGCGCGGCGGCGTGGCCCGCATCGTCGAGCAGGCCGACGCCACCGAGGAGGAGCGGGCGATCACCGAGGTGAACCCGGCGATCGGTTGCTACCGGCGGAGCCTGCTCGCGCCCGCGCTGCGCCGGCTCACCCCATCGAACGCGCAGGGCGAGTACTACCTGACCGACGTGGTGCAGGTGCTGCGCGACGCGGGGCACGCGGTGGCGGCGCTCGCCGCGAACGACCCGTTCGAGTGCATGGGGGTCAACGACCGGGCCCAGCTCGCCGCGGCCGAGGCCGCGCTGCGCGCGCGCATCAACCTCGCGTGGATGCGGGCCGGCGTGACCATGGTCGACCCCCGTGCGACCTACGTCGACGCGTCGGTGGTGCTCGCGCCCGACGTGCGCCTGCTGCCGGGCACGATCCTCGAGGGCCGCACCACGGTGGCGACCGGTGCGGTGGTCGGGCCCGACTCCCGCTTGGTCGACACCCGGGTCGGGGAGCGTGCGGTGGTCCAGCAGACGGTGGCCCGCGACGCCGAGATCGGTCCCGACTGCACGGTCGGCCCGTTCGCGTCGCTGCGCCCCGGCACCCGCCTCGCCGCGGGCGCGCACGTCGGCACGTTCGTGGAGACGAAGGCGGCGGACATCGGGGAGGGCGCCAAGGTGCCGCACCTCGCCTACGTCGGCGACGCCACGATCGGCCCGCGGGCCAACGTGGGTGCGGGCACGATCACCGCGAACTACGACGGGCGGGCCAAGCACCGCACGGTGATCGGGGCCGACGCCCGCATCGGATCGAACACGGTGCTGCGGGCCCCGGTGGAGGTGGGCGAGGGCGCCTACACCGGCGCCGGTTCCGTGGTGACCCACGATGTGCCACCGGGTGCGCTCGCCAAGGGCGTGCCCGCCGAGAACGACGAGGGCTGGGCGGACCGGCTCGAGCGAGGGGAGTGAGGAACGATGGAGCTGGTCCCCACCAAGCGGCTGCAGCTCTTCGCGGGCCGGGGCAACCGTGAGCTGAGCGACGAGATCGCGGCGGCGCTCGACGTCCCGCTCGGCGAGGTCGTGCTGTCGACCTTCGCGAACGGCGAGATCTACTGCCGGTTCGGCGAGAGCATCCGTGGTTCCGACGTCTTCATCATCCAGAGCCACTGCGAGCCGATCAACGAGCGGGTCATGGAGATGCTCATCATGATCGATGCGGCCAAGCGGGCCTCGGCGAAGCGCATCACCGCGGTGACCCCGTTCTACGGGTACGCGCGTCAGGACCGGAAGGCCGAGGGCCGTGAGCCGATCACCGCGCGCCTCGTCGCCGACCTCATCACCGTCGCCGGCGCTGACCGCGTCGTCACGGTCGACCTCCACACCGGACAGATCCAGGGCTTCTTCGACAAGCCGGTGGACCACCTCACGGCCGTGCCGCTCCTCGCCGAGTACGCGGCCAAGCTCTTCGGGGCCGGGGCCGACGTCACCGTCGTCTCCCCGGACGCGGGTGGGGGCAAGCTCATGCGCCGGTTCTCGAACTACCTCGCGGAGTACGACATCGAGTCGGAGCTCGCGTTCATCGACAAGCGGCGCCCGAAGGGGACGCACAACGTCGCGGTGGCCAGCGAGGTGGTCGGTGAGGTCGAGGGTCGACACTGCATCGTCGTCGACGACATGATCGACACCGCCGGCACCGTCGCGGCTGCGGCGAACCTGCTCAAGGAGCGGGGCGCGGCCTCGGTGCGCATCCTCGCGACCCACGGCCTGCTCTCCGGCCCCGCGGTGGACCGGCTCCGGGATGCCCCGGTCGAGGAGGTGGTGGTGACGAACACCATCCCGATCCCGGCCGAGAAGCGGTTCGAACGCCTCACGGTCCTCTCGATCGCCCCCATCGTGGCCGAGGCGCTCGACGCGGTGTTCGAGGACACCTCGGTGAGCGAACTCTTCCGCGGCGACAACGTCTGAGGCCCGCCGGGCGGGCGGTTCCGAGCCCCCGTTTGGCCTCGGAGCGTCCCACGGTCCACAATGGGCGGCCCGATCGCTGCCCGAAGGACTCCACGCGCCATGACCGACGCCACCCTCACCGCCTCGATCCGCACCGAGCGCGGCTCCGGCCCCGCCGGCCGTCTCCGTCGGGACGGCCAGGTCCCGGCCGTGGTCTACGGGCTCGGCACCGACACGATCGCGGTCGCGGTCTCGGCCCGGGAGCTCGACCACATCCTCCACTCGGACACCGGTGCGAACAGCCTCATCACGCTCAAGGTCGACGGCGCCGACGTGCTGGCGCTCGCCCGCCAGATCCAGCGGCACCCGACCCGCAACATCCTCGAGCACGTCGACTTCATCCGGGTGAGCCGCGACACCGCGGTGTCGGCCGAGGTTCCCCTCACCATCGTCGGCGAGGCGCCCGGCACGAAGCAGGGCGGCAAGCTCGAGCAGCAGCTCTTCACGGTGAGCGTCTCGGCGATGCCCGACCGCATCCCGACCGCGATCGAGGTCGACATCTCGGCCCTCGGGCTCGGCGACCAGCTCAAGGTTGCGGACGTCGCGACGCCCGAGGGCGTCGAGATCTCGCTCGCGGGCGACTCGCTCGTCATCCAGGTCGCGGTGCCCCGCGGGCTCACCGGCACGGACGCCGAGGGCGAGGGCGAGGCCGGCGAGTCCGCCGAGGCCTGATCGGTGGCGCGGCGCTCACCGGAGGCGCCCCGCACCGGCACCCCCGCCGACCTGCTCGTCGTCGGGCTGGGCAACCCCGGCGAGGAGTACGCCCGCACCCGCCACAACGTGGGCACCGACGTGGTCGAGCTCCTCGGCCAGCGTCACGGCGCCCGGCTGCGCAAGGGCAAGGAGCGGGCGCTCGTCGACGAGGTCCGCATCGGTGGGGCCCGGGTCGCGCTCGCCGTCCCCCTGACCTACATGAACGACTCGGGTGACGCGGTGCGCCGCCTCGTCCACCGGTACGGGGTGACGCCGGACCGCCTCGTCGTGGTGCACGACGAGCTCGACCTCCCGCTCGCCGCGCTCCGGGTGAAGGCGGGAGGCGGACTGGCCGGGCACAACGGGCTGCGTTCCATCAAGTCGCACCTCCACGATGACGGTTTCCTGCGGATCCGCATCGGGATCGGCAAGCCGACCTCACGGGAGCAGGGCGCGGACCACGTGCTCGATCGCTTCTCGAAGCGCGACCGCGTCGAGATCGACGTCACGGTCGAACGGGCGGCCGACGCGGTCGAGTGCATCGCGACCGACGGCGTGGACGTCGCGATGAACCGGTACAACTGAGCGCGCGGATGGCGAACCCGCCCCTCCACGCGGTGCCGGCGCTCCTCGCCGAGGATCCGGCGGTCGTGGCCGCCGCGACCGCGACGGAGATCGTCGCGGTCCCCGAGGTGGCCCGACCCGTCTTCGTGGCTGCGCTGCTCCGCCTCACCGGCCGGCGTCCGCTGCTCGTCGCGGTGCCCACGCAGGCGGAGGCGGAGCGGATGGTCGGGGACCTCGGCCCCCTGCTCGGGACCGGGGCGGTGGAGGCCTTCCCGGCCTGGGAGACCCTGCCCTTCGAGCGGGTCTCACCGAACATCGAGACGATGGGCCGCCGCCTGCGGGTCATGTGGCGGCTGCGCAACGCCGATCCCGCGCTCGCCGTCGTCGTCGCCCCGGTGCGGGCGCTCGTGCAGCGTCTTGGTCCGCACGTGGCCGACATCGAACCGGTGCACCTCGAGCCCGGGGTGCAGGTGGACCGCGACGCGCTCGTGACGGGCCTGGTCGGGATGGGCTACCGCCGCGAGTACCAGGTCGAGGCCCGTGGCGAGGTCGCCGTGCGGGGGTCGATCCTCGACGTGTACCCATCGACCGCGGACCACCCGGTGCGGATCGACCTCTGGGGTGACGAGGTGGAACGGCTGTCGGCCTTCTCGGTCGCGGACCAGCGGTCCACCCGCGACCTCGACGCCGTCACGGTCCTGCCCGCCCGCGAGCTGCTGCCCACCGAGGAGGTCCGTACCCGAGCCCGTGAGCTCATGGACGCAGCCCCGTGGGGGCGCGAGCAGTGGGAGCGCATCGCCGAGGGCCAGACCTTCGACGGGATGGAGTCGTGGCTGCCCTGGCTGAGCGGTGGGGAGCACCTCGTCACCGACCTGCTCCCCACCGGCGCGCAGGTGCTCCTCGTGGAACCCCGGAGGCTCCGCGACCGTGCCGCCGAGCTGCTCGACGAGGAGGCCGCGCTCGCCGAGGTGCTGGCCGGCACCTGGGGGGCCGAACCCGACGCGCTCGATCGGCTGACGCTCGGGTTCGACCGGCTGCTCGCGACGAGTCCGGCCCTCGTCACGAACGTGCTGTCCGCACCGGACCGCCCTGAGACCCCGACCCTCGTGGCCTCCGCGTTCGACCCGGTGGTGGGGGATGCGGAGGCGCTCGCGGCGCGGATCCGGTCGCTGCGTGACGGCGGTGCACGCGTCGTCGTGGCCGCCGAGGGCGCGGCGAGCGCGCGCCGGCTCTCCGAGGTCCTCGCCGACGAGCGGATCGACGCCCCGGTGGCGGCCGAACCCTCCCTCGTGCCCGGCACGGTGAGCGTCGTGGTGGCCCCGCTCGAACGCGGCGTCGTGGCCACCGCCCTCGGCCTCGCGCTCGTGGCCGAGGCCGACCTGTCGGGGCGGCGCCGGGTCCACCGTCGGGCCCGCGGTGCCCGACGCCCGACCGACCACTACGACGACCTGCAGGTCGGCGACCACGTGGTGCACCAGGTGCACGGGGTGGGGCGGTTCGAGGGCATGGTCCAACGCGCCATCGGCGGGGTGGAGCGGGACTACCTCATGGTCGCGTACCGCGCGGGCGACCGACTGTACGTGCCCACCGACCAGATCGGGGCGGTGCGCCGGTACACCGGCGGCGACACGCCGACCCTCTCGCGCATGGGTGGTTCGGACTGGCAGAAGACGCGCACGAAGGTGCGCACCGCGGTGGCTGAGATCGCGGCGGAGCTGGTGTCGCTCTACCGCGAGCGCCTCGCCACCCCCGGCTATGCGTTCGGTCCGGACACCCCGTGGCAGCGCGAGATGGAGGGGACCTTCGGCTACGAGGAGACCCCGGACCAGCTGCGCGCGATCCTCGAGGTGAAGGCGGACATGGAGCGCAGCATCCCGATGGATCGCCTCGTCTGCGGCGATGTCGGCTACGGGAAGACCGAGATCGCGTTGCGCGCCGCGTTCAAGGCGGTGCAGGAGGGCAAGCAGGTCGCGGTCCTCGTGCCCACCACGCTGCTCGCCCAGCAGCACGGTCAGACCTTCCGTGAGCGGTACTCCGGGTTCCCGGTGCGGGTGGAGGTGCTCTCGCGCTTCCTCACCGACCGCGAGCAGGACGCCGTGGTCGCCGGGTTGGTGAGCGGTGAGGTCGACGTGGTGATCGGCACCCACCGGCTCCTGTCCGAGGACCTTCGGTTCAAGGATCTCGGTCTCCTCGTCATCGACGAGGAGCAGCGTTTCGGTGTGGAGCACAAGGAGCGCATCAAGCGCTTCCGGGCCGCGGTCGACGTGCTCACCCTCTCGGCCACGCCCATTCCCCGCACGCTCGAGATGAGCCTCACCGGCATCCGCGACCTGTCCCTCATCCAGACGCCACCCGAGGAGCGCCAGCCCATCCTCACCTACGTCGGCGAGCACGACGACCGCGCGGTGTCCGAGGCGATCCGGCGGGAACTGCTCCGCGAGGGCCAGGTGTTCTACGTGCACAACCGGGTCCAGGACATCGAGCACATCGCGGCGGAGCTGCGTGAGCTGGTGCCCGAGGCTCGCATCGCGATCGCGCACGGACAGATGGACGAGGCGCTGCTCGAGCGCACGGTGGTCGACTTCGCGGATCGCCGTGCCGACGTGCTCCTCTGCACGACGATCGTCGAGAGCGGCCTCGACCTCCCGATGGCCAACACCCTCGTGGTCGACCGGGCCGACCTGCTCGGGTTGGCCCAGCTCTACCAGCTGCGTGGTCGGGTCGGCCGGCGTGGTACCCGGGCGTATGCGTACCTGCTCCACCCGCCCGACCGGTCCCTGTCGGAGCAGGCCTACGAGCGGCTCAAGGCGATCGGCGAGTTCACCGACCTCGGCTCGGGCTTCAAGCTGGCCATGCGCGACCTCGAGATCCGCGGTGCGGGCAACATGCTCGGCGGCGCGCAGAGCGGCCACATCGCAGCGGTCGGCTTCGACCTGTACTGCGAACTGGTGACCGAGGCGGTGAGCGAGCTCAAGGGCGAGCGCATCGAGCCGCCCTTCGAGGTGGTCCTCGACCTCCCGGCTGCCGCGCACCTGCCGCGTGAGTACGTGGCCCGCGACGACGTGCGCATGGAGGCGTACCGGCGCCTCGCCGCGGTGGAGCGCCCGGAGGACGTCGACGACGTCGAGGCCGAGTGGCTCGACCGGTACGGCCCGCCGCCGCCGGCGGCCGACGCGCTCCTCGATGCGGCGCGGCTCCGGGCCGAGTGCGTGCGGCTGCGCATCTCGAACGTCACGATCCTGCCCGCGCCGCTGCAGCGCACGAGCGCGCGCCTCGTCGGGCTCACCCTGCCCGAGAGCCGCAGGGTGCGCCTCCGTCGGCTCTCGCCCAAGGCGGTCGCCCGGGACGAGGAGGTCACCATCCCGCTCGATGCCGCGCCGACCCGGGCCGTGGCGGCCCTCACCGCGCTGCTGCGCGAGCTGGTCCCGCCGGAGGAGACCGGGGACCCCGGACGGGCCGACGGGTCGCCCGCCGGTAGCATCAACCCCTCGTGAAGCGCGCGCCGATCGTCCTCATCCTCTCCACCGTCCTCGCAGCGGTACTCGTCTCCGGGTGCTCGTCCGGCGGGGGCTGGGCCGCGCGGGTCGACGGCGACACGGTCTCCGAGCGTCAGCTGCAGGACGATCTGCGCGCGGTGCGCACGAACACCCGGTACTGGGCCGCGGTCACGCAGCAGCAGGGATCGACCGGGCCCGCCACGAGCGTGCCGTCGGCCTTCACCGCACGGTGGCTGACCAACGAGATCTACAACCGCATCGTCGCCGACTCCCGCGCCGGGCGGGCCGCTCGGGTCACGGCGGTCGAGATCCAGCAGGCCGAGGCCCAGCTCGCGCAGAACACCCCCGGGTGGTCCGCGTTCCCGGCGTCGTTCCGGCAACGCCTCGCCCGCGCCAACGCGCTCGCGACCGCGGTGGAGGCCGTGGTCACCGACAGCACCCTCGACCCCACCCCGGCCGAGCTCGAGGCGTTCTACCGTCGCAACGCGGCGACCATCTGTCCGAGCGGTCGCGTGGTCTCCCACATCCTCGTCGCCACGGAGGCCGAGGCCCAGGCGATCGAGGGGGAACTGCGCTCCGGCGAGGACTTCGCAGCGATCGCCGCGGCGCGGTCCACCGACACCCAGTCGGGCGCGCAGGGCGGGGCGCTCGGCTGCCTCGGCGCCGAGCAGTTCGTGCCCGAGTTCCAGGCGGCCGCCGACGCGCTCGCCCCCGGCCAGACCTCGGCTCCGGTGCGGACGCAGTACGGGTGGCACGTGATCCGGGTGGAGGCCGCGACGTACGCCGTCCTGCGGGCCGCAGTGCAGAGCGCCTACCAGCAGGTGGTCTCCACGAAGTTCCAGCGCTGGGTGCAGCGCACGGTGCGCAGGGCGGACGTCACGGTGAACCCGCGGTACGGCACGTGGCGCCGAGTGGGCGGTTCGTTCCAGGTGGTGCCCCCGAACGCGCCGACGCCGCCCGAGCGGCCCGCGCCGTCGCCGTCGGGGGCGACGGGCGGGGCGGGGCTGATCCCCGGCGGCGCCGGGCGGTGACCCCCCGGGTCACGATCGTCGGGCTCGGTCCGGGCGGGGCCGACCTCATCACGCCGAGGGCCCGGGCCGCGCTCGACGCGGGCCCGGTGCTCGTCCGCACCGCGCGTCACCCCGCGGTGGCCGAGCTGATCGCGGACCACGTCGCGCTCGAACCCCTCGATGGCGTCTACGACGCAGCGGCCGACCTCGACGGGGCCTACGCGACGATCGCGGCGCGGGTGGTGGAGGCCGCCCGGATCCACGGCGCGGTGGTGTACGCGGTACCGGGCAGCCCCGGGATCGCCGAACGTGCGGTGTCGTTGCTGCACGGGCGCGCCGCGGCCGGTGAGATCACGGTCGAGGTCGTGCCGGGGCTCTCGTTCGCCGACCTCACGTGGGCCCGGCTCGGGGTGGATCCGATGGCCACCGGGGCGCGGGTCATCGACGGGCACGACCTCGGGCGCGCCTCCGGTCTCGGCGGTGCACTGCTCATCGCGCAGTGCGACACCCGCCTCGTGCTCTCCGACGTGAAGCTCGCCCTGCTCGAGATCCTCGAACCCGACGCGGAGATCGTCGTGCTCCAGCGCCTCGGCCTGCCGGACGAGGCGGTGACCCGTGTGCCCCTCGCGGACCTCGACCGTGTGGTCGATCCGGACCATCTCACGAGTGCGTACGTGGACACCGGCGGCGCTGCGATCGCCGGGGAGACGGCGCGCCTGGTCGCGCTCGCCGAACGGCTGCGCGGTCCCGGCGGTTGCCCGTGGGACGCCGAGCAGACCCACCGTTCGCTCGTGCGCTACCTGCTCGAGGAGGCCTACGAGACGGTGGAGACGCTCGAGGCGCTCCCGGTTGCCGCGCCCGCGGGCCCGGTGGACCTCGAGGCGTACGCCCGGCTCGAGGACGAGCTGGGCGACGTGCTGTTCCAGGTCGTGTTCCACTCGATCCTCGCGGCCGAGGCCGGCGCGTTCACGTTCGCGGACGTGGCCCGGGGCATCCACGACAAGCTGGTGCGACGGCACCCGCACGTGTTCGGCGCGGTCGAGGTCGCGGGCAGCGACGAGGTGCTCGCGAACTGGGAGGTCATCAAGCAGGAGGAGAAGGGCACCGAGTCGATCGTCGACGGCATCAGCCCGGCCCTGCCCTCGCTGCTCTACGCGCTCAAGCTCTTCCGCAAGGCGGCCACGGTCGGGCTCGCGCCGCCCGACCGCGACGCGGCCGTGGCGGACCTCGAGGTCGCCATCGGACACCTGCGTGGGACGGCGACGATCGACGACGACGTCGTGGTGGGCGACCTCCTCGCGGCCGCCGTCGCGGTGGCCCGCACCGAGGGCGTCGACGCCGAGTCGGCGCTGCGGGGCTGGGCCGGCCGCTTCCGTGATCGCTTCCGGGCCACCGAGGCCCTCGCCGAGGCCGAGGGCCACGCCCTGCGCGGGCTCGAGCCCGCGGTGGCCCGCGACCTCTGGCGGCGTGCCGACCCCTCCGCCTGAGCCCGACCCGGCGGGTGGCGTGCGGCCGCGGCGGCGTGCTCGAATCCCGGCGTGACCACCTACGACGTCGCGGGCCACGAGGTCCGCACCCCGGTCGAGATCCGCGAGGCCCGCACCTGGTTCTCCACGTTCGCGGTGCCGTACACCGCAGCTCGCGACCTCATCGCGTACAGCGGCCTCGAGCCCGCACCGCTGCCCGGGCGGCGTGCGCTGGCCAGCCTCGGCTTCGTGCGGTACATCGACGGCGACCTCGGTCCGTACCACGAGTTCGTGGTCGCGCTCATCGTCCGGCGTCCGGGCAGCGACGACCGTCGCGACACGGGCGCGTTCATCCACCAGCTCCCGGTGAACCAGCCGTTCACCTGCGCGGCCGGGCGCGGCATCTGGGGCTTCCCGAAGTTCGTCACCGAGATCGACATCGACGAGGGTCGCCGCCGCGACGTCGGCACGCTGCACGTCGACGGCGCGCTGGCGGTCCGGCTCTCCATCGCACGCGGGGTGCCGACCCGGGTGCCCGACACGAGCCTCGACGCGTACTCGTTCGCTGACGGCGTGCTGCGCTGCACGCCGTGGCGGCTCGACGGCTCGGGTTCGCGCGGCCGTCCCGGTGGTGTCCGGGTCGAGCTCGGCACGGGTGTCATCGCCGGCGAGCTCCGGTCGCTCGGGTTCCCGCGCCACGCGCTCATGGGCGGTTCGATGCGGCACGTGCGCATGACCTTCGGCGACGCCACCGTCGTGGAGCCCGGGGCGCCGGCCGCCGCGGGGGCCCGGTGACCTTCCGCGGGCGGGTCGCCCTCGTCACCGGGGCCGGGAGCGGTATCGGCCGGCTCGCCGCGCAGCGGCTCGCGGCCCAGGGCGCGCAGGTGGCCGCGCTCGACCTCGACGCCGACGGCCTCGGGGTGACCCGCCGGTACTCGCCGAACGTCTCGACCCACGTGGTCGACGTCACCGATGCCGCGGCGCTCGGCGACTGCGTGGCCCGCGTCGCGGCCGAGTCGGGTCCGGTCGATCGGCTCGTGCACGCCGCGGGCATCTGCCTGCCGGGTCCGCTCGTGGAGCAGCCGGCGGTCGACATCGAGCGGGTGATGACCGTCAACTACCTGGGGACGGTGCACGCGGTGAAGGCTGTGGTCGACGGCATGGTGGAGCGCAGCCGTGGCGACATCGTGCTGCTCGCCTCCATGGCCGGCTGGGTGCCCTCCTACCGCCTCGGCGCCTACGACGCGTCGAAGTTCGCCGTCGTCGCCTTCGGTGAGGTGCTCGCCCACGAACTCGAGGGTCGGGGGGTGCGCACCGTCGTGGTGTGCCCGCCGCCGGTGGACACGCCGATGCTCGACGGGATCCGGGCCGCCGATCCCCGGGCCATCGGCGACCAGCCGTCGATCCGGGCCGCCGAGGTGCTCGACGCCGCCGAGACCGCCCTCGAGCGGGGCGAGGTCTTCGCGTTCCCGGGTCGGGGCACCCGTGCTGCGATCCGGGTCCGACGCCACGCCCCGGACGTGCTCTGGCGGCGCCTCGCTCGGATCGAGCGGGGACCGGCGAGCCAGCCGCGCCACGGGGCGCCCCCCGCCTGATCGGGCCCGGCCGGGCCCCGGTTGCCGCGGCCCGTCGGTAACAGGCGGGTACCCTCGTCGCTCACACCACACGAGCAACAGCCCCGTCGGGCTGAGAGGGAACACCGTGAGCGCCATCGCCGACGTCACCGGCCGCGAGATCCTCGACTCCCGCGGCAACCCGACCGTCGAGGTCGAGGTCGAGCTGCTCTCGGGCGCCCGCGGACGGGCGGCGGTGCCGAGCGGCGCGAGCACGGGGGCGCACGAGGCCGCCGAGCTGCGGGACGGCGACGAGCGGTACCTCGGCAAGGGCGTACGCCGGGCGGTCGAGCACGTGGAGCAGGAGATCGGCGACGCGCTCCTCGGCCTCGACGCGCTCGACCAGCGGGTCATCGACCACACCCTCATCGACCTCGACGGCACCGACAACAAGGGCCGGCTCGGCGCCAACGCAATCCTCGGCGCCTCGCTCGCGGTGGCCAAGGCCGCGGCCCAGGAGACCGACCTCCCGCTCTACCGGTACGTGGGCGGCACGAACGCCCGGGTGCTCCCCGTGCCGATGATGAACGTGCTGAACGGCGGGGCCCACGCGGACAGCAACGTGGATCTCCAGGAGTTCATGCTCATGCCGGTCGGCGCGGCCTCCTTCCGGGAGGGCCTGCGCTGGGGCACCGAGACGTACCACGCGCTCAAGGCCATCCTCCACGATCGGGGGCTGGCCACCGCGCTGGGCGACGAGGGCGGCTTCGCCCCGAACCTCCCGGCGAACGAGGAGGCCGTGCGGCTCCTCGTCGAAGCCATCGAACGGGCCGGCTACGCGCCCGGCACCGAGATCGCCATCGCGCTCGACGCCGCGTCGAGTGAGTTCTTCGAGGGCGGGCGCTACGTGCTCGCCGGCGAGGGGCACGAGTACACCTCGGCCGAGTTCGCCGGGTACCTCGCCGACCTGTGTGGGCGGTACCCGATCGTCTCCATCGAGGACGGCATGGCCGAGGACGACTGGGACGGCTGGGCCGCGCTCACCGCCGCGGTCGGCGACCGCGTCCAGCTCGTGGGCGACGACCTCTTCGTCACGAACGTCGAGCGTCTGGGGCGCGGGATCGATGCGGGGGTGGCGAACTCCATCCTCATCAAGGTGAACCAGATCGGCACGCTCACCGAGACGCTCGACGCGATCGAGCTCGCCAGCGGTGCCGGCTACACCTCGGTCATGTCGCACCGCAGCGGTGAGACCGAGGACACGACGATCGCCGACCTCGCGGTCGCGACGAACTGCGGGCAGATCAAGACCGGAGCCCCGGCCCGGAGCGACCGCGTCGCGAAGTACAACCAGCTCCTGCGCATCGAGGACGCGCTCGAGGACGCCGCGACCTACCGGGGCCTCGCCGCGCTGGCCCGCGGCCTCGGGGGGGACCGGGGGTGAGCGCCACCGTCGGCGCGACGCGCCCGGTCCGGCGGGCTCCGGCGCGTGAGCGTGATGCGACGTCGGCGACCGTCGCCACCCGACGTCGGCGCGTGCTGACCGGTCTCCTGGCGCTGGGCTTCGTCGCCTTCGTCGCGCTGGGACCGATCCGGACCTGGGTCCACCAGCGTCACCGCCTCGCCGTGGCCGAGCAACGGCTGCGGATGCTCGAGCGGGAGACCGCGGAGCTCGAGGCCAAGCGGAAGGTGTTGGAGACACCCGCCGAGATCGAGCGCCGCGCCCGCGAGGAGCTCGGCATGGTCCGGCCCGGCGAGCAGCCCTACTCGGTGCTGCCCGCCGGTCCGTCGGCGACGCCGACCCCCTGACCCGCAGCTCGGGGCGCTCGTCGGTCGCAGCCGTACACTCCGGCCCGTGCCCATCGTCCCCGCGAGCCCCGAGGACCGCGACGCGGTGACCGAGCTGCTCGGGCGAGCCCCCCAGGCCGAGTTCGAGGTTGCCCGCCGGTCGCTCGCGGGCCGTCCGGTGGTCCTGCGCAACGCGCCCCTGCTCAACGACGGCACGCCGATGCCGACCCGCTACTGGCTCGTCGATCCGGACCTCGTGCGGCGGGTGGGCGCGCTCGAGGCGGCCGGCGGGGTGCGCGCCGCGGAGGCCGCGGTAGACCCGGTCGCGCTCGACGACGCCCACCGGCGGTACGCCGCGGCGCGTGACGCCGACCTGCCGGCCGAGCACGTCGGGCCCCGCCCGTACGGTGGCGTCGGCGGGACCCGCCGCGGCGTCAAGTGCCTCCACGCCCACCTCGCCCACACCCTGGCCGGGGGCGAGGACCCGGTCGGCGAGTGGGTCCTCGACCGCCTGGCCGCCGAGGCGGCCGCGGCGGCACCGGGGGATCGACCGTGAGGCGCGTCGCGGCCATCGACATGGGCACGAACTCGACCCGGCTCCTCGTGGCCGACGTGGAGGTGCCGCCGGGCGGTGCGGCGCGCGATGTCGAGGTCGTCACGGTCGAGCGCCTCATGCGCATCACGCGGCTCGGCGAGGGGGTGGACGCGACCCGTCGCCTGGCCCCGGCGGCCATCGAACGGGTCGCGGCGTGCCTGCGCACCTACCGCGAGGTCATCGACCGCTGCGGCGCGACGGAGGTGCGGGCGGTGGCCACGAGCGCGGCGCGCGACGCCGCGAACCGCGAGGACCTCGTGGCCGCGGTCGAGGCCGCGCTCGGCGTGCCGGTCGACGTCATCTCGGGCGAGGAGGAGGCCGCGCTCTCGTTCCTCGGCGCGACCGCGGGCCTCGACGCGCCCGCGCCCTACCTCGTCGTTGACATCGGTGGTGGCTCGACGGAGTTCGTCGTCGGCACCGACACCCCCGCCGGCCTCATCTCCATCGATGCCGGGTGTGTACGGCTCACCGAGGCGTACCTGCACGGTGATCCCCCCACCGCCGCCGAGCTGTCCGACGCGGTGCACGTGGTGCGCGAGCACCTCACCGACGTCGTGCGTGAGGTGCCCGGGGTCCGCGAGGCCGCAACCTTGGTCGGCCTCGCCGGTACGGTCGCCGCGGTCGCCGCGGTCGAGCAGGGCCTGGCCGAGTACGACCGTGATCGCATCCACGGCTTCCGCATCACCCGGGCTGCGGCCGAGGACGTCTTCCGCACCCTCGCCACGGAGTCCGTCGCCGAGCGCCGGCACAACCCGGGTCTCGAGGCCGAGCGGGCACCGGTCATCGTCGGTGGGTGCATCGTGCTCGTCTCGGTGCTGCGCGTGCTCGGCTACGACGAGGTGCTCGTATCCGAGTCGGACATCCTCGACGGCATCGTCCGACGCCTCGCCGTCGGCTGAGTCGGACGGCTACGGTCGCCCCATGGCCGGTGTGAGCACCTACCTCAACTTCATGGGCGACACCCTCGAGGCGTTCGAGTTCTACCGGGAGGTGTTCGGCACGGAGTTCCGGGGACCGGTGCTGCGCAACCGCGACGTGCCGGGCATGCCGGCGACCATGACCGAGTCGGACCTCGACGGCATCATGCACATCGAGCTGCCGATCCTCGGCGGCCACGTCATCATGGCGACCGACATGCTCGAGTCGATGGGTCACGACCTGCGCGTCGGCAACAACGTGACCATCAACCTCGAACCCGACACCCGCGAGGAGACCGAGCGGCTGTTCGCCCGGCTCTCCGAGGGGTCGACCGAGATGGCGCCGCTGCAGGACACGTTCTGGGGGTACTGGGGCGTGTGCCTCGACCGGTTCGGCATCCGGTGGATGTTCAACGGGCCCGCTGCGCGCCCCGCGACATGACCGGCACCGCGGGCATGCCCGATCGCCTCCTGCTCGGACCCGGTCCGTCGAACGCGTACCCCGAGGTGCTCGCCGCGCTCGGCCAGCCGCTGCTCGGCCACCTCGACCCGGAGTTCCTCCGGATCCTCGACGAGACGAGCGACCGGCTGCGCGCCGCGTTCCGCACGACGAACGCGCTCACGCTGCCGATCTCGGGGACCGGCTCGGCCGGCATGGAGGCCTGCTTCGTCAACCTCGTCGAGCCGGGCGACACCGTGATCGTCGGCGTGAACGGCGTGTTCGGGGAGCGCATGTGCGAGGTGGCCCGTCGCAGCGGGGCCGAGGTGATCCGGGTCGAGGCCGCGTGGGGCGAGCCCGTCGACCCGCAGGCGCTCCTCGAGGCTCAGCGAGCCGCAGCCCACGCCCGCCTCGTCGCGGTCGTGCACGCCGAGACCTCGACCGGTGTGCGCTCGGACATCGCGCCGCTCCGGGCCCTGCAGGACACCGACACCCTCCTGCTCGTGGACACGGTCACCGGGCTCGCGGGCATCCCGGTCGAGATCGACGCGTGGGGTGTCGACGCGTGCTACTCGGGCACGCAGAAGTGCCTCGGCGTCCCGCCGGGCCTCGCGCCCGTCACGTTCTCGGACCGCGCGGTCGAGCGCATCCGGACCCGCACGACCCCGCCGCAGTCGTGGTACCTCGACCTCGGGCTCATCGGCGACTACGTGGGGGCGGCCCGGAAGTACCACCACACCGCGCCCGTCTCGATGGTCGTGGCGCTCCACGCCGGGCTCGGCGTGCTGCTCGCCGAGGGCCTCGAGGCCTCGTGGGCCCGGCACGCGGCCGCGGGTGGACGACTGCAGGCCGAACTCGAGAACCTCGGGTTCACGTTGCTCGCCCGCGGGGGCCACCGGCTCCCGCAGCTCACGACCGCGCGGCTGCCTGAGGGGTCCGACGAGGCGTCGCTGCGCCGCACGGTGCTCGAGCGCTGGGGCATCGAGGTCGGGGGTGGGCTGGGCGCGTTCGCGGGCACGGCCTGGCGGTTCGGGCTCATGGGGCACAACGCGCGCGAGCGGTCGGTGACGACCGTGCTCGGGGCGATCCGGGAGCTGCAGGCCTCCGGCGAGATGCCGAGCGCCTGACCCGCCTCAGTCCGCGGTCGGGACGGGCGCGAGGACGAGGAAGTGGTCGCGGTAGTACCGCAGCTCGGCGATCGACTCGAGGATGTCCCCGAGCGCGCGGTGGCGCTCGGCCTTGTCGGGGCGGGCGCGGTGGACGGGCGGGTTCCAGCGACGAGCCAGCTCCTTGAGCGAGGACACGTCGATGCTGCGGTAGTGCAGGTACTCCTCGAGCGCGGTCATGTGCGCATCGAGGAATCGCCGGTCCGCGCCGATGGAGTTCCCGCAGAGCGGAGCCGACCGGGGCGTCGGCACGTGCGCGCGCAGGTACTCGAGGGCCCGGGACTGCGCGTCGGCCACCGAGATCTCGGAGGCCCGGATCTCCTCGAGCAGCCCGGATCGGGTGTGCATCGTGCGCACGTAGTCGTCCATCTCCGCCAGCTCCCCGTCGGACGCGTGCACTACGAGGTCGATCCCGTCGTCGAGCGGGCGGAGCTCGAGGTCGGTCACGATGATCGCCAGCTCGACGATGACGTGCCGCCGCACGTCGAGGCCGGTCATCTCGAGGTCGAGCCAGACGAGTCGGTCGGATTCGGGCGCAGGGGTCGGCATGGCGCCCCAGCCTACGACCCCGGCACTCCGTCCCCTCCCGGACCGAAGGGTGCCGCGGCGCCGCTACCCTGACGGTCGGCGATCTGCGGAGGGCAGCCATGGCGATCGGTGCGGTCGGGCGGAGGCACAGCGAACTCGAGGGTCCGCGTGTGCTCCTGCGCGCCCTCCGGGACGCCGACTTCGAGGACTGGCGGGACGTGCGCCTCGCCAACCGATCGTGGCTCGAGCCATGGGAGCCGCTGCCCGAGTTCGGAACCGCCGACGCCGCGACGGACCGGAGCGCGTTCCGGGCCCGGTGTGCTGCGTGGGATCGACAGCGGCAGTTCGACGCCGCGTACGGGTTCGGCGTGTTCGTCGGATCGGAGCTCGTCGGCGAGGTGAGCCTCGGCAGCGTGCAGCGTGGGCCGTTCCAGTCCGCCTACATCGGCTACTGGGTGGCCGAGGCTCACGCAGGGCGGGGCATCGCGCCGGAGGCGGTGGTGCTGCTCATGCGGTTCGGCTTCGAATCGCTCGCGCTCCACCGGCTCGAGGCCGCCGTGGTCCCCCGCAACGCGGCGAGCCGTCGGGTCGCCGCGAAGCTCGGCCTGCGTGACGAGGGCACCGCCCGGGAGCTCCTGCAGATCCGCGGGACCTTCGAGGACCACGTGCGGTACGCCATGGTGGCCGACGAGTGGTTCGCCCGGCGCGACGAGCTCGCGGCGCGGTTCCTCGGAGCCTGACCGGCGGGTCGGCTCGGGTCAGCGGCCGGTGCGCTCGGCGAACCAGGGCTGGCCGAACGACCAGACCTGGTCGGAGAGTTCGTGGGCCAGCGCCTCGTCGTGCGTGGGCGTCGCGTGGGCTCGCCGCAGCGTCGCCTTCGTACGGATCGCGAGCTCCCGCGGCGCCTCGGCGGCCCGCGCCGCATGCGCCACGGCTCGGTCGAGCAGCTCCGCGTCGGACACGCACTCCCAGGCCAGACCGATCCGGGCTGCCGCTGCGCCGTCGAGCCGTTCGCCGAAGAGGTCGATCGCCGCCGCAGCCTGCGGTCCGACCGCCCGGTCCAGGAGCCAGGTGTGCCCGCCGCCCGGGTGGATGCCGATCTGGAGGAACCGTGCGTCGAAACGCGCCGACTCCCCGGCGATGCGCAGGTCGGCCGCGAGCGCGAGGTTGAACCCAGCGCCCACCGCAGGACCGTTCACCGCGGCGACCGTCGGGAGCGGAGAGCGGAGGACCCGGAGGAACCCCTCGTAGACCCCGACCACCGAACCGGGCTCACGTGCGCCGCTGCCCATCGCCGCGAGGTCGCTGAGGTCCGCGCCCGCGCAGAACGCCCGCCCCGCGCCGGTGACCACGATCGCCCCGACACCCTCGTCGGCCTCGGCTGCGTCGATCGCCGCGACGATGCCCGCCACGAGCTCATCGGAGAGCACGTTGCGACGCTCGGCGTCGTCGATCGTGAGCACCTCGACCCGACCGCGTCGCTCGACGTGCACCGGCATTCAGTTCCCCTCTCGGACGACGGCGGGCGAGTGGCGGAAGAAGGTCTCCACGTCGCGTTCGTAGCGGTAGCTCGGGTTGTTGTCGCCCACCACGCTCTCGAGGCGGAGGCTCCGGGCGAACGCGTTCACCGTGGCCGCAGTCGTGTAGCGGTACTCGAACCCGGCCCGGCGGTACGCCCGGGTGTCGACCACCCGGCCGTAGCGCAGGAGGTCGAGCACCTCGGGCGGCAGGTCGACGACCCGGGTCATGCGCAGCGGCTCGGCCGCCCAGTTCGTGAGGAAGGGCGGCAGCGGGAGCCGGCGCTTCCCGATGACCCGGCACACCTCGCTCCAGGGCATCGTGCCGCGGCCGGCCACGTTGTAGACCCCGGGCACGTCGTGGGTCGTGGCGAAGGCGAGCGCGCCCGTGACGTCGTCCTCGTGCACGAACTGCAAGCGCGGGTCGAAGCCGAGCACCTCGGGCACCACGGGGAGGCGCAGCGAGCGGGCGAACGGCGAGGAGATGTCGTCACCGAGCACGTTCGCGAAGCGCAGCTTCGTCACGATGACGTGCGGGTTGTCGACCGCGAAGTCGCGGACGAAGGCCGAGGTCTCGAGCAGCGACCGCTCGACCTCGGTGTGCGGTGGCGCGGTGCGCTCCATCTCCTCGCGGAAGAAGTAGGGGTCGCGCTTGCCCGCCCCGTAGATGAGGGTCGAGGACTTCACGATGAGCTTGCGCACGGTGCTCCCGGACGCGCCGGCCGCCGCGAGGAGGTTCATGGTGCCGATGACGTTGACCTCGTGCATGCGGCGCGCACTGTGCTCGGTCGAGTCGACGAGCAGGTGCGTGTGGAGGATGGTGTCCACCCGGGTGGCCTTCACGATCCGCTGGAGGATCGAGTAGTCCGAGTCGGCCCGGACGAACTCGGTGCGCTCGAGGGGCAGCCGTGGCTCATCGGTGTCGAGGCCGACGATCACCTCGACGTCGTCGCGCCGCTCGAGGTCCTGGGCCAGCCGGCTGCCCCAGAACGTGCCGAGGCCGGTGACGAGGATGCGCATCCCCCTCACCACCAGGTGCTGCGGCGGGTGCGCAGCATGTCGTAGAGCGCGTCCTGGATGCGGGTGCGGATGGACTCGGATGCGTCCATGACCTTGGCCCGTGAGTACCGCTCCTGATCGGGTTCGGCCGCGAAGTGCACCGGTTCGAGCACCCGGATGCGGAACTTCGCGGGCAGGTACGTGACGAGTCCGAGCGGGCCGAACATCAGCATGTTCGCGGTGAGCGGCGCGTAGGGGATGCCGAGGAGGTTGGCGAGCCGCCGGCTCTTGACGAGGATCGGCATCGACTCCTCGGCCCCGACCACGGCGATGGGGATGATCGGCACCCCGGCGCGCATGGCGATCTCGACGAACCCGCCGCGCCCGAACCGGGCGAGCCGGTACCGGTCGCGCGAGAGCTTGCCCGTGCCCTTCGTCCCCTCGGGGAACACGAGCACGAGGGACTGGTCCTCCTTGAGCAGCCGGTACGCGTTGTCGGGGTGCGCGGTCACGCCCCCGGCCCGCGACCAGAGCGTGCCGACACCCGGGAGGTCACGGAAGAGGTACTCGGCGAGCCCGTAGACCGGACGACCGAGCTCCGTCTCGATCCCATGCATGATCGCGGGCGCGTCCGAAGGGATGGCCCCGGCGTGGTTCGACACGAGCAGGGCGCCGCCCTCGGCGGGGATGTGCTCGAGCCCTTCCCACTCCACCCGGAACCAGTAGCGGTACATCGGGTCGTAGAGGCGTCGGGCGAGCGTGCGCATGCGTTCGGAACGACCCCACGGATCGACGTCGCCGAACCGGATGGCCCGGTCGGGTGGTTCCGGGTCGGGCTGGTCGCGTGCGGGTCGCGGCGGGACGGGGACGAGGGCACGGGTGGGGGTGGCCGCCTCGGCCGGACCCAGGTCGATGACCTCGGCCTCGTCGACCTCGACGGTCACCGGCGCGGGCCGGGGGACGCGGGGGCTCGCGATCTCGTCGTCGGGGTCGAGGCTCACGGACCTAGGAAACCGCGCATCCGGCGCCGCCGCAACTCCGCCGTCCGATGGCACCGCCGGGGCGGCCGGATCCGGGAGGCGGGCCGATGCGCTCCGGCCGTCACGCGCGGCCGCGCTCTGCCCCGGTCACGAGCCACCGGTCACCCCGGTACCGCATGCCGAGCCCGAGGAGCCGCGCCACCATGAGCACCACCAGGGCCGCCCAGAGTGCGAGGAGCCCGCGGTCGAGCGCCAGCACGGTGAGGGCGAGCGGCACGAAGAGGCCGAGCGACGCGACCGCCATGGCCACGGCGAGGTAGCGGGCGTCACCGGCGCCGATCAGCACCCCGTCGAGCACGAAGACCGCGGCGTTCACCGGCTGCATGACCGCGACCACGAGGAGCACCTGCTCGGCGAGGTGCTGCACCGCGCGGTCGTCGGTGAACCACGGGACGATGAGGGATCGCAGCAGGGCGAGCAGGAGTCCGAGCACCACCCCGGTGACCACACCCCACTCGAGCATGCGGCGTGCGGCCGTGCGGGCCCGGGTCGGGTCGTCGGCGCCGAGCAGCCGACCCACCATCGCATGACCGGCGATCGCGATCGCATCCACGGTGAGCGCGAGGAAGATCCAGACCTGGAACGCGATCTGGTGCGCGGCGAGTGCGGTGTCGGAGATGCGGGCGGCGACTGCGGTCGCGGTGAGGAGGGCGAGCAGCAGGCTCGCGGTGCGCACGACGATGTGGGCGCCCACGACCGCCGTGGCCCGCATGCCGGCGAGGCTCGGTACCAACCGGGCGCCGGTCGCTCGGGCGGAGCGGCCGACGATGACGAGGTACACGGCCATGGCCGCGGTCTGGGCGAGCACGGTGCCGACGGCCGACCCGGCGATGCCGAGGTGCAGGCCGAACACGAGGACGACCTCGACCACGAGGTTGAGCGCGTTCGCCCCGAGCGCGATCCACAGGGTCGGTCGGGTGGTCTGGAGTCCCCGCAGGTACCCGGCCCCGGCGAGCGCGAGGAGCACCGCCGGCGCACCGAGGAGGCTGATCCGCAGGTACGTGCGGGCGTCCGGGGCGACGGCGGCCGATGCCCCCATCACCCGCACGATCCACGGGGTGGCGAGGATCCCCACCACGGCGAGCAGCAGGCCGAGGCCCGCGGCGAGCCACATGCCGTCCACGCCCCGGGCCGCGGCCGCCCGCCGGTCCTCGGCCCCGACCCGGCGGGCCACCGCCGCGGTGGTGGAGTAGGCGAGGAAGTTGAAGATGGCGAAGGTCGCGGTGAGCACGATCCCGGCCACGGCGAGACCGCCGATCGCCGCGACCCCGAGGGTCCCGACGATCGCCGTGTCGACGAGCACGTACAGCGGCTCGGTGGCCAGTGCCCCGAGGGCGGGTCCGGCGAGGCGCAGGATCTCCCGGTCGTGCTCACGCCGCGACCGGGTCGGCGGTCCGAGGTCGGTCGCGCGCACGATGGCGAGGTTAGTGGCGGGAGCGGTCCGCCCCGCCGGGCGCGCCTGTCACACCCGCGTGCGAGCCTCCGGGACGTGGAAGGTGTCCCCGCACTCCGCTTCGCCACTGCGGCCCGCTCGCTCGGCACCGCCGCGCGTGCGGCCGGGCTCGAGGTACCGGCCTTCCGGAGCCCGCCGCGCCTGCCCGGCGCGAACCGGTCGATCCGGCGGTTCCCCGGGGGTGCCATCGTGGCGGTCCGGGTGCGTGATCGGTCCCTCGCCGCCGTGCTCGAGGACATGGTCGAGGGGGTGCTCGTGGCCAACCGCGTGCGCGGTGCGGCGCGGCCGCGACTGCGGCTCGCCCTCCTCGACGCAGCCCTCGGAGATGTGTTGCCCGGCCCGGTCCCGGGCCCTGCGCCGGCCGCGCCGCCTACCCTGACCGAACCCACCCGGTTGGCGGAACGGGAGACGCAGGCGGCTTAAACCCGCCGGCCCTTCGGGGCGTGAGGGTTCGAATCCCTCCCCGGGTACGGCGTGGACCGGCTCGGTCAGGCTGCGGCGAGCGACCGCTGCCGATCGGTGATGCGGCGCACGACGACCCGGAGCAGCAGCGCTGCGGCGAGGAGCACCCCGGCCCCGGCCGCCTCGACGGTGTCGCTCACACGCAGTTCGAGGTACGAGGTCGCCGTCCGGGTGTCGACCTTCCCGCCGAGGGACACGAGGAGCAGTCCCGCCACCCAGGTGCCCCACCACCACCCGACCACGCGGCCGGACTCGCGGGTGCTCGGCGTCCCGTCGGTGGGTTCGGTGGCCCGCCAGCACGCGCGGGTGACGGTGCAGGGGAGCACGAGCGAGGCGAGCGGCACGAACCAGCCGCCGATGGCCCAGCCCGGTGCGAGCCGCGACCGCCACCGGCCCGCGTCGCGCGCGTTGGCGGCGATCCGCCACATCCAGGTGGCGAGCAGGGCGAGCACGGCGATCGTGAGGAGTCCGAGCACGATCTCGACGCCGGTGACCAACCCGTCGGCGAGGTCGAGGCGGCGGTAGAGCGGTGACGGGTCACGCGACTCGTTCCACCGTTCCCAGATCACGCTCACCGCGATGCGGTGCGCGAGCGCGAGCACGAGCGCACCGAGCGCGCCCGCGGCGACGCCGAGCACGACCCCGAGCGCGGCAGCGAGCCCGGCGGTCGACCGCGGCCTCCGGACCGTCCCGACCGGTGGGGTCGGGCGTGTCGCGCCCGGAGGGGACCACGCCGTGCGGCCCTCGACGTCGACGTACCCGGTCCACGACGTGCCGTCCCAGTACCGGTGCGCGAACTGCCCGGAAGGGTCGGGGTACCAGCCGGGGGCGGGCGCGCCGCGGGGTTCGGGGTCGCCGCTCGTCACCCGGCGAGCGTACCGGCCCGCGCCCGACGCGGCCTAGGCTCGCCCGCCTATGGAGATCACCACCGCGATGCTCTGCGACTACGCCCAGGTCCGCGAGGGCCTGCTCTTCATCTCGTCGGGCGGGGTGACCCGCTGCCACCGTGACGAGCTCCCCGCGCCGATCAACGTGTTCATCGCGATCGTCATCGAGCTCGACCGGATCGAGGCCCAGCGGCCGCACTCGCTGCGGGTCCACATCGCGGATGAGGACGGTCGCGAGATCGCCGACGTCAACGGCACGTTCGAGTTCGGATCGGCCGACCTGCTCCTCGTCGACGAGCACCCGACCATCCCGCTCGCGCTCGACGTGCGCAACGCGGTCGTGGAGCGGTACGGGCCGGTGCAGATGAGCGTGTACCTCGACGGCGAGTTCCGGCGCAGCGTCACCCTGCACGTCATGCAGCCGCCGGAGGTCTGACCGGTCCCGTCCTCAGGCTCCGGCCGGGACGAGGTCGAGTCCGAGGCACGCACCGAGTTCGGCCAGCGCCGCCCGCGGGTCGGCGACCTTGATCGTCACCATCCCCATGGCCCGGGCCGGCTTGAGGTTGATCCCGAGGTCGTCGAGGAACACCACCTCCGACGGCGTCACCCCGAGGCGGTCGCACGTGAGTTCGTAGATCCGGGGATCGGGCTTCCGGAGCCCCTCGACCGCCGACTCGACGACGACGTCGAAGAGACCGAGGTGCCCGAGCGAGTGCGGTTCGCCATCGGTCGGCGCGCCCTCGGGCGCCCAGTTGTTCGTGAGCGCGCCGATCGCGTAGCCGGCGGCCCGGATCGCACCGATCGCCGCGACCATCTCCGGGCGGGGACCGAGGCCGCGGCTCACCACGCCCATGAGCCGGCGTGCGTCGATCTCGCCGCCGAAGGAACGGGCCTCGGCCTCGAGCTGCGCGCAGAACTCGTCGAACGTGACCTCGCTGCGCTCGAGGCGCTCCCACGCGCCGGCCTCGGCGCTGTGCGCGATGACCCGGCGGACGAACCCGGCGGGCAGACCCTCATCCTGCTCGTACGAGTCGAACGCGTCGAAGGGCGACGGGAAGACCACGCCACCGAGGTCGAAGAGGACGGCGCGCAGGGTCACCGTGGTCTACAGGCAGAGTTCGGCCATGACGCGGATCGCCTCGGGCTGCTGGGCCCCGACGATCATCGTGCCCACACCCGAGGCCTTCCACGCGTCGAGGCGGTCGCGGATGCGTTCCTTCGGCCCGATGAGCGCGATCTCGTCGACGAGCTCGTCGGGGACGGCCGCGGTGGCCTCCTTCTTCTTCCCGTCGAGGTAGAGGTCCTGGATCTCGGCGGCCGCCGCCTCGTAGCCGTAGCGGCAGGCCAGCGCGTTGTAGAAGTTGCGCCCCCGCGCGCCCATGCCGCCGACGTACAGGGCGATCATCGGCTTCACGAAGCCGCGCAGCATCTCCACGTCGTCACCCACGATCACGGTGACGGTCGGCGCGATGTCGAAGTTCTCGAGCGACTTGCCGTTGCCGGCCTTCGCGAACCCCGCATCGATCGACCCTCCGAACGCCTCTCGGTACCGCTCGGGGGAGAAGAAGATGGGCAGCCAGCCATCGGCGATCTCGGCGGTGAGCTCCACGTTCTTCTCGCCGATGGAGGCGAGGTAGATCGGGATGTCCGGGCGGCGCGGGTGCACGATGATCTTGAGCGGCTTGCCGAGTCCCGTCGCGTCGGCCCCGGTGTACGGGATGTCGTAGTGCGGACCGTGGTGCTCGAGGGGTGCCTGGCGGGCGAGGATCGTGCGCACGATCTCCACGTACTCCCGCGTCTTGCCGAGCGGCTTGCCGTAGGGCTGTCCGTGCCAACCCTCGACCACCTGCGGACCCGAGAGGCCGAGCCCGAGCAGGAACCGACCACCGCTCATGAGGTCGAGCGTGGCTGCGGTCATCGCGGTCATCGCCGGTGTGCGTGCGGGCATCTGCATGATCGCAGGACCGAACGACATGCGCTCGGTGTTGGCCAGCATCCAGGTGAGCGGGGTGACCGCATCGGTGCCGTAGGCCTCGGCCGTCCAGCCCGACGAGTACCCGAGCGAGTCGGCCTCCTTCGCCATGGCGAGCGCGCCCTGGAGGTTCGCGCCCCAGTCCTGGTAGCCGAAGTTCACGCCGAGCCGCATCTGCGACCTCCCGTCAGGTGCTCACCGGCCGGGTGCCGGGCGGCGCCGATGTTGGCACGGGGCTGCGGGCGCGGGCGAACGCATGCCCCGACCCTGCGCCCACGCCCGCCCGTAGGCTCCGACCATGACCGAACTCCACGTCGAGGTCGTCGCACCGCCGACCGCCAACCGCCTGCTGCTGCTCGTCCACGGGTACGGGGCCGACGAGCGCGACCTCGCCGGTCTGCTCCCGTACCTCGATGCCGACGGGGAGTACCTCGTGGTCCTGCCCCGCGGGCCGATCGCCGTGCCCGGCACGCCCGGGTACGCCTGGTACACGTGGGGTCCCGACGGCGCGCCCGACCTCGCGCGCTTCGCCGAGTCACTCGACGCCCTCGATGCCGTGCTCGACGCGACCTGCACCGAGCACGGCATCGAACGGTCCGACGCAGTGGTCGGTGGGTTCTCGCAGGGTGCCGGCCTGGCCCTCGCCCTCGCGCTCCACGCGGACCGACCGCGACCGCGGGCCGTGCTCGCCCTGAGCCCGGCCCTGCCGGGCCCGCCGCTCCCGGTGCCGGTGGACGACGCGGCGATCGCCGAGCTGCCGGTCCTCATCGAGCACGGCCGCGAGGATCCGGTCGTCGCCGTGGCCCGCGCCCGCGCGCTCGCCCGCGACCTCGAGGCCCGGCAGGTGCCGGTGACCTACCTCGAGTTCCCCATGGGCCACGGGGTCGCGATGGAGGGGCTCGGCGCGGCGCGGGCCTGGCTGACTGCGGTCGAGGCGGGCGAGGTGCCATCGCAGCCCGTGCCCGAGGACCCGCCCGAGGGCCCGGTGGCCACGGTCACCACCGCCACCTTCGCCGACCGGGTGCTGCGCAGCGAGGTGCCGGTCATCGTCGACTTCTGGGCGCCGTGGTGCCAACCCTGCCGTCAGGTGTCACCGATCGTCGAGCAGATCGCGGTGATGCGGCAGGGTGCGTACCGGGTGGTGAAGGTCAACATCGACGAGGAGCCCGCGCTCGCCGAGGAGTACGGCATCCAGAGCATCCCGCTCATCGCGCTCTTCCGGAACGGCCGGCTCGAGCGGGTGAGCCAGGGCGCCAAACCCCGGCCGCAGATCGAGGGTGACCTCGGGATGCTCGTCATCCCCTGAGTGGCTGACGACGGCCCCGGGACGCGAGCGGACCCGGCCGAGGGGCCGGGTCCGGCGCGCAGGTTCGCGTGGGAGGGCGGTGGCTCAGCCGGGCCGGCCGACACCCATCGGCGGCCGGAGCGGCGCGATCTTCACGACGTCCCCGGTCTGTGGCGCGGTGATCACCATGCCGCCGCCGATGTACAGGGACACGTGGTTCGAGCCGTTCGGCCCGTAGAACACGAGGTCGCCCGGTTGGATGGCGCTGAGCGGCACGTGGGGCAGCATCCGGTACTGCGCCCCCGAGAAGTGCGGGAGGGAGACGCCGGCCGCGCCCCACGCGGCCATCGTGAGGCCCGAGCAGTCGTAGGTGTTCGGCCCGGACGTCGCGTAGCGGTAGGGCTTGCCGAGCTGGGCGCGGGCGAAGGCGATCGCAGTGGCCGCCCGACCCGAGGGCGCCGGGACGTTGGGGAACCGCTCCGGGTTGCCGGTCCGCGTGCGCCCGGTAACGGTCGGACGCCGCGCGGCGGCGAGCGCCGCGGCTCGGGCCGCCGCGTTGCGGCGGGCCTGCTCGGCCGCCATGTACATCGCGATCTCGCCCTTGACCCGGCCGAGGAGGCTGCGCTGCTGCGCGTTCGCGGCCTCGACCTGGCGTTGGGCCGAAGCCACGGAGTCGCGCTCGGCGGCGGCTGCGGCCTTCTGGCGCTCGAGGTTCGCCCGCTGCACGGCGAGCTCCTCCCGGGACCGCTGGAGCATCTCGAGGAGCGCGTCGTCCCGCTCGGCGGCCGCCGCGGCGTACTTCGACCGGATCCCGAGCTCGTTGACCTGCTTGACGTTCGTGGCCTTGAGCGGGGTGCCCGTGGTCGCACCCTTGTAGATCGTGGCGGCCCGGTTCGCGAGGAGGGCGGCGATGCGGTCGGTCTGCGCCTGGGCTTCGGCGGTGCGGCGCTGGGCCTCCGCGATCCCGGCTTGGGCCTGGGCCACCCGGTACCGGGCACCGTTGAGGCGCTCGGCCAGCATCGAGATGCGCTCGCCGTTCGCGGCGATCGAGGCCTCGAGGGCGGCGGCCTGGCGGCGCTTCTGGTCGATCGGAGCGGCCTGGGCGGTGCCGGCGAGCCCCACCGATGCGGTGAGGGTGGCGGCGGCGAGGGCGGTGAACGTCTTCCGGAGGTTCATGTGGGGGCCTTCCTCTGGCTCGGGCTCGTGGCTCGGGGCCTCGGTTGGTCCTTGCTGAACACGGCTTGCACAGCAGGGGGACACGGACGCGACAACCCAAGGGGAGGGATGTCGGGACGACCAAGACCCTAGGCGCTCAGACCGCCTCGATGCGACGCGAGGGGACGCTCCGCCCTGTGACCCATGCCTCAGGATCCCCGGAAACCCGCGCTATCACTGGGTTTCAGCCGTTCCGTCCGGGCCGGGTCCCGTCTCGGAGGATCGGGGCCCTCGGGGTCGACCCGGGGGTTCATCGCGGCCGGGGGCGGGGTCGGCGAGGCCCCGGGCCGGAGGTCGTCAGGAGGCGATCTCGGGGGCCGACCAGGCCATCGCCGAGGCGATGGAGTCGGCGACGCGCTGCCACGCGGCGGCGTCCCAGCCCTCGGCCACGTCGCCGACCGAGGTGTCCTGACGGATGTGGACGAGCGCCGGGAGCGAGGTGAGCCCGAGGCCGTCCACGAGGGCCCGGTCCGGGTCGACGAAGGTCATGGTCGTCTCGGCGTCCCGACCGAGGATGCGCTGGGCGATGGCGGGCGTCGACGGCACGACGTAGGCCACCCGGCAGTCCGCGTCACCGAAGACCTTGAAGATCCGGTGGGCGACCGGGAGGTACCGCTGGGCCTCCATCTGGTCGGGCAGCACCACCAGGCAGAGCTGGAACATCGTGGTCCAGTCGTCGATCGACCGGGTGCGTCCGGTGATCGTCGAGAGCTGCAGCTGCGGGTCGGGGTTGGTGGCCACGGCCCGGAACCATACCGTGCGGGCGTCGGTAGTCTCCGGCTCGTGGGGTCCCGTGCCGTGCGGGTCCGGGCGGTGAGGAGCCGATGTGAGCCGACGTGAGCAGATCCGCATGACACCGGAGGAGGTCGAGGCCTACCTCACCGTCGAGAAGGACCTGCAGGTCGCCTCGCTCAACGCCGACGGATCGCCGCACCTCGTCACGATGTGGTTCGCCGTGATGGAGGGGGACGTCTGTTTCTGGACCTACGGCCGCAGCCAGAAGATCGTGAACCTCCAGCGGGACCCCCGGGTGAGCGTGCTCGTCGCCACCGGGGAGCACTACGGGGAGCTGCGCGGCGTGTCCATCTCCGGTCGGGCCCGGGTCATCGAGGATCGGGACGAGGTCAACCGCATCGGCGAGACCGTGTTCGAGAAGTACTGGATGCCCATCGAGGACGACGCGACCCGCGAGGGGGTGCGCGCCATGGGCATCAAGCGCCTCGGGGTGCGCATCACCGCCGAGAAGGTCGTGTCCTGGGACCACGCCAAGCTCGCCGGGATGTACTGATGTCCGGCCTCGTCCCGCTCCTGGGCGATGGTTCCGGCTACCTCGCCCTGCCGCCGGCCGGTCGGGGGCCGGGCCTCGTGGTCATCCAGGAGTGGTGGGGTCTCAACGACCAGATCGAGGAGACCTGCGATGACCTCGCGGCGCGCGGCTTCGTGGCGCTCGCGCCCGATCTGTACCGGGGCGTCGAGACCGCAGAGCCCGATGAGGCGGCCAAGCTCATGATGGCGCTCGACATGGAGCGGGCCGCGGCCGACATCGGCGCGGCGGCCGACACGCTCCTCGCCCGCCCCGAGGTCGAGGGCGCGAAGGTCGGGGTCATGGGGTTCTGCATGGGCGGAGGGCTCGCGCTGCTCATCGCGGCCGAGCGCGGGGACGTCATCGGCGCGGCGGTGCCGTTCTACGGGGTCATACCGTGGCCGGTCCCGGCCCCTGACTGGTCGCGCCTCGGCGGGCCGGTGCAGGGCCACTACGCGGAGGCGGATGCCTCGGCCGACCCGGCGGCGGCCGCCGCGCTCGAGGCCGCCATCCGCGCCGCAGGCGGGACTGCCGAGTTCACGGTGCACCCGGGGACGCAGCACGCGTTCGCCAACCACCACCGCCCTGATGTCCACGACCCGACCGAGACCGCCCGCGCCATGGACGCCGCCGTCGCCTTCCTCCGCGCCGCCCTCACCTGAGCGGGCCCGTCCGCTCCGTCCGCCCCGTCCGCCCCGTCCGCCCCGAACTTTGTGCACTTCTGACGGCCCCGACCGCCACGAGTGCACAAAGTTCAGACTTCGGTCGGGTGGGGATGGGGGCGTTGATGTCCGGGTGTGTCCGTACGGTCGGGGCATGGACGACCGCATGGACGCGATCGCCCGGCGCCAGCATGGACTCATCACGAGGCGCCAGGCCAAGGACCTCGGGATGTCGGACCACGCGATCGCGCACCGCGTGGCGAGTGGATCCTGGCGACGCGTGGCGCGCGGTGTGTACCGCTTCGCCGGGGTGCCGGTCACCGAGCGCGCCGACCTCCTCGCACGCGTGCTCTCGGTCGGAGGTGGCGCGGTCGCCTGCCGCACCACGGCAGCCGCGCTCTTCGGACTGCCGGGGTTCACGCTCGCCCCGTTCCACGCGCTGGTCCCGATCGACGCGCAGTCGCGCGTCCCGGGCATCCGGGTGCATCGGACGAAGCGGTTGGGTCAGACGTCGGTGACCTCCATGGATGGCATCCCGGTCACGTCGATCCGGCGGACCCTGTTCGACCTGTGCGGGTGCGTGCGGTTCGAGCGTGCCGAGCGAGCGGTGGACCACGCCCTCGCCCGGCGCCTCGTGACGCCGAGCGACCTCGGCGAGGTGTTCGCTGTCCTGGCGCGTCGCGGCAGGCTCGGCACGGCCGGGATGCGGGCACTCCTCGACGAGCGCGGCGTGCTCGAGGTCGCCATGGCCGAGAGCGAACTCGAGCGGCGCTTCCTCCGGCTCTGCACTGATGCCGGTCTGCCCCGACCGGAACTCCAGGTCGACCTCGGTTCGGCCGAAGGCTGGATCGGGCGCGTCGACTGTCTGTTCCGCGAGGCCCGACTCGTGGTCGAACTCGACGGTGCCGTCCACCACTCGACGCTCGTCGATCGGAGGGCGGACGCGGCCCGTGATGCCCGGCTCCGAAGCGCCGGCTTCCGGGCGCTGCGCTTCACCTGGAACGACGTCGTCGGTCATCCGTACGACGTCGTCGTCCGCCTCGCCGACCACCTCAGCCGACTCCCAGCGCCGAACTCTGTGCACTTCGAACGGCCCTGACCGTCAGAAGTGCACAAAGTTCAGCAGCGGGGGGCGGGGGGCGGGGGCGCTGGGTGGTGCGCGGGTCAGCTGAGGCCGAGGGCGCGCAGCATGGAGGGCGGGAAGGCTTGGGGGTCCCCGCCCGCGGCGAGCATGGCGGCCCGCTCGACGTTGATCGCATCCCGCTCGTCCCGTTCGAGCCAGGTGTCCCACGGTCCCGCCGGGATCGCGGCGGGGTCCCCGGCCGCGTCGACGCAGGCCGCGAGGTAGGCCCGCAACGCCGCGACCTCCTCGGCGCCGCCGACCGGTCCGTGCCCGGGCACGATGGTCTCGGCGAGCTCGCCGATCGCATCGAGCACCTCGACCCACTGCGCGACGTCGCCCTGGAACGCGAGCGGGGTCACCCCGAAGAAGCAGAGGTCGCCGGCGAAGAGCACGTCGGCGTCCTCGATCAGCACGACGAGGTCGCCCGCCGTGTGCCCCGACGCGGGCAGCACCTCGATCCGTGGGGTGATCGCCGCCGCGTCGTCGACGATGTGGCTCACCGGGCGCGTCCCGATCGCGGCGAGCTCGTCGAAGCCGTCGCGGAACGCGGGCATGAACGCCTTGTACGCGTCGAGCGGCATCGTCCGGTCGAGCAGCTCGCTCGTCATCGGGGAGGCCAGCACCTTGGCGCTGCGGAACGCGCTCGTGCCGCCCACGTGGTCGATGTGCGCGTGGGTCAGCACCACCCGCCGGACCGGGAGCCCGAGCCGCTGCACGGCCTCCGAGAACGGGCGCCACTGCTCGGGAACCATGAGCGTGTCGATGACGGTGAGCCCGTCCTCATCGACCACGACCCCGGCGTTGGAGACCCCCGACTCACCGCCGGGCTGGAGCCAGACGAACACGCCGTCGGCGAGCTCGTGGAGGGTGTGGGTCGGGAGGTCCCGGGGCATGGGGGGAGGGTACCGGCCCGGTCGGGAGCCGAGTGGGCGTGGGGGTGGCCGCGCTGATTACCCTCCCGCCCCATGTCCGAACGCACACGCACCCTGCCCCGTCGCTCCTGCCTCTCCATCCCCGGCTCGAGCGAGAAGATGCTCGGCAAGGGACCGAGCCTCGGCGCCGACATGGTGTTCCTCGACCTCGAGGACTCCGTCTCGCCGCTCGAGAAGGTGGCGGCCCGCGCCAAGGTCGTCAACGCGATCAAGACCCAGGACTGGGGCGAGACGGTGCTGTGCGTCCGCGTGAACGCGTGGGACACCGAGTGGACCGTCTACGACATCCTCGAGGTGGTCGGCAACGCCGGGCCGCGGCTCGAGGAGATCATGCTCCCGAAGGTGCAGTCGGCAGCCGAGGTCGTGGCGATGGACCTGCTGCTCACCCAGGTCGAGCAGGCCGCGGGTCTCCCGCGCGGCCACATCGGCATCGAGGCGCAGATCGAGACGACGCGGGGGCTCATCAACGTCGAGGAGATCTGCGCGGCCTCGTCCCGGCTCGAGACGATCATCTTCGGCCCGGCTGACTTCGCGGCCTCGATGGAGATGCCGGTGCTCACCGGTGGAGTGCAGATCCCCGAGTACCCGGGCGACCACTTCCACTACGTGTTCTCGAAGATCCTCATGGCCGGCCGTGCGAACGGCCTGCAGGTGATCGACGGCCCGTTCCTCAAGATCCGGGACCACGACGCGTTCCGCGACTACACGAACCGCACGAAGGTGCTCGGCTACGACGGCAAGTGGGCGCTCCACCCGGAGCAGGTGACGATCCTCAACGAGGTGTTCACCCCCACCCAGGAGCAGTTCGACAAGGCCTTCGACATCCTCGACGCCTACCGGCAGGCCACCACCGAGGGCGAACGCAAGGGCGCGGTCATGTTCGGCGACGAGATGATCGACGAGGCGAGCCGCAAGATGGCCATCAAGTTCGTGAGCCGCGGCGAGCGAGCCGGGATGACGCGCAGCGCCGAGTGATCCGTGGTCCCCGCGCGGGGACCCTCAGACCGGTTCCGGGTCGACCGGAGGATCGTCGAGGTGCGCCTCGAAGTCCTCGATGATCTCCTCCGGGGTGTCCTCGGGGCCCACGCCCGATCGTCCGGACCAGGCCGCCCACAGGACGACGGCGGAGACGGTGCCGACGGTGAGCAGCAGCTGGTAGTCGAAGATCCAGTCGAGCACCCCGCCGAGCGGACGCTCGAACACGTCGGCCAGCACGCGGACCAGGGTGATGCGCACGGCCACGCTGGTGAGCGCGGTCCCGAAGAACAGCGGTGCCGGCATCTGGTCGGATCCGGCGAGCATCGCGGTGATGTTGCCCGGGAACAGCGCGGTCACCGGGACGCGCGCCCGGTGGAACCTCCGCTCGATCCACAGGAGCGGAGCGAGGCCGCGGCCTGACCGTGATTCGGCCCACCGCAGCGCTCGATCGCCGAACCATCGACCGAGGAGGTAGTAGGTCGTGAGGAAGGCCACCGCGCGCACGAGCGGGATCGTGAAGTACCAGATGGCGTCCACGCTCGGCGCAGTGAGGAACAACCACCGCAGCTTGGGGCTCAGCACGAGGAGCGCGAGCGGCGCCTCCTCGATGAGGGTCGGCGCCAGCGCGTTCCCCACGTAGAGCGCGATCGTGAATGCCGCCATCGGCACCGCGAGCACCGAGATGCGGGTGCGCTCGGTCTTGGTGAAGGTGGTCGGCACCGTCACAGCCTCCCACGGTCGGGGGATGAGTGGGACGCGCGTGTCCCGGGGTCAGCTCGCGAGCGCGTTCTCCGTGAGGCGTCGAGCGATGACCCGGAGGCAGAGGGTCTCGTCCGCCCCCTCGAAGATCGAGAGCACTCGGGCGTCGACGAAGTAGCGGGACACCGCGTACTCCTCCGCGTAGCCCATGCCCCCGTGGATCTGCATGGCCTCTCGGGTGACCCACTCGGCCGTGCGGCACACGTAGGCCTTCACCATCGAGGCCTCGAGCGCGCCCTCGCCGCGGGCCATCATGCGGGCGACCTCGTAGGAGAACTGCCGGCCGGCGCAGATCAGCGCGGCCATGCGGGCCAGCTTCACCTTCGTGAGTTGGTAGTCGAACACGGCCTTGCCGAACACCGCACGGTCCTGGGCGTACTGCAGGCCGGCCTCGAACGCAGCCTGCATGAGGCCGACCGCGCGGGCCGCGGTCTGGAGCCGCCCGTTCTCGAACCCCTCCATCTGCAGGTAGAAGCCCTTGCCGAGACCGGACTCGCCTCCGATGAGCGCCGAGCCGGGCACGTGCCAGTCGTCGAACGCGACCTCGTAGGAGTGCATGCCGCGGTAGCCGAGCGTGTCGATGGCCCGCCCCTCCATCTTGCCGCCCTGGCCGTCCTCGAACGCGAAGTGGTGACCGCTCGCCGGCGGCTTCTCGACCACGAAGACCGACAGGCCACGGTGGCCCTTCGACCGGTCGGTGTCGGTGCGGGCGAGCAGCATGAGCGTGTCGGCCCGACCGGCGAACGTGCACCAGGTCTTCACGCCGTTGATGCGCCACCCGTCGCCGTCGGGTGTCGCGGTGACCTTGACGCCGGCCACGTCCGAGCCGTAGTCGGGCTCGGTCACCATGACGCCGACGATCCGCTCTCCCGACGCGATCTGGGGCAGCCACCCGTGCTTCTGCTCCTCGGTCCCGCCGGTGACGATCGCCCGCGTGAGGATCTCGGGGCGCGTGATGAGCGCGCCGCCGGCGCCGAGCGAACCCCAGGACAGCTCCTCGGTGGCCACGCACATCGCGAGGTAGTCGGACTCGCCGCCCGCCGCGAACCCCCCGTACTCCTCGGGCACCGAGAGGCCGAACCCGCCGATCTCCGCCATGCCCTCGAGGATCGACTCGGGGATGTCGGCGTTCTCACGGTGGATGTGCTCGGCCTGCGGCCGGATCTTGTCGTCGGCGAACCGGTGGAACGTGTCACGGACGAGGTCGAACTCCTCGTCGAGGTGGGCCGGACCGGTGCCGAGCTTGATCGCGTCCTCGGCGAGGGCCTCGAGGAACTCCGACGACCGGAAGTGTGCGACGAACTCACCGTGTGGTGCGAGCGTCGATGCGTCGATGCCCCACTCCGCCTGACGCCCGACCATGCGCGCGGCGAGGTCCGCCACTGCGTCGGCGATGTACGCGTACGACAGTCGGGCCTCGTACTCGCCCCGCTCCGCGTAGGCGAGCATGACCCGGCAGCCGGCGACTGCGCTCGCGGCGTGCGCGAGGTCGTAGGCCGCGACCTGGTGCTGGTCGAGCAGGTCGACCGAGATGCGTCCGCCCTCGAGCGATCGCTCGGCGATCGTCCGGGCGGCGGTGTCGACGATCGCGGCGGCAGCGTCGACGGTGGCGAGGGCAGCGGCGTGGTGGTCGGTCATGGCCGGGGAGCCTACCGACGGTCCCGCGCGTCCTCCCAACGTGCGCGGGCGACCGCGCGTCGTGTCGGGTCCCCGAGGTTCAGCCCGGTGGACCGGTGGGCCCGACCCGGCCGCCGCCCTGCGGAACCGCAGCGGTGGTGGTCGTGGTGGTCGGGACGGTCGTGGAGGTGCTCGACGTCGAGGAGGTGGTGGTCGAGGAGGAGTCCGCATCGGAGGTGGTCGACGTGGTGCCGGAGCTGCCCGTGGACGTGGTCGAGGTGGTCGACCGTCGGGTCCCGGCGACGTACGACGACCCCTTCGTCTCGATGACGCGTTGGGGTCGGGTCGGGTCCGCCTGGTCCTCGATCCGCCAGAGTTGATCGATCTCGCCGAACACGACGCGTGCGAGGTAGTCGCCGCCCTCCGGCGAGAAGTGGACGCCGTCGCCAGCTCGCACGGAGATGGTCTCCCCGTCCTCGTCGACGACGCGGCTCGCGTACTCGCCCTGCGCGTCGTCGAACAGCGAGTACGCGTCGATCCACACGACGGTGGGGAAGCGGCGCGCCACCGTGCGTTGCACCTCGCCGATCTGGCGCAGCGCGGCGGCCATCTTGGTGTCCCGGACGATCGGCGGCGAGATCCAGAACACCGTGCGCTGCTGGGGCCCGACGAGCAGCCGCATCATGGCCTCGGTGCGCGCCGCGTAGTCGGTCGCCCACGCGCTGCCCTGCACCTGCTTGCCGCTCACGATCGGGAAGTCGTTGGTCCCGATGATGAACGCCACCGCCTCAGGACGCAGCCGCGCGAGTTCGCTCGCCGCGTGCTTCGGCCAGTTGAAGAAGCTCGGGTTCGCGAGTCCGCTCGAGACCCGCGAGTCGTAGACGGGTGCGACCACGCCCGTCGACGCGGTCAGGTTGCCGAGCGACGGCCCGAGCGACCCGGCGAGTGAGTCGCCCGCGATCCAGAGTCGGAGCGGCGCCTCGGGCGAGAGCGCCCGCCGGCGCTGGTCGCGGGTGCTCGGGTCAGCCGGGTCGACGATCGGCGGGTGCTCGACGTCGACGGGGCGGTCCGGCCCCGCCCCCTCGGTGCGGGGCCACGGCGCCCGCCCGGTCGCCACGAGCGCGCCGGCCGTGCCGGCGAGCAGCAGGAGGAGGGCCGCGGTGGTCCCGACGACGGTCCGGATCCGACGCCGTCGACCGTCGCGGCGGTGCCGTGCGGCGGCTCGCCGTCCCGGGGTGTGGTCGTCGGTGGACATCGGACCGCCGATCGTACCGGCCGGCGTCGCCCGGACGCCCGCGGCGCCTCGGGTCAGACGGAGAGGTCCGCCCCGGGCTCGGCCCGGTCGGCCTGGGTCCGGTAGAGGTCCGCGTAGAGCCCCTCCCGGGCGAGGAGCTCCTCGTGCGTCCCCTGCTCGACGATGCGCCCCGCGTCGATGACCACGATGCGGTCGGCCGCCACAACCGTCGAGAGCCGGTGGGCGATGACCAGTGCCGTCCGACCCCGGAGCGCCTCGGCGAGCGCGCGCTGGATCGCCAGTTCGGACTCGGTGTCGAGGTGCGAGGTCGCCTCGTCGAGGATGATGACCGCGGGTGCCTTGAGCAGTACCCGCGCGATCGCGATGCGCTGCTTCTCGCCGCCCGACATCCGGTACCCGCGCTCGCCGACCACCGTGTCGTACCCGTCGGGGAGCGTTCGGATGAGGTCATGGATGCGCGCGGCCCGGCAGGCCGCCTCGATCTCTGCATCGGTGGCATCGGCGCGTGCGTACCGCAGGTTCTCGCGGATGGACTCGTGGAACAGGTGCGGGTCCTGCATCACCACGCCGATCGCGTCCCGCACCGACGCGAGCGCGAGGTTGCGGACGTCGTGCCCGTCGATGCGCACGGCGCCCTCGGTGACGTCCGCGACGCGCGGCACGAGCATGGCCGTGGTGGTCTTGCCCGCGCCCGATGGCCCGACGAGGGCCACGAACTCGCCGGGCTCGATCGTGAGGTCGATGTCGCGCAGGATCCACTCGGAGGGTTCGGAGCCGGGGCCCTCGGCGGTGTCCTCGAGCGAGGCGAGCGAGACCTGATCCGGCGCGGGGTGGCGGAACCACACGTGCTCGAACTGGATCCGGCCCCGGGGCGTGTCGAGCGGCTCGGGTTCGGCCGGGTCGGTCACGATCGAGGGGAAGTCGAGGATCTCGAACACCCGCTCGAAGGAGACGAGCGCTGTCATCACGTCGACCCGAGCGTTCGTGAGTTGGGTGAGCGGCTGGTAGATCTGGCCCACGTAGATCACGAACGCGCCGACGGTGCCGATGCTGATGGTGCCGACGATGGCCAGGTGGCCCCCCACGTAGTACACGACCGCGGTGCCGACCGCAGCGACCAGGCCGAGCGCGACGAACAGGACCCGCGAGTACATCGCCGTCTCCACCCCGATGTCCCGGACCCGAGCGGCTCGGTGCGCGAACTGGTCCCGCTCCCGGTCCTGACCGCCGAACAGCTTGACCACCAGCGCGCCGGACACGTTGAACCGCTCGGCGATCGTGTTGTTCATCGACGCGTTGAGGATGAAGCCCTCCCTCGTCGCGACCTGCAACTTCCGCCCGATGCGTCGGGCCGGGATGATGAAGGCGGGGAGCACGAGCAGCGTGAGGATCGTGAGTCGCCACTCGAGCCCGAGCATCACCGCGAGGGTCACCGCGAGGGTGATCGAGTTGGAGACGACGGTCCCGAGGGTTCCCGTGACCGCCTGCTGGGCGCCGATGACATCGTTGTTGAGGCGGCTCATGAGCGAGCCGGTCTGGGTGCGGGTGAAGAACGCGAGCGGCATCCGCTGCACGTGGTCGAAGAGCGCGACCCGCATGTCGTAGATGAGGCCCTCGCCGACCCGCGCCGAGTACCACCGCTGGACGAGCGACAGCACCGCGCTGGCGAGGGCGACCCCGACCGCAGCCGCCGCGAGGGTGATGACGAGTTGCTCGTTGCCCTCGGGGACCGCGGAATCGAGCAGCGATCGGAACAGCAAGGCCGGGATGACGCCGACGATGGCGGCCAGCACCACGGTGACGATGAAGCCGATGAGCGCGACGCGGTACGGCCGGGCCATGCGCAGGACCCGGCGCAGGAGCTCCCGCTCGAACTGCTTGCCGCGCACGGCGTCGGGGTCGCGGCGGAACGACATGATCGTGTGGTGCATCATCGTGGTGGGCAACCTAACCGGCCGGCCGTGCGAATCCCGGGGCCGGTGCGGCACCCCCTCCCCGTCGCTAGCCTCCGGCCCGTGAGCGATCCGTACGTACCCGGTCCGACCACCGATCCGGAGATCCGCGAGGCGCTGCGCGCGTCGGTGCGACGTTGGGTGGAGCGCGAGGTGCTCCCCGTGGCCTCGGCGCTCGAGCACGCGGATGAGTACCCGGCTGCCCTCGTCGAGCAGATGCGCGGGATGGGGCTCTTCGGGATCACGATCCCCGAAACCCACGGCGGCCTCGGCCTCGACCTCCTCGCGTACATCGCGGTGATCGAGGAGCTCTCAGCCGGCTGGATGTCGCTCTCGGGGGTCATCAACACCCACCACATCGCCGCGTCGCTGATCGCGGGCGCCGGGACCCCTGAGCAGCGGGAGCGGTGGCTGCCCAGGTTGGCCAGCGGCGAGCTGCGCGGATGCCTGTCGTTGTCCGAGCCGGACGCGGGGTCCGACACCCGCAACATCTCCTGCCGCGCGGTGCGCGACGGCGATGAGTACGTCATCACCGGCACGAAGACCTGGGTGACCAACGGGGAGCGGGCCGGCTTGGTCGCGCTCGCGGCGCGCACCGAGGAGGGCATCACCTGCTTCATGGTCGAGAAGCAGCCGGGCCCTCGATCGGGCGGCATCACGGTGAGCCGCAACATCGGCAAGCTCGGCTACAAGGGACTCGAGACGGTCGAGATGGCCTACGACGGGCACCGGGTCCCCGCCGACGCGGTGCTCGGTGGGCCCGCCGGTCTCGGGCAGGGCCTCCCGGCGATCCTCGGGGCACTCGAGGTCGGTCGGATCAACATCGCGGCGCGAGCCGTCGGCGTGGCCCGGGCCGCGTTCGACGCAGCGATCGCATACGCGCAGGTCCGCGTCACCTTCGGACGCCCGATCGCCGAGCACCAGGCGATCCAGCACAAGCTCGCGGACATGGGCACCCGCCTCCAGGCGGCCCGGCTGCTCACCGAGCATGCGGCGAAGCTGCGCATGGAGACCGGGCGAGCCGACGTGGAGGCGGGGATGGCCAAGTTGTTCGCCAGCGAGGCGGCGCTGGAGATCGCGACCGAGGCGATGCGGATCCACGGGGGTGTCGGATACACCACCGACCTCCCGGTCGAGCGCTACTTCCGCGACGCTCCGCTCATGATCATCGGCGAGGGCACGAACGAGATCCAACGCACGGTCATCGCCCGCGGGCTGCTCCGGCGCCACGCGAACGGCGACTGAGGCGCGACCGACCGACCCGTGTCGGCCCCTAGGCTCGGAGGTCCGGAGGTTCCCGATGCGTCGAATCCACATCGCCACTGCGTTCCTGCTGGTCTCGGTCGTCGGGCTCGCTGCGTGCGGCGGATCCGCCCCGAAGTCGGAGCCGACCCGCGCGGACTACGTGGACGCGGTCATGGCCGCGTACTCGGCGGACTCGGTGCCGATCACCCGGTCTGAGGCGCGCTGCTTCGTCGAACGCTCCATCGATGCGGTGGGCGTTTCGGAGCTGCGCGCTGCGGGGGTCACCCCCGACAACATCCTCTCCTCCGAGGCGTACACCCGGCTCCTCGATGCCGACGGTGCCCGGGCGGCCGAGCGGGTCGCCGGCGCGCTGCTGGCCGAGCGGTGCTTCCGCCTCGCGGATGTCCTCGTACGCATCCTGCGCGACACGCTGCCCGGGAAGATCCCGGACGACTCCCTCCGCTGCGTCGCCCGCGGCCTGCTCGACTCCCAGGTGGCGCGACGCGCGCTCGTCGATTCGATCAGCGGGCGCAGCAACGATGGGCTCAAGCAGCTCCTCGACGTCCGGTACGCGGCGGTCATCGCGACCTGCGCCGCAGCCGGGGGGTGACCGCGCGTTGTCGGCGGGGTCCGGCGGTGGGAGGATCGCGACCATGCGGCGGTGGGTCCGGGGACCGGGCGGGGTGAGTGGCGCGGTGGTGCGGCGCGCGGTCACGGTCCTCGCAGTGGCGGTGCTGCTCCTCGGCGGGATCACTGCGGTCGCCACCCTGCCGTCGGACCCGCAGGCCGGCGCGGTCACCACGAACGCCGGGGGATTCGAGGGGGTCACGCCGAAGCGACTCCTCGACACCCGCGAACCCGGCCAGGGTCCGTGCTTGGCGTCGACCCGGAACCTGTTGGTCACCGGCGGCGCCACGACGATCCCGACCGGTGCGGCGGCGGTGGCCCTCAACGTCACGGTGGTCGCCCCGGCGGCCGGTGGCTTCCTCACCGTGTACCCGACCGGGGGAGTCCGCCCGACGGCCTCGAACCTGAACTACCTCGGGGGCGAGGTGGTCCCGAACGGGGTCCTGGTCAAGGTCGGCACCGGTGAGCAGATCACGCTCTTCGCCAACGCAGGCTGCCCGCACGTGGTGGTCGACGTGGTCGGCTACTACGCGAGCGGCACGCCGGTGGTCGCCGGTGGGTTCGAGGGACTGCAGCCCCGGCGACTGCTCGACACGCGTGAGCCCGGTCAGGGTCCCTGCGTCACCGGGACCCGGGATCTCTCGGTGGCCGGGGGCGCGACGACGGTGCCCGACACCGCGGCCGCGGTGGCCCTCAACGTCACCGTCGTCTCGCCGGGCGCACCGGGCTACGTCACGGTGTACCCGAAGGGCGCGACCCGGCCCACCGCATCGAACCTCAACTACCGCGCCGGTCAGATCGTGCCGAACAACGTGGTGGTGAAGGTCGGATCGGGCGGCCAGATCTCGCTGTTCGCGTTCGACGGTTGCCCGAACCTCGTCGTCGACGTGGTCGGCTACTTCGCCGGTGGCTCCCCGGTGGGTGACGGCGGCTTCACCGGGGTCACGCCGAAGCGGTTGCTCGACACCCGTGAACCCGGGCAGACCCCGTGCCTATCGGCCGTGCGGAACCTCACGGTCACCGGCGGACTCACGACGATCCCGGCGAACGCCGCGGCGGTGGCGCTCAACGTGACCGTCGCCGCGCCGGGTGATTCCGGGTTCCTCACCGTCTTCCCTGCGGGCGCGGCGCAGCCGACCGCGTCGACCCTGAACTTCGTACGCGGGCAGGTCGTGCCGAACGGCACGGTGGTGAAGGTCGGGACGGGCGGCCAGATCTCGTTGTTCGCGAACGCGGGCTGTCCGCAGGTGATCGTGGATGTGCTCGGGTACTACACCGACCCGAACCCGACGACCACGACGAGCTCGTCCTCCTCGACCACCACCCCGGTGAACCCCGGCGCGCTGAACTTCACGCAGGTGAGTGCGGGGGATGCGCACACCTGCGGCATCACCACCACCGGTGCTGCGTACTGCTGGGGCTACAACCTCGACGGCGAGCTCGGGAACAACACGACCACCGATGCGAACCGACCGGTCGCGGTGAGCGGCTTCACGAGCGGGGTGACCCAGATCAGCGCGGGTGTCTCGCACACCTGCGCGGTGCGGTCCGGTGCCGCGTACTGCTGGGGCGCGAACCTCGACGGTGAGCTGGGGGCACCGGGTGCCGGCGCCCAGTCCAAGGTCCCGGTCGCGGTCACCGGGCTCGGCGCGGGGGTGGCGCGGGTCGTGGCGGGCAACGCTTACTCCTGCGCGGTGACCACCGCGGGCGCGGCCTCGTGTTGGGGCGCGAACTCGAACGGCCAGCTCGGGAACGGCACCCGTACCCCGGCGACGACCCCGGTCGCGGTGAGCGGGTTCACGAGTGGGGTGACCCAGATCAGCGCGGGTGTCTCGCACACCTGCGCGGTGCGGTCTGAGGCCGCGTACTGCTGGGGCAGCAACCTCTCGGGGCAGGTGGGTGACGGATCCCTCATCGAGCAGATCGCGCCGATCCAGGTGGTCGATCTCGCGAGTGGCGTCGCCCAGATCACCGTTGGCTACGAGCACTCCTGTGCCCGCACCCTCGATGGCGCCCTCGTCTGCTGGGGCGGGAACGACTACGGCCAGCTCGGCACCGGGACCACGAGCGGTCGGCTCACGCCGGTCGCGGTGGTCGGGGTGGGCGCGGGGGCGTTGGACATCGAGGCCGGGGGCTTCACCACCTGCGGGGTCTCGAGCGCCGGGGCCGCGTTGTGCTGGGGGTTCGGGGGTGATGGGCAGCTCGGCAATGGAGGTACCGGGGACTCGGCGCTCCCGGTCGCGGTCTCGACCCTCACGAGCAGTATCACCGCGGTGACGACCGGTGGGTACGACTCCTGCGCTCGGCGCACCACGGGCGCGGTGTCGTGCTGGGGCGACAACCTCTACGGCCAGTTGGGCATCGGCACGACGAACCCGTCCCTCGTCCCGGTCAAGGTCATCGACCCCTGACGTCGCCTCGACCCGGTCGGCCGCCGCGGGGTCTGGCATCATCTCGCCCATGACGACGCACGAGCGACCCTTCGGCCGGTACTACGAGGACTTCGAGATCGGCGATGTGTACAAGCACTGGCCGGGCAAGACGATCACCGAGTACGACGACCACCTGTTCTGCATGATCACCATGAACCACCACCCGTTGCACACGGACGCGTGGTACGCGGAGCAGGCCACCCAGTTCGGGAAGAACGTGGTGGTCGGCAACCTCGTCTACTCGTTGGTGCTGGGCATGAGCGTGCCCGATGTGTCCGGCGCGGCCATCGCGAACCTCGAGATCGAGACGCTGCAGCACAAGCGCCCGACCTTCCACGGCGACACGATCTACGCGGAGACCCGGGTCCTCGACAAGGTGGAGTCCACGAGCAAGAACGACCGGGGCATCGTGAGCGTCGAGACCTTCGGCTACAACCAGCGTGGAGAAGAGGTCTGCTACTTCCGGCGCAAGGTCATGGTGCCGAAGCGGGAGTTCGCCAAGCCCCGCCAACGCCCGTACGACTCGTCGGCCGGGTAGTCAGGCGTCGGGGCGTTCCTGCGCCCGGGCCTCGGCACGCGGGAGCCGTCGGTACAGCACGAAGCCGTAGAACGCCTGCACCCCGAACAGCGCGAGGATCACGATCCCGAACCCGGTGACTCCGGCGATCGCGAGCGCGCCGCCGACCACGACCACGCCGACGATGCCGAGCACGGTGAGGGTGACGAGCACGGTGTGCATGGTGATGGCGCCGCGCTCGGTGTGGGGGCGGGAGGGTGCGTTCATCGGGTCAGGAACTCCACGATGCGGGCGTTGATCGCCTCGGGTTGCTCGAGGTGCAGGAAGTGGCCGGCTCCCGCGACCACCTCGACCTCCAGCCCCGCCTGGTAGTGCGGTTCGAGTTCGGCCGCCGCGACCATGCCGGCACCCATGCAGCCGTCGTCGGCGCCGTGGAGGTAGAGGGTGGGCACGGTGATCGGCGCGAGGAACGCGGCCTGCACGGTCTCGAGCGTCGGATCCGCAGGCTTCGTGCCGTGGACGAACCGGTAGTAGTCGAGCGCAGCGGACAGCGAACCCGGCGCGTCGAAGGTGGCCTTGAGCGCCCGGAGGTCCTCCGGGTCGGGGGTGTGGCCCGGTGACCAGTCCCGCCAGAGCGTGTCGATCACCGCGTAGTCATCGAGCGGTACGACGAACTCGGCGGTCGGCATCTGGAAGAAGAACTGGTACCACATGCGCTTGAGCTGCTCGGGCTCGAAGAGGTGTGCGCCCATCGCCGCCGCGTGGGGAACCGCGAGCGCGACCATGCGGCCGAACCGTTCCGGTCGGTGCGCGACGGCGGTGTGGGTCGCGATGGCACCCCAGTCGTGTCCGATGATGACCGCGTCGCCGTCGCCCGCGAGGGCATCAGCGAGCGCCAGCGCGTCGAGCGCGAGCGACGCGACCTGGTAGTTGCCGTCCGGCGCGAGGCCGGTCGGCGCGTAGCCCCGGAGCCACGGCGCCACCACGTGGAACCCGGCATCCGCGAGTCGCGGCATGAGGTGTCGCCAGGTCGGCGCGTGGTCGGGGAACCCGTGGAGGCAGAGGGCGAGCGGGCCGTCGCTGGGGCCCGCCTCGAGGTAGGCCACCTCGAGGCCGTTGACGGTGGTGCGGCGCGGCTCGGTCATGGGTTCCGACCGTAGCCCCGCCAGCCGCCAGCCGGCCGCGTCGGGCTCCGCCGGGTCGTGGTGCGGGGTTCCGACGGTCGGTGTGCTCGGGCGGGCTCGCTCGGGGAGCGGGCGGGTGCGGCGCTCGTCACATCGGGCGTTCCGGCACTACCGCACCGGGGCCGCGCGCCGCTACCCTTCGCAGCCCATGTCGGCGACGGTCTCGATCCGGTTCTTCGGTGTGCGTGGTTCGACACCGTGCGATGACCCCGACATGGCCCGGTACGGGGGCAACACCGCGTGCGTGGTGGTCGAGCCGAGTGGGTCGGAGCCGATCGTGCTCGACCTGGGCACCGGCCTGCGCGTCTACGGCGACGAGATCGTGGCAGCCGGTCGGGCCGACGGCTGGCGGGGCCACGTGCTGCTCTCACACCTGCACTGGGACCACGTGCAGGGCCTGCCGTTCTTCGTACCCCTGCACCACGCGGGTTCGGAGATCGACGTGCACGGTCCGGTCCACGCCGAGGGCCCCCTCGGTGACGTGTTCGACCGGTTCATGGGACCGCCGTACTTCCCGGTCACGGTGCATGACCTCGCCGGCCGCATCCGCTTCCACGACCGATCACCGGGAACGTTCACGCTCGGCCCGGCGCGGGTCACCGCAGCATCCGTCCGGCACACCGGGCCGACGCTGGGATTCCGGATCGAGGTCGAAGGGGTGGCGATCGCGTACATCCCCGACCACGGACCGGGCTGCTCGCCCGGTGACCCGGACGACTTCGTACCCCAGGAGGTGCTCGACCTCTGCGCCGACGTCGACCTGCTCATCCACGATGCCCAGCACACCGCGGATGAGTACGAGCGCAAGCGTCACTGGGGTCACAGCGCGGTGGAGTACGCGGTGCTCGTCGCGACACGATCGGGTGCTCGACGCCTCGCGCTGTTCCACCACTGCCCGTCGCACGACGACGCGGCGCTCGACGCCCTGCTCGCGGCGGCGATCGCGCAGGGCGCCGGGCAGGGCGCGACGACCGAGATCCTCGGCGCCCACGAGGGCCTGCGCCTGGATCTCGTGGGCGCGCCGGAGGGCGCGAGCCGGTGAGCGGGCACTCCGACGAGCACGTACTCGGCCCGGGCGCCCCGGAGTTCCGTGAGGCGCTCGGTCACTTCGCCACGGGCATCACGGTGGTGACGGCACTCGACGAGGGTGAACCGGTCGGCCTCGCGGCCAACTCATTCACCTCCGTGTCCCTCGACCCGCCGCTCGTGCTGTTCTGCCCGGCGAAGACCTCCGCATCGTGGGCCCGCATCGAGCGGGCCGGCCGCTTCGCGGTGAACATCCTCGACGAGCACCAGGAGGACGTCTGTCGGGTCTTCGCGACGCCGGGGGAGGACCGGTTCGCGCAGGTCGCGTGGCACCGGTCGCCGAACGGGTCGCCACGCCTCGACGACGCGCACGCGTTCCTCGACTGCGTCACCCATGCGGTGCACGACGGTGGTGACCACTGGATCGTGGTCGGGCGAGTCCTGGATCTCGGGATCGATGCGGATGCCGGTCCGCTCCTCTACTACCGCGGGCGGTACGGGCGCCTCGCCTGAGGCGCGCGGAATGGGCCGTTCGGCCCCCCGGTTTCTGGTTCCCGGACCTCGTCGGCGCCCGTACCCTGAACGGCGTGGATGACCTGAGCCTCATCGGCGGTACCGCGGTCCTACGGGGCGTGGCCGACGTGGCCGCGCACCGCGAGGCGCACCGTCGTCGGCGACTCCGCGATGTCGCCGTGGTGCTGTCCATCGTCGCGACGTTCCTCGCGTGGCGGATCGTCGCCGGGCGCCCGCTCGAACTGCGCTGGCCCGAGATCCACCTGTCGCCGGAGATGCAGCAACTGCTCCCGGGCGTCGCGCTCATCGTGGTGCTCGGCGCGGTGCTGGTGATCCCGTTGCTGGCCGCCGGTCGTTCGCCGCACGTCATGTACCGACCGAGCGAGATCCCGGTCACCCTCGATGACGTCGTCGGTCTCGGCACGGTGCGCGACGAGGTCGTGAAGACGCTCAACCTCTTCCTCGCGTTCCGCACGTTCCGCGACCGCATGGGTGGGAACCCCCGGCGGGCCATCCTCTTCGAGGGTCCGCCGGGCACTGGCAAGACCTACATGGCCAAGGCGATGGCCCGCGAGGCCGGGGTGCCGTTCCTGTTCGTCTCGGCCAGCGCGTTCCAGTCGATGTACTACGGCCAGACGAACCGCAAGATCCGCGCGTTCTTCCGGCGCCTGCGGGCCACCGCCCGGCGGGAGGGTGGCGCGATCGGGTTCATCGAGGAGATCGACGCGATCGCGGCGGCGCGCAGCGGGGTCCGCTCGCGCATGAGCGGACGGGAGGGAGTCGAGCGATCGACGATGAGCGAGGGCATCTCGGGGGTCGTGAACGAACTGCTCGTGCAGATGCAGTCGTTCGACGAGCCGACGGTCGGGAGTCGGCTGCGGGGGGCGTTCGTCGACCTCGTGAACCGTGCGCTCCCGGAGGCTCGGCAACTGGCGAAGCGCCCACCTGCGGCCTCGAACATCCTCGTCATCGGCGCGACGAACCGGGCGGCCGACCTCGACCCGGCCCTGCTGCGCCCCGGTCGGTTCGACCGATCGATCTCGTTCGACCTGCCGAGCCGATCAGGTCGGCGCGAGATCATCGACTACTACCTCGATCGCAAGGCCCACGTGCCCGAGCTCGACCGGGAGGACCGTCGCGACCAGCTCGCGGCCATCACCCTCGGGTACTCGCCGGTGATGATCGAGCACCTCTTCGACGAGGCGTTGGTCTGGGCCCTGCGCGACGGCCGCGAGTTCATGGATTGGACCGACGTCCACCAGGCGAAGATGACAGAGGAGATCGGGCTCAAGCAGCCGGTCGAGTACACCGAGGACGAGCGGTGCACGATCGCCACCCACGAGTCGGGGCACGCGGTCGTCGCCTACCTCGTGGGGGTCGGCCGCAAGCTCGAGGTGCTGAGCATCGTGAAGCGCAAGGACGCGCTCGGCCTGCTCGCCCACTCGGACACCGAGGAGCGTTACACCCGGACGCGCACCGAGCTCATCGCCTCCATCCAGATCTCGTTCGGAGGCATGACCGCGGAGGAGCTCTTCTTCGGGGAGGCGGGGACCGGGCCGGGCGGCGACCTCGCCGCGGCCACCCGTATCGCCGCGCAGATGGTCGGATCGTTCGGCATGGCTGGAACCCTCGTCTCCTTCGAGGCCGTGGAGGCCGGACCCGTGCAGCAGGGCATCGTGAGCAAGGTGCTCGGCAACGACGACGCCCGCCGGGCGGTCGAGCGGATCCTCGAGCGGGCGAAGGCGGACGTGCGTGCCCTGCTCGACGCGAACCGTGACCTCGTCGAGGCGTTGCGCGACGAGTTGCTGCGGTACGACGAACTGGTCGGCGACGAGATCCTCGCGGTGCTCCACCGGGCTGAGGCCGCCCGAGGTGGGAGCTCCCGGTGACCGGGGTGCGCGGATCCGCGCCGGTCCGCATCCGCTGCCGCGACCACGGTGCCGAGGCGGCCGCGCTCGAGGCGTCGTCCCGGGGCGCGCCGGTGGTGCTCCTCGCCGATGGTGACGCCGCGCTCGCCGGCCGTCTGGCCCACGTGGTGAGCGAGGCCGGGGGTCGGGTCGTGGTCATGGTCGGCGCGCCCGAGGACCCGGCGGTGCACGCGGTGGTCGACCAGCTCGAGGCCGAGCTCCTCGACGTCGAGCGCTGAGGGTCCCGGCCGAACGGGCGGGTAGCCTCGCCGCACGGCCCGAGCACCCCTCGCCGGGCACGTGGGGGAGCCGGGTGGACGCCGAACGCGAGGCACGCAGGGCCGGGTGGCGCCTCATCCGCGGCGCCATGCGCCCGCAGTGGCGCTGGGTCACCGCCGGGATCGCCGCCGGCGCCGCGTGGACGGTCGCCCGCTTGGTCGTGCCGCAGCTCGCCGGGCGCGCGGTGGACGACGGCATCCGTGGCGGTGACCTCCGACAGGTGGAGGTGCTCATCGTCGCGATGCTGCTCTTCGGTCTGCTCCAGGCCGTTGCCTCCGGCACCCGCCGGTACTCCGCGTTCCGCATCGCCCTGCGCACCGAGACCGACCTCCGGGCCCGGCTGTTCGCGCACCTGCAGCGGCTCCACTTCGCGTTCCACGACGAGGCCCAGACGGGTCAGCTCATGGCCCGGGCCAACAGCGACCTCGCCCAGATCAACAACGTGGTGATCCTCATTCCGCTCACTGCGGCGAGCCTGCTGACCATGCTCGGGGTCATCGTGATCATGGTCGCCAAGAGCGTGGTGCTCGCGGTCCTGTCGCTGGGTCTGCTCCCGTTGCTCAACCGTGCCGCGACGGTGTTCTCGCACCGGATCACGCCGGTCAACCTCGCGCTCCAGCAGGAGCTCTCTGGCCTCTCCGGGGTCGTCGAGGAGTCGCTCTCGGGTATCCGCGTGGTCAAGGGGTTCGGCGCCGAGCGGATGCAGCGGGACCGGCTGGCGGCTCGGGCCGATGCGGTGTTCGCGCGCTCGCTCGACGCGGCGCGGATGCGCGCATGGTTCATGCCGCTCATCGACCTGTTGCCGACCATCTCGTTGGTCGCCATCATCTGGTACGGCGGTCACCTGGTCCTCGACGGTCGCCTCGAGATCGGCGACATCCTCGCCTACAACCTCTACGTGGCCATGCTCATCTGGCCGCTGCGGATGGTGGGCATGCTCATCGCCCAGGCCTCGCGGGCCTCGGCCGCGGGAGGGCGCATCCACGAGGTGCTCGCGACCGACGCTGCGGTGGCCGACCCGACCCACCCGATCGAACTCCCCGATGGACCGGGTCTGCTCACCTTCGAGGGGGTGGACTTCGCGTACACCACCGGACGGAGGGTGCTCGACCGGCTCGACCTCGAACTGCAGGGCGGTGAGGCGGTGGCGATCGTCGGTGCCACCGGGAGCGGCAAGACGACGGTGGCTCGGCTCGTGCCGCGGTTCTACGACGTGCAGTCGGGGCGGGTGTGCCTCGACGGCGTCGACGTGCGGGACCTCCGGCTCGAGGTGCTGCGTGACGAGGTGGGCATCGTCTTCGAGGACACCTTCCTCTTCTCGGACTCAGTGCGCGCCAACATCGCCTTCTCCGATCCGGGCGCCTCGATGGAGATGGTCGAGCGCGCGGCGCGCCTCTCGGGCGCGCACGAGTTCATCCGCGCGCTGCCCGCCGGGTACGACACGGTGATCGGCGAGCACGGGTACTCGTTGTCCGGTGGCCAACGCCAGCGGATCGCGATCGCGAGGGCGGTGCTCCACGACCCGCGGGTCCTCATCCTCGACGACGCGACCTCGGCGGTCGACCCGTCCAAGGAGCACGAGATCCGGGCTGCGCTCGGCGAGGTGATGGCGGGGCGGACGACCCTCATCATCGCCCACCGCCCGGCCACGATCGCGCTGGCCGATCGGGTGGTGCTGCTCGATGGTGGCCGTGCGGTCGCGTCCGGAACCCACGAGGAGCTGCTCGCCACCTCCGAGCGCTACCGCGAGGTGTTGGCCCGGGCCGAGGTCGGCGCGAGCGGCGGGGATGCCCGGTGAGGGGCGGCTGGGTCAGCGGCGAGCCGGTGGACGAGGAGTCCCGCCTCGATCGAGCCGCGGCCGGCCGGGTGCTCGTGCGCCTGGCCCGCCTCCTCCGCCCCCAGCGTCGGGCGATCGTCCTGGCGACCGTGCTGCTCGTGGTGCAGACCGCGGCGCTGCTCGCCGGACCGCTCATCGTCCGTTACGGCGTCGATGCGGGTCTCGTCGGACGCAGCGGTCGGGCGGTGAACCGTGCTGCGATCGCGTACCTCGTCACCGCGCTCCTCGCCGCGGCGGTCGGACGAGCGGTGATCTGGACGGTGAGCCGCACCGGCGAGCAGTTCCTGCGCGGGCTGCGCACCCGGGTGTTCCGGCACCTGCTCGACCTCGACCTCGGCTTCTTCGAACGCGAGAAGACCGGCCGCCTCGTGGCCCGCATGACCTCCGACATCGACGCGCTGCAGGAACTGGTGTCGCAGGGACTCGTGATGTTCGTGCAGAACGTGCTCATCTTCGTGGGCACGCTCGTGGTCATCACGCTCATGTCCTGGCAACTCACGCTGTGCACGATCGTCGTGGTGCCGCCGGTGCTCCTGGCGAGCCGGTGGTTCCGGCGCCGTTCGAACCGGGCCTACCTCGAGGTGCGCGATCGCATCAGCACCAACCTCTCCACGCTGCAGGAGGGGTTGGAGGGGGTGCGGGTCGTGCAGGCCTACGGGCGCGAGGGCGGGTTCATCGACCGGTTCGAGGAGACGAACGAGGCCCAGTACGAGGCGAACATCGAGACCGTGCGCATCGCCACCCGCTACTTCCCGGTGGTGGAGTTCACCGGAGTGTTCGGCATCGCGGTGGTGGTCGGTGCGGGCGCGGTGTTCGTGGACCGGGGGACGTTGCTCGTCGGCACGGTGCTGGCCTTCGTCCTCTACCTCTCGAACCTCTTCGAACCGATCCAGCAGCTGAGCCAGCTCTACAACACGCTGCAGTCCGCGGGCGCGGCGCTGTCGAAGATCTTCGGCCTCCTCGACACCCCGAACTCCGTTCCGGAACGTCCGGGTGCGGTGGATCTCCCGGCCGCTGGTCCGCTCGAGGTCGACGCGGCGTCGTTCGCCTACGGCGGGGGGCCGCCCGACACCGACGGGGTGGAGCACCCCCTCGGTCCGAGGGTGCTCGACCACGTCTCGATCTCCGTCGCACCGGGCGAGCGCGTCGCACTGGTCGGGCCCACGGGTGCCGGGAAGTCGACGCTCGCCAAGCTCATGGCGCGCTTCTACGACCCGCTCGACGGTGAGGTGCGCTACGGGGGCGTGTCGTTGCGCGACGCGACCCGTCGGTCCCTGCGCGAGCGCATCGTGGTGGTACCGCAGGAGGGCTTCCTGTTCGCCGGGACCCTGCGCGACAACATCCGCGTCGGGAACCCGGACGCGACCGATACCGAGGTCGATGCTGCGGTCGATGCGCTCGGGCTGCGCCAGCACTTCGAGGCGCTCCCCGAGGGGCTCGACACCGAGGTGCGCGAGCGCGGGTCACGCCTGTCGGCCGGCGAGAAGCAGTTGGTGTCACTCACCCGCGCTGCGCTCGCGGACCCGACGGTGCTCGTCCTCGATGAGGCCACGTCCAACCTCGACCCGGGGACGGAGTTCGAGGTGGAGCAGGCGCTCGAGGCGTTGACCGCCGGCCGGACGGTGGTGGTGGTGGCCCATCGACTCTCCACCGCGGCTCGGTGCGACCGGGTGGCGGTCATCGATGATGGCCGCATCCTCGAGCTGGGCCCGCACGCCGAGCTCGTAGCGCAGGGGGGTCGCTACGCGTCGCTCTTCGCCGCGTGGAGCCGCACCACCTGATCCCCGCTCCCGGTGAGCGTGACCACCGGTTCGAGCCGATGTGCGAACCGCCGGAGCGTGCGGAGTACCGCGAGTCCCACGACGAGGATGATCGCCGCGTTGGCGAGCGCACCCGCTGCGTCCCACGCGAGGGAGGTCGCCACGTAGAACGACCAGTACCGCCGCAGCGTCTCGCCGAACCCGAGGCCGGGCCGCCACGACAGCGCACCGCCGTCCCGTTGGAACGGCCAGAACCAGAGGTTGAGGATTGCGCCGTACGCGAACCCCCACGCCCAGCCGTACCCTGCGAGCACTGCGACTTCGACCGCGGGGCGGAGCCGCTGGGTGAGGAGCCCGAGGAGGCCCGCCCCGGCCCCCATCCACGCGAGTGCGAGCATCTGGAAGGGCAACCACGGCCCGATCCCGCCGGTCACGAGGGCACTCACCGCCATGGCCGCGAGCCCGAGCAGCATCCCGAAGCGCGGTCCGAACGCCGCGCCGGCGAGCACGATGAGGAAGAAGATGCCGGAACCCCCGCCGGGCAGGTCGAGCAGGCGCATGAGCCCGGCGCTGGCCGCGAGGACCCCGAGGATCGCAACGGTTGCCCCGTTCATCGTGCCCCGTCGGATCTCGAGCGCGAGCGCGGCGAGCACCACGATCCCGACGAGCGCAGCGATGAGGGGCGCGTCACCGGCGTGCGCCGAGTCGGGGAGCGCATCGCCGGGCAACCAGAACGGGTAGAGGAAGGCCGCGAGGCCGAGGAGGGTGATGAGGATGTAGACGGCGACGGGTCGGGTCCTCGCACCGAGGGCCACCCGCGGGGTGCGTTCCACCGTCGCAGTCATCGCGACGCCACCGCCTCGACCTCCTCGACCGTGAGGAACGGGGGGAGCACCCGCAGCACCTGCGGAGCGAAGAGCGAGCCCTCGAGCACCTGGCGGGCATCGCCGTCGGCCACCACCTCGCCGTCGCCGAGCACCGTGACCCGGGACGCGCACCGCGCTGCGAGTTCGACGTCGTGGGTCGCGAGCACCACGGCACCCCCGCGCTCGGCGTGCGATCGGACGGCGAGTTCGAGCGCGGCGCGCGAGGTCGCGTCCATCCCGCGGGTCGGTTCGTCGAGCAGCAGGACCTCGGCGCCGCCGACCGCGACCGCGGCGATGGCCACCCGCTGACGTTCGCCGCCGGAGAGGCTGCGCGGGTGACGGTCGGCCACCGGCCCGAGGCCGAGTGACTCCAGCCAGCACTCGATCGCGCCCTCGTCGCGGGCCGCACCGAGCAGGCGCAGGGTTTCGGCGACCTCCTCGCGCACCGTGGGTGCGAAGAGCAGCGTGCCCGGGTCCTGCGGCACGTAGGCGGTCCGGGCCGAACCCTCGATCGTGCCGGAGACGGGAGACGCAAGCCCGGCGAGGGTCCGCAGGAGCGTGGTCTTGCCCGCGCCGTTGCGCCCCAGCAGCGCGACGACGTCGCCGGAGGCCACGTCGAGGTCGACCCCGTGCAGCACCTCGCGCCGGCCGATCTCGACCCGTAGACCCCGGGCGCGCCGGAGCGTCTCGCCCCGTGCGGGCCCGGCGGCCGTCGGCGCATCGATGGTGACCCCGAGTCGGGCCACCGTGGCGCGTGCGTCGCGCACGGTCAGCGGGAGGTCGGTCCACCCGAGGGCCCGGCCCAGTCGGGTCACGCTCGGCGCCCCGGGGTACCGGCCCACCACCGGACCCACGGCTCCGGGTCCGTCCGCGATCCGGCCGCGGTCGACGACGACGGCCCGGTCGGCCAGCGGTGCGGCGCGCTCCAGGCGGTGCTCGGCGAGCAGGACGGTCGTCCCGAGGTCGGCGTTGAGCCGGGCGAGCGCGGCGAGGACATCCTCGGCCCCCTGGGGATCGAGCTGCGAGGTCGGCTCGTCGAGCACGAGCACGCGGGGCGCGCTCGCCAGGGCGCCCGCGATCGCCGCGCGCTGACGTTCCCCACCCGACAGGGTGGTCGGCGCGCGATCGCGGAGGTGGGCGATGCCGAGGGCGTCGAGGGCCTCCTCGACCCGCCGACGCATCGCAGGCTCGGTCAGCCCGAGGTTCTCGAGCGCGAAGGCCACGTCGTGCTCGACCCGATCGACGACGAACTGCGCCTCCGGATCCTGGTGGACGAAGCCGACCACGTCGGCGAGGTCGCGGGGGAGGTGGTCGCGGGTGGATCGGCCCGCGACGACCACGTCGCCTCCGAACGTTCCACCCGACGCGTGCGGCACGAGGCCGTTCACCGCGCGCAGCAGCGTGCTCTTGCCAGATCCGGACTCACCGAGCACGAGCAGGATCTCCCCGGCCTCGACGGCGAGGTCCACCGCGTCGAGCGCGGGCGACCCGTCGGGGTACGCGAAGGTCAACGCACGGAACTCGACCGCGCTCACGGACCCACCGCCGCAACGGACGGGGCTACGACCGGCTCGTCCCACGGCCGCCGGGCCATCGGGGCGAGGATCGGCGCGAGCGCGAGCAGCGGCAGGAGGCCGACCTGCGGCCACGTGAGCGGTTCGGACGACCAGGTGAGTGAACGATCGCCGACCACGGTCAGCCCGGCGAGGATCGCTGGCGCGATCCAGGCGACGCCGACCATCACGGCGTCGGCTCGGGTCACACGCCGCCGCCGGTACCGAGATCGTGTGGATCCGGTGGAGGCGACGACCACCGCGGCGACGACGAGGATCCCGCCGGTGGCGGCGAACCCTGCGGCCGTCGCTGCCGCCCGGCCCACGAGCGCGACGAACCCGGCGCCGAGGGCGAGGAGACCGGCGAGACCGAGCCAGCCTGCGACGCGTTCGGCGCGGCGCGGGACCCCGTGTGCGAAGCCACGCGAATCCATCGACTCGGCGAGGTGCACCGCCCGCTCGAGTCCGCGCTCGAGCACCGGGACGACGAGGCGCAGCGACCGGCCGCGACGTACCACCCGTCCACCGGTCCGCGCGCGGTCCGCCTCGCGCACGGCCTGGACCGAGTCGATCGTCGAGGGCACGAACGCGAGCGCCACGGTGGTGGCGATCCCGATCTCGTGGAACGCCCGCGGTGCGGACTGCAGCAGCTCGGCATGGGACATGACGGCGTTGAGCGCGCCGAAGACCGCCATCACCCCGACGATGACGAAGCCGGCGACGAGGGCGTCGAGGATGACGCCGGTCTCGACCGTGCCGCCCACCGTGAACCCGCCGAGGAGACGCGGCAGGGTGGCCTGCGGGAGCGTGAAGAGCACCCGGGTGCCCACGTGCGTGGTGAGGGCGGCGAGGAGGACGCGCACGAGCGAGAACGCGACGCCGAGGGCGAGCAGCGCGGGGAACGCGCGTCGGTACGGTCCCGGGGCCGCGTGGGTCTCGACCAGGAGCGCGCAGATCGCGATGACGACGACCACGTAGACGGGGCTCGGCGCGAGCTGTACCGCCGTGGCCGCGGCCAGCGCCCAGCCGAGCCACGCGACGGCGTGCCACTGCCCGCGCCCGTCGCGGCCCGTCGAGGTCGTTGACCCGGTCGGCTCCATGCCCCTAGGGTGCCCGTTCGACAGCGGTCGCGCACAACCCCGGATGGTGTGCGCGGTTCCGACCCGGGTCCGCCGGGGAGGAGTGGGGGAAGCCGGTGCGAGACCGGCGCTGACCCGCAACTGTGAGCGTGCCCTCCGGGGCTCGTGAGCCAGGATGCCCGCCCCTGTCCAACGGTTCGCCGGTCCTCCCCAGTCGCGGCCGCCCTCGGTCGGCTCATGTGCGGCCCTCGCC